>JBJHCA010000036.1:0-30425 GCA_050485785.1 Saprospiraceae bacterium | reverse complement strand
CTGCTAAGGCGGATTTTGTATCATTCACTCATTTTTAGCATTGTCAACTTTGACGTACACACGCAATCAGCACAGACAATTGGACCGATTTTCCGGCGGCCTTGGCCTAAAACGGTGAAGGCCGGTCTTTTAACTTTTGTCACATGGCAAAGGCATCACAATTCCGAAGGGAATGCATAATTATCAACCTCCGGCCATATCACCGGCCCATCACTCCACCACACCCAGCCTGCCGCGATACAAATGCCCGCTTTCGCCGTACAGCACCATGATGTAAATGCCTGTGGGCAGCGATGCAATGCTCATGGTATTGATGCCCTCTGTGGCCTGACCTTGATCCAGTACCCGACGGCCACTGAGATCGTATACGTACAGGCGGCCCGGCTCAGGGGCATGCACCTGTACGGTGGTGCCGGCAGGGTTGGGGTATATTTGCAGTTCATGGTTTCCTGTGGTTGATAGCACGGTTACCGATGTAGTATCTTCCTCCGGATGGCATGGGTTTTCATACAAACAGCCGTCTGCATCAAGCTTCAGCATCCAGCCCAGGGTACGCGATGGATTGCTGCGATTAACGCTGCCTACCATATACATGCTGCCCGTTGAAATTTGTATGACATTGCCCACCCAGAAGCTGGGAAACTGCGTATTCACCCACTCATAAGGGAAGGTAACACAGGTGGACCAGAGTATTTCGCCGGCATCAGATATTTTGAACACACAAGGTGCCATGCGGGGATTGCCCGGACTGCCCGCCAGCTCTGTATACAACTTGGCAGATACCAGCCACTGGCCGTCCAGTGAGCGGGTAATCCCCATTACACGATTTTGATCGGAACCGCTTACCGGTAGCTCTACCTCCCATAGCTTTTGGTAAGTGCTGTCGCGACGAACCAGACGGGGAAATTGAGAAAATGTGTTGTTATTATGATATATTACATCACGTGACGAATAAATAAATCCACCATCCGGTGCACTATTAAAAACAAGCATTGCTATTTCTTCTTCGTCCTCTGGTTGCCAATAATTTACAACACTACCTTCTTGATCAAACTCATAAATCACGCTTTTCCGCTCAGTTGTATTACTCATTCCATCTAAATAAGTTACTGAACCTCCAACGTAAAATTTATTCCCTAAACCAAAACTCCCCAAAAAAATACTTCTTGTCTGAGATATCGGGTTAAAATAATTCCATACCTCTTCAAGTGTATCATTAAATTGTGTTACGAATCCATGTCTTTCAGTCATTCCGTGTTTTCTTCTGACACCACTTATCAAAAATCCCTCATTGTAGGAAGAAATATGATATGGATTATCAAAAGCTATAGTTGAATCGATATGCTCGTAGAGCTGAAACCAGCTCAGACTGGTATCAGCTTTTAGTGCATACAAATTGCGACCGCTGCCCCAAAATGTACCTGTGCAAAACAAATTTCCATTACTAGTTTTATCTAAAAGACCACCAACGACAATTCCATTCACTACCATATTGTCTCCATACACATCGGTATAAAACAGTTTATTGTTAATTTGACCAAATGTATCCACTTCTATCAGATGAACGCCCCAATTATTCGCAATTGAAGTATCAATAGCAGTTCCATATACATATAGTTTATTATCAATTGTTTGAATTGAGTTAAAACTACTCCCAACCACATCCATAGGGTAAATCTTAAAAAAGCCGGGTTGTGCTTTCAAACCAAATGAGTTAAAAATTAGCCCTAAGTATATTAAAAAACATATGGTAAAATCTTGAAATTTCATACCTATTTTACAATATGTACACTGCCATGTAATGTTTGTCCAAATTCACTGCTTACACGATAAAAATACAACCCGGAAGTGTAGGTATTAACATTAAAACTATGACTTCCCATATTGGCATCCACTTTTTCTTTGGTCGTTAATACGCCTAAAATACTAATCAATAAACTACACCTTAATAAAACATGATCTAGTGTAATAAAATTATTTAATACTATCTCCCTACCGGGTTTTAATCTTTAAGTAACAATTTGCATTTTTCATTGGTTTGGAGTTTAAGTGAACACAAATGGCATCCGGATGCTTTTCCAGAATAATGGCTCAATATAAGCCTTTTTAATCAAACATAATTGCCGCCAATTGGCAAAACTGCAAAATAATTAATCCGAAATACTTAAAACGTGAAGTGCAATTGGGGTAAAATCGGCCCGGGAGTGCAGTTCTCCATCCATATAAAAAACAACAAAATATCTTTTCACTGCTCTAAGCCTGCTGCGATACTTTTGTCGATAGGCAACAGTTATCGTTTTGAACATTAAAATAACCCGAACTAGAATGGGCCGCATACGGGGAGCAAAACATTAACGAATAATCATCGCATCCAGGCGGAAAGGTTTGTGCCAATGCTGATGTGATTAGTGCCGCCGGCAACATGGTAAACCGCCCGGCCATAATCGATGCGGAATTGCCTGACCTTAAAACCGAAGCCGAATGACATGCCGGCAAACGATCGCAGATCAATGATCTGCATTTCAGCATTGCGGATATGGTTATAGGCAATGCGCAGTCTGAAATTCTCCGATTGTCCGAAAATGATCTCCGCGCCAAAAATAAAATGCCTGAAAAGGTTGTCGAAAAAAAAGCGTTCAGTGCTTTCTTCCTCTTCATCGCTGTCGAAAAACAACAGGCTTGGCCGCAATGAGGGATCATCGTACCGGATGTCCCACCGGTAAAGGTTGTGACCGGTAACGTAAAACCGAAAAGGTGTATGCCTCAACCGCTTGGATACACCAAGCTGCACATCAAACGGCAATGGCTCTCTTATCCCGGGTTGATAGGTGAGCAGTTGAGTTCCCAAATTCTTAATCAGCAATGTGGCATTGAACAATGACGAGGTATCGTTCCACGTAATGCCTAAATCCACGGCCAGAGCATGACTACGGTATGCTTCCAGATATGACTGCAGCCATTTGAGGTTGAGGCCAAAGCTGAGATTGTCGGTATACTGAAAGCCGGCACCTGCCTGTACATTGTACTCAGAAGCAGTAAACTCGCCTATAACGGCACCGGTTTCGTCCGCTTCGGTGAAGGTGCCATAATGGATAAACTGCACGGCACCGCTAAAGGTCAGCGGCGATTGCCTCCAGTGGTATCCGTAGGCAGCCAATCCGTGACGAATGCCTGCGGGATAAAAATCGGTATGCAGGCTGATTTGTTGATGCATGCTGCTATTGAGCAGTGATGGTGCCCGGTAGCCCAGGGCAATGTCATCATCAACCAGGGCAATGAGCTCGCCGCCCAGTGCCGTAACCCGTGCAGAGGGTGATAAATTGTTGAAAGTCATGATGCTTTGGCCCCCGATCTGTGCCTGCGCCAGAGTGCTCAATAACATCCCGGTTAAAAGGAGAGTAAGGTATCTTCCCATAGTTCTTCAAAATTTAGATGGCCCGAATCGGGTGTCCACCGGGTGCGGCAAATGCCAAAATCGCAGTGCATCACCCGTTCAATTTCACCCAGGGTATCAAACATGGTGAGAATACCGTGTTCCAGCTCGCCGGGTACGTATTGCCCTTCTGCTTTAACCATACCATTAGGGTAATACTCAATAAACGGCCCTTTGGTTTCGCTGTTGACAAACTGGACCACTTCCTTCACCTGTCCTGAAGGGTAGAAATAGGTCCAGGACCCTTCCATGGCATTATGCGTATAAGTTCCGGTATAGCGCACTGAGCCGTCAGGAAAACGAGCAGTGTACACGCCATGAAGCTCACCTTGCCGGTATATTTCCTCAATAATTAGTACCCCATTCTCATCAAAAAGCATCCTCGGGCCATGGAGTTGGTCATTGCGATACTGTGCTTCCTCTACTAAAATTCCCTCGCTGTTATATCCCAAAAATTTCCCTTCGAGTTGCCCGGTCTGGGTGTTCACCAGAAAGGAAGCTTCCAGGTAGCCTTCGTCGTGGTACACATCGACACGTTCATAAGCCGGCGAACAGCCGGCCCACAAAAAGACATAAAAAATAAAAAAAGCGAACAAGGCTTTCATGCCCCCAAAATAAGCAGATGTGCTGAAAAAACGCAATAACTGCCCCCGGAGTGCTGCGCAAATGTTAAAGTTTACGCTGACTGCCTATCTTTGCGGCATTAAACCATCTAAACTTCAGAACATGGATCAGCAAACCAGGAAAGAGAAAATTGAACATGCATGGGAACAGCGCAGTTTGCTGGCCGACGCGGATGCTCAGGATGCCATCAGGTCAGTAATCGATGATCTGGATCAGGGCCGGCTGAGGGTGGCTGAGCCGCTTGAAGATGGAAGCTGGCAGGTTAACAGTTGGGTAAAAAAAGCCGTGATTTTATATTTCCCCATTTGTTCCATGGAGAGGATTGAAACCGGCCCGTTTGAATTTTATGACAAAATTCCCTTGAAAACGGGCTTCGAAGAAAAGCAGGTAAGAGTGGTACCTCACGCCATAGCCCGCTACGGTTCTTTTCTAGAACCCGGGGTGATCATGATGCCGTCGTATGTCAACATAGGTGCCTATGTGGGTGCCGGCACCATGGTGGATACCTGGGCAACGGTAGGTTCGTGCGCACAGATTGGCCAAAACGTGCACCTGAGCGGTGGCGTAGGCATAGGCGGGGTACTGGAACCTCCACAGGCCTCCCCCACTATCATCGAGGATGAATGTTTTATCGGTTCGCGTTGTATTGTGGTGGAAGGGGTAAAAGTAGGGCGCGAGGCAGTACTGGGTGCTAATGTGGTGCTTACCCAAAGTACGCGCATTATCGACGTAAGAGGCAGCCGTGAGGTGATATACCGCGGTGAAGTACCACCGCGCAGCGTAGTAATTCCCGGCACTTACAGCAAGGAGTTTAATGCAGGTATCTACCAGGTTTCATGTGCACTCATCATTGGTGAACGCAAGCCCAGTACCGATAAAAAGGTGAGCCTAAATGATGCCCTGAGAACTTTTGATGTGCCGGTGTAAATGCCGGTATGTTTTACAACCGTAATGTCTGTGCAGGATAACAACAAAGTTGTCCTCTATTCATCCTTGTGAAAATGCAGCCTGAACTGGAAATCCATCAGAGTGCTGATGAGCACGAGATCCTCTTCCGTTTGTTCTTCAATGCTGAACACAATTTGTTCTTCCTCCGCTTCGGCTACAATCTGGCCTGACTTGAAACGGTATGTATAGAGGCGATTTTCGAGTGCAGGGTTAAAATTGGTCGATAACATCATCCCTTCGGTAAACTGAAGCACGATACCGTCCAGCCGATTGGTTTCACTGCCGTTTTGGAATGCCCTGATGAGTGTCCAGGATCCCAGCAGTTCATTTTCGCGCTCATTGATCTCTTCGGCACAGCCCGGCAGCAGCAAAACGAGTGCCATCCCGACAGCGAGGAGTGGTATTCCAAAGTATCTGCGAGTCATAGTTTTGATGTTGTTCAGAACTTCGGCCGGCAGGTTTGCATGCAAGCCATTACAAGAGGCGAAAATAAAGGCTTTTATCATAGTCCCCAAATAATTTACCAAGCTGCTTTTTTTTTACAGTTCCCTTTGTGCAGCATAAAGCCATTGGACTAAAAAATTGTTCCCGCAAGGAGCTTCGGGCATTTCCGCACATTTTACCAGCAGGCTTGCGGCATGGATAATCTGCTTGCTGCTGTAATTTTCATCAACCCTTGCCTGGCTGATGCGTTAAGGAAGCGTGCTTTACACGGTAGAATGATTAACTTTGCCCCCTGAAATACAGACAATGAATACAGGAAAAGAGAGGGTTTTGGTGGCGATGAGCGGCGGGATTGACAGTACGGTTACTGCATTGCTGATGCACGAGGCCGGCTATGAGGTGGTGGGCATCACCATGAAAACATGGGACTACGCCAACAGCGGCGGAGGTGGTAAAGAAACGGGTTGCTGCAGCCTCGACTCCATCAACGATGCCAGAGAGGTAGCCGTAACGTTGGGGTTTCACCATTTTATCATCGATATCAGGGATGAATTTGGCGACTACGTAATCGATAATTTTGTAGATGAGTACATGGCCGGAAGAACTCCCAATCCCTGCATTTTGTGCAATACGCACATCAAATGGGAGGCATTGCTGAAGCGTGCCGATGCATTGGGCTGTCGTTATATTGCCACGGGGCATTACGCCCGCAAGTCTCAAAAGGATGGCCGGTATTATATTCAAAAAGCCGTGGATGGCAATAAGGATCAGTCATACGTGCTATGGGGGCTAAGCCAGCAATGCCTGGGACGTACCCTGTTTCCGTTGGGTGAGCTCACTAAACCGGAGGTGCGCAAAATAGCAGCCAACCGGGGCTTTGACTCCTTGTCAAAAAAAGCTGAAAGCTACGAGATCTGTTTTGTGCCGGACAACGACTACCGGGGCTTCCTGAAACGCAGACGACCTGAGATTGCCGGTGAGCTCAAAGGCGGTCTGTATGTCAACAGCCGGGGTGAAGTGCTGGGAAGGCACGATGGCTATCCGTTTTACACCATCGGGCAGCGCAAAGGGCTGGGGCTGGCTACCGGCAAACCCATGTACGTAACGGACATTCAACCCGACACCAATACTGTAGTACTGGGCGAAGTGGATGAACTGCTCAGAAACGGCATGTGCGTGTATAAAACCAACAGCATGAAATACCCGGAGCTCCCTGACGGAATGGAGGTGGTTACTAAAGTACGCTACCGCGACCAGGGCACACTGAGCACCATTCACCATGCCGGCAACAGGCTCAATGTAGTGTTTAACGCCAATGTCAAAGGCATCGCACCGGGCCAGTCGGCCGTATTTTACGAAGGCGACGACGTCATAGGCGGAGGCATCATATTCTCCGGGCAAATGCTTGAACCCGGTGAGTAAACAATGTAAATTCATGCTTCTTATCTGAGACAACTCGCGTCAATGTTTGCACATCTGTTTTCCGCCGCTTTTTTCAGTATGCTTCTTTTTCCGTGGTATAGCATGATAACGGGTTTTATCCGGACAAGACCGGTGAGATTTGTGATGGTATTTGGGATAGCTCTTTGTTGTGCATTTCCCCTGATTTTGCACGGACAGAATGATATAGTCAAGCACTGGGTGCAGTTTACGGATAAAAACGAAACCCCTTTTTCACTCCTGAAGCCCGGGGAATTTGTTTCCCCGGCAGCCATTGAACGCCGTTGGAAAACCGGATCACCCTTTTCCACTACTGATCTGCCGGTCGATCCGGCCTACCTTGAGCAGATCAAACAACTGGGTGCCACGGTTCTGTACACGAGTCGATGGTTCAACAGTGCCGTTATTATGGCTGATCAGAGCATTATAAAGCTGGTCAGCGAACTGCCCTTTGTAGCCGATACGGAAGGAGTGAGCTTCGACAAACAACCCAGAATACGGTTCAGGCAACGCACCCGGCAGCCTGATTTCAGCAAGAATTTTGTGCTCACGCCCGGCTATCACGGGTACGGGTACAACCAGCTGGCCATGCATAACGGCCACATCATGCATCAGTGGGGATTCAAAGGCCGGGGAGTGAGAATTGGCGTGTTTGACGGAGGTTTCACCAATGTAGATATCAGCCCTTTTTTCAGCCATTTACGCGATTCGGGCCGATTAATTGCAGGTAGGGACTTTGTGGATCTGGACGATTATCCCTACCTGAAAAGCGACCATGGCAGCAAAGTAATGTCCACCATGGCTGCTTATGTACCCTATTTCATGGTTGGTGTTGCTCCCATGTCCACTTTTTTCCCATTCAGAACCGAGGATGTGGATTCTGAAACCCGGATTGAAGAAGACAACTGGGTTGCTGCACTGGAAATGGCCGACAGCATGGGCCTCGATATTGTCAATTCAAGTCTGGGCTACAACACCTTTGACATCAGGTCGCAGAATTATACCTATGATGACATGAATGGCATGGTGAGTCGTTCATCCATTGCTGCCGGAATGGCCGCCGGGCGTGGCTTTATTGTAACGGTAAGTGCAGGCAATGCCGGCGACGGCCGATGGAAGTATATCACCGCACCTGCCGACGGCTTCGATATCCTTTCGGTAGCTGCGGTTGACAGCGACAGCAGCAGAGCCCGGTTCAGTTCCCTGGGCCCGTCCGCTGACGGGCGTACCAAGCCCAATGTGGCTGCCCGGGGATTCATGACCACGGTAGCCGGAATATACGGATACAACCTGGAAGCCGCTTTTGGTACTTCTTTTGCGGCACCCATCGTTTCCGGGCTAGCCGCACTGTTGGTAGAAGCCTTTCCCGATAAATCCCCCCTCGAAATTATGGATGCCCTGAAACGGTCATCCCATTTCAACAGCACCCCTGATGATGAACTGGGGTACGGCATTCCGAATTTGCTGTATGCTTTCAAGGTGCTGAGCAATGTAAGCCACTTCCCTGCCGATGACACATTTGCTGCCGCCAGGCATCATGCCCACGCTACGGTATCGTGGTACTGGAAAACAGGAGGAGCAGCCGGCGAGATCAGGTGGTACGGAAAACATGGTCAGATGTTGTACAATTATTCTTATCCATCACACGATAGCACATGGTTATCACTCAGTACGGAAGCAGTACCCATGGATGCTTCAATGGTCACCATTACTGACCACCACGGCGAGAGCAGGAATTACTATATTCGGTATCATTATTAAGCCATGGGAAAGCCCGAATCACATTCCACTTCCATGCTGATTGCGGATGTCGGCGGTACTTCTGCCCGCTGGGCATGGGTAGCCCTGCATCCACAAAGAGATATCCATCAAAATGAAAGTCAAACCGGCATATCTGCTGCTGAGCCGTTTGTCATCAAAACGGAGGGGTTTCACCCCTATCATAACGAGGACTCAAAACTTTATTCGCTACTGCATGAAAAAGTAATACCGGCATTGGGAAGCAAGGCAGTTGATGAGGTGTACTATTACGGAACCGGTTGCTCATCTGCGGACATGTGCAACAGGGTGAGCGCTGTAATTGGAGCAGCATTGAGCGGAGCCGCTGTGGAAATTGCCCATGATATGCTGGGGGCGGCCAGAGCCACCTGCGGTACTGAGCCCGGCATCACCTGTATTTTGGGAACCGGCTCCAACAGTTGTGCCTACGACGGAAAGCAAATTACCCGTCAACAGATTTCGCTTGGATACATTCTGGGCGATGAAGGCAGTGGTGCACACATGGGCAGGCTTTTGCTGACAGAAGCACGCTACAACAAATTACCGGAAGCCCTCAACCGCGCATTTTCAGCCTATGCAGAACGGCTTTACGGGGATGCAGACCTTCTTCAGTACTTGTACCGTACTACCAATCCATCGCAGTTTCTGGCTTCACTGGTGCCTTTTTTGGCGTCAAACATGCATGTAGATGTCATCAGCAACCTAGTTGAAAGTTCATTGAACTTGTTTTTTGACACCCATGTAAGTACTTATCCCGAAGTAGCCTCCCATCAGGTACATTTTGCCGGTGGACTGGCCATTACTTTCAGGGAAACCATACACAAACTTTGTACAGAGCGCGGATGGCAAACCGGACAATTTACCGGGGATCCGATAGCGGGCATGATACAATACCACCAAAAAATCGCGAACTATGAACAGTAAGATCAGGCATGTGGGCGTATTCACCAGCGGAGGCGATGCCCCGGGGATGAACGCCTGTGTACGAGCCGTTGTGCGGACCGCAATCCATCACGGATTGGAGGTATCTGCTATCCGCGAAGGATACAATGGCATGATCAGGGGTGAATTCAGGGAAATGAACAATCGTTCAGTGGCCAACATCATCCATCGCGGCGGAACCATTCTGCGCACCGCACGCTGTGAGGAATTCAGAACAGAAGAAGGCCGGCAAAAAGCCTATAAACAGCTTCAGAAAAGGGGCATAGATGCGCTGATTGGGATTGGTGGTGACGGAACTTATGCCGGATTGCTGCAGTTCAGCAGTGAATATCCGATTCCGGTTATCGGCGCACCGGGCACTATCGACAATGATCTTTTTGGCACAGATTACACCATTGGCTTTGACACCGCCCTCAATACAGTGATAACCGCTGTGGATCGAATTCGCGACACGGCCGATTCCCACAACCGGGTTTTCTTTATCGAAGTAATGGGCAGAGATGCAGGTTACATTGCCCTTCATTCGGGAATAGCCAGCGGGGCCGAGATCATTCTGCTTCCCGAAACGGAAACACCGGTGGAATACATTGCCGACCGATTGAAAAACCGCAGTCACAGTAAAAAACTGTTTTCGTTGATCATCGTTGCCGAAGGCAACAAGTCAGGCGGAGCATTCGACATTGCACAGCAGGTCAAAGATAGCGTCAGAGGATTGGATGTCAGAGTTTCCATTCTGGGGCATATTCAGCGCGGCGGCTCCCCTTCCTGTTTTGATCGGGTACTGGCCAGCCATTTTGGCTTTGCCGCTGTGGAGTACCTGTTGCAGGGACGATCTCAGGTAGCCACCGGCTGGGTCAATAACCAGGTGATCCTTACCCCGCTGCAAAAAGCCATACAGTTGCAAAAACCCATCACCCGCGACCTGCTGCGCATGGCCGACATCCTGTCTTCGTAATCAACCGGCAATCATCGCAGCTACCGGCCACTGCCAATTCTGTGCATAAACCACAGATGGAACAGCCATCCTCCTGCCGGTAGTTATCCGGAAAAACGATGAGGGCTTGACTTTGTACCTCAGGTTTGGTTATATTTGTTGGGTCTACAATATGAGATGGAATATTTGTAAACCTATCAGTAAAAACGAGGCAGTATGACAGCAGCAGAACGCCTTTGCCAACATTGTGGTGATCAGTTTAAAGGACGGGCCGACAAGCGGTTTTGTTCGCCGGAGTGCAGAAGTGCCAACCACTATGAAAACAATCGCGACAAGACCAATTTTATGCGGCGGATCAATTTTATTCTTCGCAAAAACAGGAATATTCTGGCCTCGCTCAATCCCGGCGGAAAAGGTAAAGCCTCCCGCGATCAGCTGCTCGAACGAGGGTTTAAATTCACCTATCACACCAATACCTACACCACCAAAAGCGGCAGTACTTACTACTTCGTCTATGAACAGGGCTATCTTCCTATTGATGACGAGCATTATGCATTGGTGATCAGGCAAAAGTACGTGGAGTGAGCCCTCATTGCTGTTGTGGGAAATTTGTGTTGTTTACCATACCCGGAACAACCATAGATAAAGCTGTCAATAAATTACTGATAATGCTTACTGAGCTTTGTAATCAGGCAGATGGAGGGATTCTTCGCACACGCTGATATCATCCGGATCATTGGAAGCAATGAACACTATCTTTTGGGTTTTGACGGTATTGAGTGTTTCGTAAAACCACTGACGGCCGGCATTGTCCAGATTGGAGACCGGTTCATCGAGCAGCATGAGCGGCACATCGGCAGCAAGAGCCAGAATGAGCCTTACCCGTTGAATCATACCCGATGAGTAGAATCTGATTTCCCGTGACCGGAACGGAAACAAGCCCGATGATTTCACCAGGGTATCAAAATCGCATTCGGGAATGGCTTTTTTAAATCTGCCGTAAAACCTGATGAGTTCAGTGAGGGTCATTTCTTCCGTAACATCGGTATAGGGCGTGGCAATGCTGCAGTATTTGTACCACATTTGTACCGGCACATTTCGCGAACCGGAAGTGAGCCTGAGTTCTCCTTCCGTTGGAGTCAGTGCACCCGACAGCATTTTGAGCAAGGTTGATTTTCCCGAACCGTTAGGCCCGGTGATTGCCCAGCACTCACCCCGGTTGAATTGTGCTGTAAGCCGGTTGAAAATACGGTGATACCCGAAAGCGAACGAAACCTGCCGGGCTTCCAGACAGTGCGAGGTGTTCATGAAGGCTCTGCTTTTGACAATCGGGGGCCCTTGATTAAACCCCGCTCCGACTTTTCGATGAATTGACGGATGTTTTCGGTTTCAGGACTCTTCTCCATTTGACGATCTATCACATGGAGTGCATCAGAAATGTTTTTCTCCGATTGATACAGCAGGGTATAAAACTTTTTAATCATGGCCATGGATTCATCGGAAAAGCCTCTGCGTTCAAGGCCAATCTTATTGACACCGCAATAAGCCAAGGGGTCGCGAGCCGCCCTGATATATGGGGGTACGTCTTTCCGCACCAGGCTGCCGCCACCTATTATGGCATGCTGGCCAATATTCACAAACTGATGCACTGCCACCAGGCCGCCCAATATTGCAAAATCGCCAATGTTGATATGGCCGGCAAGGTTCACATTATTGGCCAGGATCACCCGGTCACCAATGATACAATCATGGGCAATATGGCAATAAGCCATAATGAGGCAATGGCTGCCCACTTTGGTAACACCGGAGGCTGCGGTTCCCCTGTTGAGCGTGGCACATTCCCTGATAGTGACGTGATCTCCCACTTCCAGAAGGGTATACTCCTGGTTATATTTGAGATCCTGAGGGATGCCGCCAACCACAGCACCGGGGAAAATCCGGCAGTGATGCCCAATCCGCGTGCCACGATAAACACAGGCATGGGGATGTATTTCAGCATGATCTCCGATTACCACATCATCATCGATAAAGGCAAATGGGCCTATGCTGGCATTGGAACCGATAGTAGCCCCGCTGTGGATGTATGCTGTTGGATGAATGGCCATGAATCAGCTTCGGTTTTGACGCACAATTTGTGCCATGAACTCGCCTTCTGTGGCAACTTTGTTGCCCACATAGGCAGTGCCATACATGTGGCAAATACCACGTCGAATAGGCGACAGCAGTTCCATTTTTAAAATAAGCGTATCCCCCG
Source organism: Saprospiraceae bacterium (assembly GCA_050485785.1). Classification (GTDB taxonomy): domain Bacteria; phylum Bacteroidota; class Bacteroidia; order Chitinophagales; family Saprospiraceae; genus JBJHCA01. The sequence continues at coordinate 17,627 of JBJHCA010000036.1, read as the reverse complement.
GAACAACCTTGGTTTTGAACCGGGCCTTCTCGATCTTCACGAAGTAGGTATCCCAGTTTTCCGGATCATCAACGGTGTTGAGAGCAAGGATACCGCCGGTTTGCGCCAGTGCCTCAATCTGCAGCACGCCGGGCATAACAGGGTTGCCAGGAAAATGTCCCTGAAAAAACTGTTCGTTGAATGTTACATTTTTTATGCCTACAACATGAGATTCTGAAACCTCAATTATCTTGTCAACCAGCAGAAAAGGATACCGGTGTGGAAGAATTTTTTCAAGGTCAGTAGCCACGTAAACGGGTGGTTGATTGGGATCGTATTTGGGAATACCCGCCAGTTTTTTCTGCTCCTTCCAGAGGTTTCGCAAGTGCTTTGCGAAGGCTACATTGGCTCTATGACCGGGTTTGCTGGCCACGATTTTTCCTTTGATACGCACTCCGGTGAGTGCAAGATCCCCCAGCAAGTCAAGCAGTTTGTGCCGGGCCGGTTCATTGGGAAACTGCAGACCACTGGATGCATAAATCCCTGCACCTTTGTAATGATCTTCGGAGATATCGAGCATGCTAGCCACTTTGCTCACTTCCTGCGGATCAATAGGTTGATTGACAATAGTGAGGGCATTATCAAGGGAGCCGCCCTTGATGAGGCCTTTGCTGAAAAGCGGTTCAAGTTCATGCCAGAATACAAATGTACGTGCCGAGGCTATTTCGTCACCATAATTATCTTCTTCCGTAAAGCCGGCATACTGACTGGAGATATATTTGGAATTGAAATCCACCAGTGATGACACTTCGAACCTGTCAGAAGGGAGGGCATCAAAGGTAGTATAGCCGTTGTCGGACTCAAACCTCACCGGAGAATCAATACAAAGCACCTGAGCCGGAGCGTCCTGTGCTTCGATACCCACTTCGGAGATGGCCCGGGAATAGGATTTTGCACTGCCATCGAGAATGGGGAGTTCAGGGCCACTCACTTCAATCATGGCATTGTCGATCTGATTGGCGTAAAGGGCAGAGAGCAGGTGTTCCACAGTGCGTACTTCGGCCAGGCCTCTTTTAAGCGTTGTACTTCGCTCGGTGTTATCCACAAAGTCGGCTTCGGCAGGCACTTCAGGACGGCCTTCGATATCGGTACGAACAAAGCGCAGGCCGCTGTTGGCCGGGGCCGGATGCACAGTTACCTGTGTGGTAATACCGGTATGAAGGCCCGTACCTTCAAATTGTATGGATGATTTAAGGGTGTTCTGGTTCATGGAATGAGGGTGAATAATGCCGTGGAATTTTATCCGGAAAACTGTAGGTGTTTTCCAGTGAGTTTACTATGCAGTTTGTTGAAAGCACAAAACTAATAAATTAAACACAGTGGTTAAACTATATTGCGCACCATTCGCAACAATGGGCTGTTACCTATCCAGGGTCTGAGGCCGAACGCAGCTCGTCAATAATTTCGGGCAGGTTTCTAAACAAGGCATAGGCTTTCAGAAAACGCCGGTATTCCATGGCCGGGCTGCCGTGCAGGGCGGTTCCGGGATATTTAGGTGCATGGGTAACGCCGCTTTGCGCCTGAACCCGGGTTTGATCGGGCAAACTGATATGACCCACAATTCCGGCCTGCCCGCCTATCATACTGTTACTGCCGATACTGGAACTTCCGGCAATACCGGCCTGGGCTGCAATAACCGTGTGTGCCCCAATTTTTACATTATGGGCTATCTGAATGAGGTTATCGAGTTTTACACCCTGTTCAATAACGGTTTTGCCCAGGGTTGCCCGGTCAATAACCGTATTGGCTCCGATTTCAACATCATCGGCAATATCGACATATCCCATCTGGGGAACCTTGTGGTAAACCCCCTGCGCGTCCGGTGTAAACCCAAATCCGTCTGAGCCTATTACGGCATTGGCATGGATTATGCATTGCCTACCAATCCTGGTCAAGTCATACAATCTTACACCCGAATGGATCACCGTATTGTCACCGATGCTCACCTTGTTGCCAATGGTAACGTGAGCATGAATAATGCAGCCTCGGCTGATACTACAGCCGGCACCTACTACTACATAAGGCCCTATATGCGCCTTTTCGTCCACTTCGGCAGTGCTGTGGATTACAGCAGTAGGATGGATTCCCGGTTTGAGACCCGAATCGGAACTCGCCTTTTCAAGTAGTCTGATCAGGGCCGCGCGCACATGATCAACCCGAAGCAGTACGGCATGAGGATGGGAATTTTCCTGAAGACTGGTAAGTATCACCCCGGCACGGGATTGCTCAAACTGAGTCCGGTACCGCTCGTCGGCAAAAAAGGAAAGCTCGTCAGGTCCGGCTTCTTCCAGCGGGGCAATACCACTGATCCGTTTTCCGGCTATGGATGTATCGATGTCAAGGCCAAGTATGGCGGCTATGTCGGCAAGTTTATACATGCAGGCAATATGCTTTGATCGGGTAACCTGTACAACAAAGAGCTATGAAAAACAAAACAGACCACCGTTCAATAACTATGACCGGGCTATAATTTCCCTGACAAAGCCACTTGAATAGTGATCCGGTGTGCAATACTGTAACAGTGTGTGTCATTTCCTGAAACGGACTAAAAAACAGCCCCGGTGAACATATTTTCTACCGGGGCCACAAGTTAATCATTCTGCGGCAAGTGAAGACGGCCTGATTTGCTCAGGGCTTGATTTCGTCCTCGCCGAATATTTCTTCGAGTGACAGTTCAGTGACCTCGCCAATGGTTTTCAGGTAATCCATGTCAATTCGTTCGCGGTCGCCCAGCACAAGGAAAGTAAACTTCTGCCCCCTCACGTGATTGCGGTGGAAAGATGTGAGGCTTTCCAGTTCAAAATCATTTAAAAAGGCGTAGCTGTCAATCCGGTAATCGTGATCTATACCCCGGCGCAAATTGTTGTAATAGCTGAAGTAGAGTGACGGTCCGCGCAAACGTTCGCTTTCAATCCGCTTTTGCAGTGAAACTCTTGCTCCTTCAATTTGCGACGGAACCACCGGCATGTTATCCACGATATGCCTGACTGCTTCTATGGCCTCCTGAAGCTTATCGGCCTGAGTGCCGACAAATGACCGCAGGTAGTGGCTTTCATCTAAACGCTGAGGGCTGCTGTAAAAGGCAAAAGTGGAGTAAGCCAATGCTTTGGATTCACGGATCTCCTGGAACATAATGGACGACAGGCCAAAGCCAAAGTAGTTATTGTACAGTTCGCTGGCCAGGAACTGATCGTAGTTAAACCGATCCTCTGTCTGAGATATCAGCGTCACTTCGGCCTGTACCATAGGAAAATGCACAAACAACACCTTATCCTCATCCATGCTGAGTTCGGGATATTGCTTCCGCGCAGGAATGGGACGAAATTCGCTGCGCATAGGTTTGTGTTCCAAAATGGCCGATTTTACATCTTCAGGGTTCCTGATACCGAAATAATAAACCCTGTGCGGGTAGCTTGTCATTCTTTGGATCAGGTCGATCAGTTCGGCGGAAGTAACGGCCCGCAGCTCTTCTTCGCTCATGATGTCAGTAAACGGCGAAACTTCCCCATACCGGGCATAGCTGATCATGGCCTGATTCATGATGACGCGGCGGTCTTTTTTGCGATTGGCGCGCTGTGTCAGTTCGTCTTCGATCACATTCAGCAAAGCCTCTTCATTGGGCTGAACTTCGGCCAGCATATGCTCAAAAAGGGCTACTGCTTCCTCAAACGACTCATCCAAACCGCTCAGGAAAACGTAAATTTCATCGGTTCCGGCATTGACATTGAGGGTAAGCCCCAGGCGGAACAGCTCTTTCTGAAGGTCTTCAGGTGAATATTTTGACGTTCCCAGATAAGGCAGGTAGTTGAGTGCCAATGGCAAAAGCTCATTATGCCTGCTGCCCATGTCAACGATATAATACAGCCTGAACAATTCGTTGGCTGTGTTCTCCATATAGTCAAACCGCGTACCGTCAGGCAGATGGCTTGTAGTGATCACTTCTGTGTAATCAATAAACTCGGCTTCGATTTCTTCCGAAGGCGGCATGGCAAAAAAAGCGGTCGTCCATAAAGACATTTCTTCACGATTCAGCTCAATGGGCGTAATTTCAGGTTTGTCAACCTTATAAACATTGGGATCATCGCCAACCTTTTTGTAAATGGAAACGTGATTGTTGCGAAAATGTCTGTTGGCAAAGGCCACCATTTCCTGTTTGGTGATTCTGCTCATTTCATCAATAATGCCTACGTAATCATCCCAATCTATACCCAGTACAAAGGCATTGGTCATGAAACTGGCCCGGGCATTATTGCTTTCCAGCGAGCGTATGTTGCGGACTCTGAAATCGTTGACTATAGCCTCAAGCAACCATTCATCAAACTCACCGGCTTTCAGTTTTTCCACTTCGGCCAGCAGCAAGTCACGAACTTCGTCCAGTGACTGTCCGGAACGGGGCTTGGCAGATAGCCTGAACAGGTTGTAGTCCTCCATCCGCCATAGCCAGGCACCACCTTCAATCACCCGCTGTTGTTGATTCAGGTTCAGGTCAATCAGCCCAGCCTTATTGTTGTGCAATACTCCCCTGATCATTTCCACCATGGGATAATGCTCTGCATCAAACCGGTAGGCAATCTCCAGATACGCAGCCTGCTGACCGTAAATGTCAAACTTCAAAGGCTCCGTAAGCTCGGGTTGAGGCTCAAACGTAAAAGGCTGCACTTCGCCCGGCTTGTAATTACCAAAGTATTTGTCAACTAGGCGGATCGTTTCATCAAAGTCGAGGTCTCCCGCTAATATTACCGCCATATTGTTGGGGTGGTAATACGCATTAAAGTACTCATAGATGCGGTAATGAGAAGGATTCTTCAAATGCTCCCCGGTTCCAATCGTAGTTTGAGTCCCGTACTGATGCGAGGGAAACAGCACTTCATTGATCTTGAAAATTACTTTCCTGAAATCATTGTCCTGACTGATGTTGAATTCCTCGTACACCGCTTCCAGTTCAGTGTGAAACAGTCTCAGTACTACTTCACTGAACCGCTCGGCTTCAATTTTGAGCCATTTTTCCAACTCATTAGAAGGAATGTCATTGAGGTACACCGTTTGTTCCACGGAAGTATAGGCATTGGTGCCCCGGGCACCCAGCGAGCTGATCATCCGGTCATACTCATTGGCACCTACCAGTTGTGATGCCAGGAACGACAGGCTGTCTATTTCCCGGTAAATCGCTCTGCGTGTAGCTTCATCTTCCGTATTCCGGTGTTGCTCGTAAAGTTCGGCAATCTTATCCAGGTACACTTTCTCTCTTTCCCAGTCCAGTGCACCAATCTTACTGGTACCTTTAAACAGCATGTGCTCAAGGTAGTGAGCCAGGCCTGTGGCATCTGCCGGATCGTGCTTTGAACCGGCACGAACAGCAATATTCGTCATGATTCTCGGTTCCGCATCATTGCGGCTCAGGTACACTTTGAGGCCATTGGGCAGGGTATATATCCTGGCTTGAAGAGGGTCTCCTTCTACTTCCACATAAGGGTAGCGCTCAGGGTTATCGTTAATCTGGTGTGGGTGATCATTTTCTATATCTTTTTGTGTGCCCCCCTCCGGGGTGCCTGTAGCGGTAATGCCCTGAACGGCAATAAGGAAACAGGAAAGCAGGGTAAGTAACTTCATCATAAAAATAAAATTTTGAATCTGCGAAAATAACATAATAGCTGTTTCTTTGCGGTCTATTTCGATAAATACCGCCTTTACTTCTGCCAAAGGCGCAATTATTGGCATCCATGAAATATTTAATCGCAGGCCTGGGAAATCCGGGAGATCAATACATCAACACCCGGCACAATATCGGTTTCAAAGCTGTAGAAGCACTTGTTACATCGCTTGAAGGTTCCTGGGCACCTTCCAATTTTGGCGATAAAGCCGAGGTAAAAACCAGAGGTCGCAAGCTGATCGTCATTAAACCCAATACTTACATGAACCTGAGCGGCAATGCGATCCGATTCTGGTTACAAAAAGAAAACATTCCCCTTGCCAAGCTTCTGGTGATTTCCGACGACATCAACCTCGATTTTGGTACCATCCGCATCAGAGGCAAAGGAAGTGACGGTGGACATAACGGACTCAAGGACATTATTGCCCGACTCAACACCACACAGTTTTGCCGCATGCGCCTTGGCGTGGGCAGTGATTTTGCCCGTGGCAGGCAGGTTGACTATGTTTTAGGCGAGTGGGACCGCGAAGAACAGGAAGCTTTACCCGATTTCCTCACCAAAACCGCAGAAGCCGCAATATCATTTTGCACCATCGGATTAGCACATACCATGAATAAGTTTAACGGCTGATCACCGATTGCGGAATTACTGAATCAGGCTTGGCGCAAATCGTGTTGCATAACCGGATATTCAGTACCGAACATGGCTGAATACCCACACCCTTTGTGGTCAGTCCATGCTCTGTACATACCGGCTGTATTGAAAGGCATACATACATTGCCCTTGCAGTCAACTGCAATAAGGCCGCCTTCGCCGCCCAATGTGGCAATGTCGGTATGAATAACTGAATTGCATGCTTCATCCAGCGTTTGATTGCCAACCATCATCAGAGCGTGCACCCGGTGAGCTGCTACCGCACGCAGGAAAAACTCACCGTACCCGGTACATGAAACGGCAGCAGTAGCATGGTGCGCGTAGGTGCCTGCCCCGGGAATGGCTGAGTCGCCAATGAGGCCGTAGGTTTTGTTGGTCAGTCCGCCGGTTGAAGTAGCTGCAGCCAGGTTTCCCATGGCATCCACAGCTACGGCTCCCACCGTGCCGAATTTCTCATCCTTCGGGGTATGATCAAGTACTGTGCGGTTCAGTTCTCGGGCTTTCATCCATTGTTCTTTCCTGAGCGGCGTATCAAACCATGTATTGTCCACCCTTTCCACGTTTTGCTTTGCGGCATACGCTTCAGCACCAGCACCTTGGAGCAGAACAAACCGCGGATCATGCAACACCAGGCTGGCCAGCTTCACCGGGTTCTTTACCGTTTGTAATCCAATTACACCGCCATATTGCAGCGTTTTACCGCACATTATAGCGGCTTCCAGCTCGTGTATTCCTTCACCGGTAAACACAGCTCCTTTGCCGGCATTGAACAGCGGACAATCTTCCATCGAAACTACTGCAGCCTCTACAGCACTTAAAGCCGTTCCGCCTGCTTCCAATACTGCACATCCGGCAGCCAATGCAAAGTACAAAGCCGTATGGTAGCGGTTTCGTGTTTCTTCATCAGCAATTTCAGGCCTTATAGTGCCGGCTCCGCCGTGAATCACAAGTATGGGTTGATTTTTAGCCATGCCGGCAAGTTTTATAGCAGCTTCAGGGTGGTTAAACTCGTAACCCTAACGGGTCAACTGAGCATCCGATCCGTTTTTTCTTGAATGTATTTTTTGATCTCTGCCGTCAGGTAATCGTACTCATGGGGCAAAAAGGTATGGTAAATGGCTTTATCCCATAAATAACTGATTTTATTGCTCATGGCAGTGAGCATAGACAGGATGTGGGAAGAAACAATGATGATCCGTCCTTCAGATTGGAGTGAGGCTAACACCCGGGTCATGATTTCCGTGCCTTCCAGATCGACGCCGTTAAAGGGTTCATCCAGCAGCATTACGGGACGGTTTTGCAACACTATGGCAGAAAAGGCGAGTTTCTTCTTCATTCCCGTAGAATAAGTATGAATATAGCTGTTCAGCGGAAGGCTGAGCAGATCGGCCCATTTCTGTCGCTGTTCCTTACTTGCGTTGCCGGCAAGGCGAAGGTATTCCCAGCCCTTCATGTAAGGGTAAAAGTAAGGGTCAGTTTCGAGCAGAGCAATTGAACTGCCCCGGATTGGCTGGCCATTGAGCAGGATCTTCCCGTCAACCATTTTATGCAGGCCGGCCAGCGATTTAAAAAAGGTGGTTTTGCCCGCACCGTTTGAACCGAGAATTCCATGGATCTGATTGTCGCTCACCAGTAGCTGCATATTTTTCAAGGCTACCGTTCCGGTATACCAGGCACTGAAATCCTTTACTTCAAGCTGCATAATATTGGATATTGCGAAAATAGTTGAAAAGGTACTTAAACCAGTAGAACAGGGTTACAGGCAATACGAGCGGTACAAGCAACGAGCCTATAAACAACGCAATGGGCACCTGCGATGGTATCTGCATCCTGTCAGTCCTGTAATGGGCGTACTTATAAAACAAACAAAACGACCACTGCAAAACAATGGCAATATGAAAATAGACCAGCACGTAGATGTATTCCGGATGGTAGTACCACATCAGGGCCAGTACCGGAGCTATCATTATATGAAGTGTGAGCCCGTGGCTCAGCAAGGTGATCACCGAACTGAACTGACGGTTGAATCGCTGCCGGAACAGATCGATGGGCTCAAAATAATAGTACGACCCACTGATGAGCAGCGAGATAAACCACCCGCTCACCAGTAAAACGACGAAAAAATGCCGTCCGGCAATTACCGCAAGTAGAAGTACTACTAAAAAAAACCACTGAGACCTCAACATGGCTCTGAACTCAAATTGAGCAACGGGCACATAATCGGCCAGGGGAAGTTGCCTGATCCATTTCTTGCGCCAGGTAATTACCGGCATTACTGCCAGCAAACCTGCAGGGAGTACCGGCCACAAATATTCCGCATCGCGTGTTAGCAAAAATGCCGTTCCTCCCGCCAATGATGCAAGAACGATGTATTCAAGGGCAAACAGCAGCGGTGAATAGCCGGAAATGAGTTTCATGAAATTCCTGTCGCGGCGCGAAAAGAACAACCACACAGGCATACCCAACACAATGATAATCTTCCAGAAAACATGGGCATCCTGTAGTCTGTCGAGCAACATAAGCCCCAGAACAATGAGAAACGGAGACAATATGATAACATGCCACCATCCTGCATCCTTAAGCGCACGGACAATCTGATGAATCCTGAAAAGGACAAAGAAAATCACATTCACGGCACAAATTTCTGTTTTTTTAACGGGGCGGCCAACCTTGAAGAATAATTGATTGCCTGCAAAGATCCATTCCGAAAAAAGGAATACTAAAAAATGTTTGAGTAAACTAAAGCGGGTAAAAGTTACAGTGCCGTTTCATTACCTTTACGGCAAACATCCCAAATACATACAACATGAAAATCAGAACCTCTTTATTTCATGCGATCATTCTGGCTGGAATTGTTTTAATGCCCATGATGAGTAATGCTGACAGCCCGTTTTATGATGCGCTCAAAAACAGAGCCATTGAGGCGGGTCACATCATCTCCATGTATCCCGATAATCCCATGCAGGTTTTGGAAGATAAACCGCACCGTTTCGAAATTGTGTTTTTTCCCCTTTCCTTTTTTGTTTCCGGGCTGGAAGCCGGACTTGAGATACCGACTGCATCGCGACAGAGCGTGCGGATATCGGCAGGGTATTTTTACAGTTATTCGGCCGATTCCTACAATACCTTTGGCAGTACTTATGACGGCATCTATCGGTATGAATACAACGAGATGGAAGGTTTCAGGACAGAACTTCAATACCGCTGGTATTGGCACGATGCCATACGTTATATGAACAGTTACGAAAACATTTACCTGGCTCTGTTTGGCGTTTACAAAACCGTTCGGCTTGAAGGGGAAAGATCAGTGGAAGACTGGACGCTGCCCATACAGCCAATAATAGAAGAAACCTATCGCGCTTCAGCGGCAAGTTTGGGGGTCCTGTTCGGGATCAAAGCGGTATTCTGGAATAAAGTAGCTGTGGATGCCAACTTTGGCGGTGGCATTACTCCCACCAATATTGGCGATGTGGAAAGAGCTCATATACCCATGGTCAACCCATATCGCCGTTCCATTCATTTTAAGGCGGGGCTTGCATTGGGTATTCTGATCCATTAATGAAAGTAAGGCTTAACATTTTAGCGGCAAGCTTGTAACAGAAGTTAACAAGCAGGGGCATGTTTTTTGGCATGGAACAGGTATTGCTCACCTGAAAATACAAAGCCATGAAAAAACTGCTTCTTTCCCTGCTCATTCTGATGAGTGCCGGTCAGCTTGTTCATGCCCAGTGGGCATACGGTGCTAAGGCTGGCGTCAGTGTTGCCCGCATTACTGATCCCCCGCTGATTGATCTTCTTCCCACCGATATCAAAAGCATCAGCAGCCTGACAGTCGGCGGTATGGTGATGTACCGCCTTCACCCGCATGCGGCTTTACAGGCCGAATTAGTATACAAGGACAAAGGTTTTGCCATTCGCGAGTATTTTGGTTTCGAAGTGTTTAACTATGAAATTCCGGTGGGTATCACCATACAGCACCGCGTTAAACATGTGGAACTGCCGCTGTTGTTAAGGGGAATGGTGGGAAACAGGCAGTTTTCACTGGCAGGATATGCCGGTCCGGCTGTGGCTTATGCCACTTCGGGTAAAATTACCGCCAAACCGCATCTGTTTATTGATTTCAAAGGTTACGACCTGCCCATGAATCTGGACAGTTGGGGCTACAATCGCTGGGAGCTGAGCGGCATTGCCGGGTTGGAAGCGGCAGTGCGCTTACACAATCTGGAAATTTTTGCCGATGGCAGGTATCAGTACGGACTTACCAGGATCTATGACTTTCCGGTAATCGATGTAAAATCCATGAACCGTGCAGTGGAAATTACAGCCGGATTCAGGATCAATCTGTAGATTTCCATGCTATGCATTATCGGATGCAGGTGGCATTGCGCTGAGCCAGTCATCAAGATTCCAGGCATCGCTGATGGAAAAGGAACCGATAGCCGTTCTTCTGAGTGCTGTAAGATAAGCCCCGTTGTTGAGCTCACGACCTATATCATGAGCCAGTGACCGAATGTATGTGCCTTTTGAACAGTGTACGAAAAAGTCAATTTCAGGAAAACGGGATGCATCCGCTTCAAAACGAAATACGTGGACTTTTCTGGGTGACAACACGACTTTTTTCCCTTGCCGGGCCTGTAAATAAACCGGCTTACCACGCTGCTTGATGGCTGAATACGGCGGCGGTATCTGCATGAGTTCTCCGGTAAAGCGGGCTATCGCCGATATCACGTCATCCGGACTGAGTTGATCTGTAGGATAAGTATTCAATATTGGAGTTTCGGCATCATATGAGGCCGTATCGGCACCCAGCAGGAACGTGCCGGAGTATTGTTTATCCAGGTCTGTGAGGTATTCAAGTCTTTTAGTGGCTTTGCCGGTAGCAATCAGCAAAAGCCCTTCGGCCATGGGATCGAGCGTGCCTGAATGTCCGACTTTGATTTTACGGTTTCCGGTTACCCGTCTGAGAACATTCCGCATTTTGCCTACAACATCAAAGGAAGTCCAACCCTTGGGTTTATCAACGGGAATGAGCGTACCGGCCTGCCAGTCAACCTCGCGTACAGCCTGGCTGCAGTCTATGACTGGGAAATGGAATGATGGAGGACTACCCGCTACCAAAACAAAGAGTTATCACCAAAAAAAATGAACAAGAGAAACCGTAGCCACCAGTATACAGTACACCGAAAAGTACCAGAGTTTAGCCCTGCGCACCAGTTCGATCATGAGCCGGCAGGCGAAAACACCGGTGATGAAAGCGGCAAAGAATGCCAGGACCAAAGATAAGAAAGTGTCGTTATTGTAATTGATTTCGCCGGACATCAGGTCTTTGGCCATTTTGCCTAAAATGAGCGGTACTACCATGCGAAACGAAAACCGGGCCGCCTTGTACCGGTCAATTCCCAAAATTACTGAAGTGGCAATGGTGGCCCCGGAACGCGAAATACCGGGTAAGATAGCCACTGCCTGGGCGCAACCGATAATGACTGAATGCAACCATGTGACGGGCTTATTGGTAGCGCGTGCGCGGTCGGCAAGAAACAAAAGCAGTGCCGTAACGTAGAGCAGCAGGCTGATCATCACTACTCTGCCCTGAAACAGCGCGTCGAGCTGACTTTCGAAAAAAAGGCCGATGAATGCAGCCGGAACCATGGACACAACGATGAGTGCCGCCAGTTTGGAGTGTTCGTTCCAGGTGAACTGTAGCACCCCGCTAATGATATCGGCAATATCGTGCCGGAAAACGACGATGGTGCTTAGCGCAGTGGCAAAGTGCACCACCACACTAAAAAGCAGTGCTTCTTCAAACTGATGGCCCAGATAATACTGGCCCAGCTCAATATGCCCGCTGCTGCTGACCGGCAAAAATTCGGTAAGACCCTGAATGATGCCCAGTAATATAGCCTTCAGCAAAGCCACAAGGCCTTCACTATCGCTTAAAAATGGCATATACTTCGATAACAAAGCCTGCGATTACAAGAAAGGGAGCCAGCGTAATGCGCCTGAAGCTGAATATCAGGTCATCATCCCAGGTGTCGGGGTCAGGCATGGCACCACCCCACATCAGTACAAAACCCAGTACAATAAAAAGAAATCCCACACCCATCAGCATGTAATTCTTATGGGTAAACAACATCTCCTCTTTAGGGCCCTGCACTTTAGCTCCTGCCGTTCTCCGTTTTCTGGTTTTCGAAGTATCCTGAGCCGGACTTGCCGTGTTGTCTTCAATTTTAACTACCCGTTTTTTCCCTTTACTCATAAGTTGTTTTGTTACTGGCGGCGTAAAGGTAATATTTTAGATAAATTTTGCGGATATTTTTGACGAGCCAGCATGCCAGGCTTTGACTCGGTTATGGATGATGGATATCTTTTTGTGGGCGGCAGTGCGCAGATCTGGCTGGTGTCCATTTTAAGTTTGTGTAAACTCAACATGTATTGGCATGGCAATCCAAAAAAATGGCCGATATTAGCCTTGTGGGCATATCCACGGTTTTATGTGCAAAGTATTCCCAGGCATAGCGTTTAGACTTTAATCAGGCCTTTGCCCATAAAACCGGCTTGTTAACCATTTACCTAAAAACATGAAGAGACGCGATTTTTTCCGACAAGGAGTATTAGCCGGAATGGGGCTGGCACTGACATCACCCCTGACTGCCCGGCAGGCATACCGGCAAACCGGAGCCGGCAGAAAAACAAAACCCGCAGCAAAGAATATCATTTTTCTGGTGAGTGACGGAATGAGCTCCGGCACACTGACCATGGCCGATATGTTATGCGAGCGGAAATATGGCAGATCCAGTAACTGGATTAAACTTTACAAAGACAAAAAGGTGAGCCGGGCTTTGATGGACATGCGTTCAAGGGACAGTCTGGTCACCGACTCCGCCGCAGCGGCTTCTTCATGGGGATGCGGTGTTCGGGTTAATAACAACACCCTCAATATGGGGCCGGAAGGAGAGCGGTACAAACCCATACTGCAAAAGTTTAAAGATGCAGGTAAGGCCGTTGGCTGTGTTACCACTGTTCCCATAACCCATGCCACACCGGCGGGGTTCTGCGTATCTACACCCAGTCGCGCCAATCAGGCCAAAATTGCCGGTCTGTATCTTGACCTTCACTTTGATGTGATGATGGGTGGTGGTCTGGAGTATTTTATCCGCCGCGATGACGGCATCAATATGTTCAACAGATTCCGCGATAATGGCTACCAGGTGGTGAGCAATATGGCAGAAATGAACCGTGCTGTGTCCGGCAAACCACTCCTCGGCGTTTTTCACGACGGCGGGCTACCCTATGCCATAGACCACGAAAATGATCTTCATTGGCGATCAACCATACCCAGTTTGGCCGAAATGACAGCCCGGGCTATAGACCTGATGAAAGATCATGCCGGTGGGTTTGTGATGCAGGTGGAAGGAGGAAAGGTGGACTGGGCAGCACATGGCAACGATACTGCCGGACTGCTGTATGATCAACTGGCATTTGACGATGCCATTAAGGTAGCAGTAGATTTTGCGGATACCCGCACCGACACCTTGGTGATCATCACCACAGACCATGGCAATGCCAATCCGGGTTTGTTTTACGGGCGACATGCCGACCGCAATTTCGATACTGTACAGGAAATTACAAGAAGTAATGATCTGTTGCTTCGCAGCATTGAGCGCAGTGATAGTCCGGGTACCATTGTGGACAAAATCCGCAAGACTCAGGGCATCAAGATCACCAGGGATGAAGCTTCACAAATTGCGGAAGTATATCAGGGACTTCGTGACAAAGACCTCAGCAACTACGCCAAACTTCCCTTTAAGTTGCTGGCAGATATCCAAAGTCACTACACTTCAGTACAGTGGGCCGGTACACATCACACCTCAGATTATGTGGAACTGGCCATGTACGGTGCAGGCAGGGATCAGCTTGGCCCTTTCATGAACAATACCGACCTCCACTTCTTTATGCTGGATATTACCGGCACTGAGGGATGATGAAAGCTGTTAAAACAGTGATGACCACCCTACCCTTCGAGAATGGAGCTCACTCCAGGCAAAGGACGTCCTTCCAACAGCGTAAGCATGGCGCCGCCACCGGTAGAAACATAGGAAACCTGTTCAGCCAAGCCCATCTGATTGATGGCTGCTGCCGAATCTCCGCCACCCACCAGTGAATACGCCCCGTGTTCAATGGTAGCCTTGGCAATAAATCCGGCTATGGCCTTGGTGCCCAGGGCAAATGGCGGAAACTCCGATACTCCCATCGGGCCGTTCCAAAATATGGTTCTCGAGCCCAGTACAATCGTTTCAAACTGGCTGATGGAAAACGGACCAATATCAAGCCCCATCCATCCTTCGGGAATTTCATGACTGTCCACTGTATTAATGCGGGCCTGCGGGCTGAAGCTGTCGCCACAAACTGCATCCACGGGTAGCATAAACTTGATACCTTTCATTTCGGCTTTATCCAGAATCCGTCCTGCCAGTGCTATGTGCTCTTTCTCCACCAATGAATTACCCGTGCTGCCGCCCATGGCAGCCGTGAACGTATGTGCCATACCACCGCCCACAATAAACTGGTCGGCCAGGTCAAAGAAATTCTCAATCAATTGAATTTTGTCAGATACTTTAGCACCACCCAAAATGGCTGTAAAAGGCCGCCGGGGATTTTCAGTCAGCTTTTTGGCTTCGGTCAGTTCGCGCTCCATCAGCAGACCAAAACACTTTCTGTCGCAAGGGAAAAATCCGGCCACCACGGCATTGCTGGCATGGTTGCGGTGTGCGGTTCCAAATGCATCGTTCACAAATACATCGGCTAACGCTGCCAGGCGGCCGGCAAAATCCTTGTCACCGGCCTCCTCTTCTTTGTGAAATCGCGTGTTTTCGAGCAAAAGCACCTCCCCTGATCTGAGGTTTCCGGCTTTTTGCACAGAATCTTCACCGCCGCAATCTTGTGCAAAAATTACCGGCTTACCCAGCAACTCCTCAATACCGGGAACAATGTGTTTCAAGGTAAACCGTTCCTTGTTCACACTTCCGTCAGGTAGCAGGTTGCGCTTGGGCCTTCCGTAATGCGATGCCAGGATCAATGCACCACCCCGCTCCAGAATATACTTCAGCGTTGGCAGCACTTCGCGAATACGCATGGTATCCTTGATCTTGTATTCACTATCGAGCGGCACGTTAAAATCTACCCGAACCAGTGCTTTTTTGTCTTTAAAATCAATCTGTTGGATGCTCATTTTTCTGATGAGTGTTTTTTTAATGAATATCTTTTTGTGGATATGCTCCCCTTCCATGACATGACCGGGTGGGCATATCTATAGACTTACCACATGTACCTCACTTAACATCTCCCGGCACTTTGTCCCACAAGGTTACAGTGAAGCCAGTTTCCGCACCATGTCAACCAATCGCGACGAGTACCCAAACTCGTTATCATACCAGCTCACCACTCTCAGCCACCGGCCGTTCACTTCCGTGAGCGAGGCATCCAAAATGGATGAATGCGGGTCTGAAATGATATCTGTTGACACCAGCGGTTCTTCGGTGTAGCGCAGTATGCCTGCCATGCTTTTTTCTGCATAAGACCTGAACGTATCGTTGACGGCATTCACAGTTGTCTCCTTTTCAGTAAGTACGTTGAGTTCCACCAGAGAACCGGTAACTACAGGCACGCGAAAAGCCAGCGTGATCAACCGCTCCCCTACTCCGGGAATAACATTCTTCAATGCTCTGGCAGCACCCGTTGTAGTGGGTATTACATTGACTGCAGCAGCCCTGGCCCTTCTGAGGTCTTTGGACAGGCCATCCACAATATTCTGAGAGCCGGTATAAGCATGAGTAGTGGTCATGGATCCGCGTTCAATGCCCCAGTTATCGTGGATCACTTTCACCAGCGGAGCCAGGCAGTTGGTAGTGCATGAAGCATTGGAAAGAAGATGGTCATCTCTGTGGAGCATGGAGTCGTTCACGCCCAATACAATGGTTTTTACGCCGTCATCTTTGGCCGGTGCCGAAAGAACTACTTTCCGGGCTCCAGCTTTCAAGTGCTTTCCCGCTCCTTCGGAGCTGGTAAAAAAGCCAGTACATTCCAGCACTATGTCAATGTCCATATCCTGCCAGGGCAATTTTTCGGGGTCGCTCTCACTCAGAATTTTCACATTTCTTCCTTCTATCGAGAAACCCTCCGGGGTGGCTTCAACCTTTTTTTCGAGTTTTCCGTGTGCCGAATCGTACTTCAGCAAATGGATCAATGTATCCGGATTGCTGAGGTCGTTGATGGCCACAATTTCTATGTCGTTAAATTTCAGTGCTCTGCGAAAAACAAGTCTGCCAATACGGCCAAAACCGTTAATACCTACTCTCACTTTCATGGTTTATGCGTTTTTTCTGAGGCACAAATTAAGTGATTTTTTTTGGCACAGGGGTTTCGTAATTCCGAATGTGGTTTTATCTTTGCCCCGCGTTTAGCGAAAAGTGTTAAACAAATTTCAATATGGCCCATTCGTCTAGTGGTTAGGACGCAAGGTTTTCATCCTTGAAACAGGGGTTCGATTCCCCTATGGGCTACGTAAAGCCAACTTCCTGTGGAGTTGGCTTTTTGTTTTTTAGCATTCTCTTGTTTTACTTTTTTGTTTTGGCACAAGGGGCATCCGTATCACATTACTGACGGGATTGCATATTGGTAATCCATTTTTAATGATCGCCAGTTATGATATGACGTAGTGGGTGCTGGGTTCTGATTTGCAATGATAAGGCCATCAGTGAAGCTTTAGCTTTACATTTTCAGCGTCCGCTCTTTGTACCTTTTTGTCTTGCCACAAAAAGGCACCAAAAAAGGCAAGGCTGCCACCGTTTTTCTACGGCCACGGCTCTTGTAAAATCCTGTTGCCTGTGAAACTCGCCCTGGGCTCCTGCTTCTTTTCTTGCTGGCTCAATTACTGAGCCTGTGGGTTCTTTCCTGATTACACTCAGGCTCAAACAGCACAGGCAACTTGACGGATTTTCCTGCGGCCATGGCCTAAAACGGTGAAGGCCGGTCTTTTAACTTTTGTCGCTTGGCGGCGGATGGCCTTTTTGACATTGTCCTAAATTTGGCTTTGTGCCTTTTGACCATTATGCTCAATCTGCTGTGGCTAGTCTCTGTATGATTGGTGAAATGTGTGCTTCATTCTTCTTTTTTTGACGTAGAGGGCGAAGGGTTCTGATTTGCAATGATAAGGCAATCAGTGAAGCTTTGGATTTACATTTTCAGCGTCCGCTTATAGCTACTTTTTGCTACAGGTCAAAAAGT
>JBJHCA010000035.1:0-30479 GCA_050485785.1 Saprospiraceae bacterium | reverse complement strand
CCCTGAAGAAAGTGGGCAGCAATCCCATCGTGAAGAAGATTGTTGGCGGCGTTAAAAAACTGGCCAATACCAAAGCCGGCAAAAAAGTCATCGGCTGGGGCAAAAATGTGGCCGGCAAAGCCAAAAAGTTGTTCGGTAAAGGATTGGGGGCCGTAAAATCAATTGTTGGTAAAGGCAAGAAGGCCTTTAAAAACCTGGGTAAGAAATCCCTGGGTGATATCGTTGGCGGGTTAGTTGGAAAAGCGAAAAGCATGGCCGGTAAAGCAGTGGGCGGCGTTTCCAAATTCATTGGCGGTGCCATTAAAGCCGGCAAATCTATCTTGAATACTCCCCTGAATAAGCTGGGTCAAAAAGCACTGAGTAAAGTCAAAAAACTGGGCAGTAAGATTAAAAACTCAAAATTGGGTAAAGCAGTCTCCCGTGGTGCAGGCAGAATTGGGAAGGCACTCAAAAAAGGATTTACCAAAGGAAAATCCATTGTCAGTGCTGTGAAAGATCGGGTTGTATCCGCTATTGGAAATCTGAAATCGCTTCCCGCAGTGATGATCACCGGAATCAGGAATACCTTACGCAAGGGAAGCAAAAGCCTCAAAAACATCTTGTCGCATCTTCGCGAGAAACTGCTGGATTACATTTCCGGCCAAACAGGGGTCAAACTGGAGCTGGACAATCTTTCCATTGCTGAAATTACCCGGGCTGCCATAAGTCTGGTTAAGCCAATACTCAACCGCATACTGAGCATGATGAATAGAGCAGGTTTGGCTCCCGGTGTTGAAAAGAATGAGAAAACCGGTGATGGAGCCGGGATATCGGGTATTTCCAATAACCTGATCAAGAAAGCAAGAAAAGGTATAGATAAACTGGCCGCTAAAGACCCCAACAATAATCCGGTTGTACATAAAGAGTTATTGACTGTGTTTTCCGAATTGAATGCAAAGGCTTTGAATCACATCAAAAACAAAGTCAGCAAAAAGATCACAGGTAAAAGTGCAACTAAGGCAAAAGGCATTAAGAAAAAAGTGCTGAACCGCATAAGGAAAAAAAGAAAACGGGCATAAGACCTTGCAATGGCTGCACTACCCTTCCAGGTATCCGAAGCGGCTTAGCCATTGCACATCATTGCGCCAGTTTTCGCGAACCTTGACAAACAGCTCCAGAAAAACTTTGGTCTCCAGAAACTCTTCCATGGATTTCCGGGAAAGCGTACCCAGTTTTTTGATTCCCTCGCCACCCTTACCGATCAGTATGCTTTTTTGAGTGGGTCGCTCAACGTAAATTGTAGCCGAAATCCTCGTCAATGCTTCTCCGTGTTTGGTTTCTTCTTCTTTAAAGGCTTCTATCACAACTTCACAGGCGTAGGGAATTTCCTGGCGGTACAGCTCAAGTATTTTCTCCCTGACAATTTCTGCTATGAAAAACCTTTGCGTCCGGTCGCTGATCTGATCCTTGGGAAAGTATGGCGGACTTGGGGGTATGCATTCCAAAATGGCATTGAGCAATTCATCTAGGCCTGATTTATGAAGCGATGAAATGGCCATTGATCGCTGATAGGAATGTAACTCGTTCCATTGCCCGATCAGTTCATCGGCACGCTCCCGGGTAATAATGTCAGCTTTGTTGAGCACTAAAAATACCGGCGCATTCAGCTTGCTCAGGTGCTGCAGTAAGGGGTGGCCCTCTTCAGGATTGTCGCGGGGTTCAACGATAAACAAATACACATCCCCGTCCTCATAGCTCGATCGTACGGCAGTATTGAGGGCTTCCTGCATTTTATATGAAGGATCCTGAATAAACCCCGGAGTGTCGGAAAACACTAACTGATAGTTTTCAGTGTTTAAAATGCCGAAAATCCTGTGCCGTGTAGTCTGGGGCTTGTTGGTTATAATGGAAAGCTTTTCGCCAATCAGGGCATTCATCAGCGTCGACTTGCCAACGTTAGGCCGGCCCAGTATATTGACAAAACCCGCCTTGTGACCAGGGGGGAATGCCGTATAATCTATTGCATGCATCTTAATAACTCAGGCTTTTGGTTTGATGGCTCAGCAGCTTATCGATATACCGGTAGAGATGATCGGGGCGCTGCGGACGCCAGTTAATCGTGTTGAATACTCCGCCAAAGTTAAGATAATGGTGAATTTTTGCCGATTTGAATTCATCCATAACATGTTCCAGCAAATTCAAACAAACCACCCATCCGGCCTCCTCAGACACATCTTCATACCACTCCTCATAATAGCTGTCATCATCAGCATGAAAATTGAGCACATTTTCACCAATCAATATAAACTTGCTGATGCCTTCAGAAGTCATGCTGTCGATCACTTCCCGCTTTAAAAACATGATATCGTTGTGAATGCAGTCGTTCCATTCTCCAATCAGCTCAATTATGGCAAATCCGTTCTCGTAATCAGCCCACAGCACCTTGAGGTAAAGCGTTGGCGAGCCGAATTCATCCCACTGCGGATGTATAAAATAGTTATAAACCTTGTTGGTAAACATAAATTCACTGTACTCCCTGCCAAAAAAAGGAGAACGCTCATCTTCCTCAGATGTATAATGGCCGCGCCAGTGATAATAAGGCTCTATATCATGCATCAGCTACCCTGAATTCCTTCACAAAATAACAATAAATCACTGCAGCATCATATCTGTATCCCGGGCAATGTTACAGACATGCTAATACAAGCCGAAAGCCATTATTATACCATGTGGTTGGAACTTTCTTATACCCTGGGTTGATATTCACTTGATCAGGCCGGAATGATCAATGAGGTCACAATTGTTGGGTTTTGGGATAACTCTTTGTTGGGCAGGTTCCCTGCCTGTGTATGTGTTCCACAATGTCCTGATTTGGACCTTCCTCCCTATGGCCACAGTGCTTTGGAAAAGCACCCACAAAAAGATATCCATCATACAAACAATCCCCTGTCCCGCCTGACAAACTCATTGAAGCTAACCAAAGCCGAAACTCACCTAGGGATATTCTGCTCCGGAAGTCGGTGTTTCATGAAGCACTACCCTGCTGAGTGAAGGCACAGCCGCCTTAACCCTGTTGTAAATCCAGATAGTGATGTTTTCGCATGTTGGATTTTCAAGGCCTTCCACGTCATTGAGCACTTGATGATCCAGCTTGTCAATCAGGGGTTTAACCACCTGCTTAATATCCCCGAAGTCGATGATCCAGCCCAGTTCCGGATCCGGCTGCCCTTTAAAATACAGGATGGCCTTGTAAGTATGGCCATGCATGTTTTTGCAGGGGTGGTGTTCGGGTACTTTAGGCAAAAAATGCGCCGAATCGAAAGTAAATGATTTGAAAATTTCCATAAGTCAACAGATTCCCGGCTAACAACGCCGGGTTACAGAGTTTGTTTTAATGCGCAAAGATACCGGACTATCATGATTTTGCACCCGGCTTGTACTGTATTTCGGTGTTTTACCGGTAAAAATACCGACTAAAGGGTTAAACAGCGGTTTAGCGGCAATGCTCCGCAATCACCAGTTCAAAATCCCTGATCCCCATTGCTGTTGCCTTGTTCAGGTCATCACAGCCTTTGGTGGAGTTGCCTGACTTCAAGTGTGACATACCTCTGTAGCCTAAAGCAAGCCAAAGATTTTGATTGAACTGAAGTGCCTTGTCAAAATCGAGTACAGCAGCGCTGTAGTCTTCATTCATGAACATGGCCAGCCCCCTTCGGAAATAAAGGTCTGCATCTGTTTCGTTAAGTTGGATGGCCCTTGAAAAATCTTCCGCCGCACCACCATAATCGCTGAGTTCCTGGCGTAGTGCACCGCGCTCTTCATAAGCCGGTCTCAGTGCCCTGTTGATCAAAATTGCGCGATTGAAGTCACGCATGGCATTGACATTATCACCTTGTGCCCGGTAAACTCTGCCGCGGTCGTAATACAGCTTTGCCGGACTTTCATCAGACAAGTCTATTGCGGCATTCAAGTCATTCAAGGCATGGTCAAAATGATACATCGTGAACCTGAGCAATCCTCGTCGGTGTAACAACGGCACGCTCTTCCTGCTTTCAGCGACACTTGCATTCAGCAAATCCAGACACTGCTCATATCTGCCCTGTTCCATATAAACATCAGCAATGCCCGCCAAGGCTTCCTCGCGAAATGCCGGTATGTTCTTTAATTGTTCAAAATTGGTCAGTGCCTTATCTGCAGAACCGGTGGCCAGCAATGCTTTGGCAATGCGCAGTCTGAGCCGGTGATCATTGGGAGTGATTTGTTGTGCCATGGTGAAATACCGCAACGCTTCCTCTTCATTGCCAAGATTCTCATGGATATTGGCCAGGTTGATCAAATACCGGACATTACCCGGTGCAAGTATATGAGCCTGCCTAAAATCCTTCAGGGCTTCGCGATAAGCGTCCATGTTCTCATAAGCCACAGCCCGGTTGTTGTAGGCCTCATGTAGCTCAGGGTTAAACTTAACGGCTGTTGAAAAATCGTTAACGGCTTCAGTGTAATTACCCTGGTCAAGGTGGTATTCACCCCGCAAGAAATAAGCCAGTGAGGATTGTACATTCAAACCTATTGCCCGCTCGAGGTCAAGGTAAGCCTGCTCGTAATTATTGACATCAATCAGCAGTTGAGCCCGGCCAAGGTAAGCCATGGCTGCATCGGGATTATGCATCAGGGTGCGGTTGTAATATTCAAGAGCAAGGGCATTGTTTCTACGCCGATGCTCAATAATGCCAATCTGGAGTAATGCCTCGTGATTGTCCGGCATGTGTTCAATAATGGTTTTGAGATCAGGGTAAGCATCATCAAGCCTTCCCAGCTCAATATAGGCCTGTGCCCTGTTATTGACCGCTTCAAAAAGTTCAGGGTTATGCTTTAAGGCATGGGTATAATCATCAGCTGCTTCATTCCATGCTTCCTTAGCAAAATAAAGGTTGCCCCGGTTAAAGTATGCTTCGGTAAAGTCGCTTTTAAGGGCTATGGCAGCTGTGTATGCTTCAATGGCTTTATCAGGTTGCTCATTGTACTCATACACCAGAGCCTGATGGTAATGTTCGTAGGGTGATTGAGCCTTGATTCCGGCACATGCAATCAAAAAAAGCAGAACTGTAATATTCCTTCTCATAGGATACTAATGTTAATCCTTTGCAACTCTCAAATTTAGTAAAAAGTATTGATCCAACATTCGGTAAATCCAACGGTCACTGATCTGGTTCACAGCCATTCAGCAAACAGCCTGCCTTACTAACTTTCCCGGGGATTGATCATAACACCATTTCCACATGAGGTATGGCATCCAGTAAATAATGGGAACCTGATTGGCTAAAACCGAGACTTTTGTAAAACGGGATCAGATAAACCTGAGCAGAGATCATAATGGCATGGTCGGGAAACTGTCTGAAACATATTTGAATGGCCTCCTGCATCAGTTTTCGTCCCAGTCCGTTTTTGCGGAATTGGGCAGCTACCACTACCCTTCCAATGGAAGCAAATTGTTCGTATATAACGCCGGGAGGAACTATACGGGCATAGGCTATGATACTGTCACCAGACTCATGCCATAGATGAAGTGATTCGGGATCAGTACCATCCACATCCAGGTAAACACAATACTGCTCCACTGCAAACACTTCCTGGCGAAGCCTCAGGATGTCATGCAGTTGCCATGCCGTTAGCCCGGAAAACGTCCGTAACTTCCATTCCGGCAGGCTACCCTCAAACTTCTTAGCCATATCAATTGGCCATTTCCGAGAGAAACTTGAGCCGCATTACTTCAATCTCTTCCAGGGTAATGTCATCATCTTTCAATGCGCGATACGCATCATCCACAGAATCATTTTCAGCAGCCATAAAATAGTCGGTGATCACTTCCTGGGCGTATTCATCAATATGTTCATCCACATGATACC
Organism: Saprospiraceae bacterium; assembly: GCA_050485785.1. Classification (GTDB taxonomy): domain Bacteria; phylum Bacteroidota; class Bacteroidia; order Chitinophagales; family Saprospiraceae; genus JBJHCA01. The sequence goes on along the minus strand of JBJHCA010000035.1, from coordinate 24,594 downwards.
GAAGATCTACTTTGGTGCCGGATGTCACGATCATATAAAGCTCGTGCATCAATTCGTCCCGGTTAAGGCTGCTGGTTCGGGCTATATCATCCAGCGGTATTTTCCTGTCGATACTGGATATAATATGGATTTTGGTTTTCGACTTATTGGCCACGGTTTTCACCACAAAATCGGAGGGGCGGTCAATATCGTTTTCATCCACGTACTCTTTGATCAGGTCGATAAACGGCCGGGCGTATTTAAGGGCTTTACCTTTACTGACACCGGTAATATTGGCCATATCGTCCATACTAACCGGGTATTGAATACACATGTCCTCCAGTGAAGGGTCCTGGAAGATCACAAAGGGAGGTACATTTTTTGCCTTGGATACTTTTTTCCTGAGGTCTTTCAACAGTTTGAGTAAAACCGGATCCAGGGCAGATGGCTTTTCCTGTACATGTTCCTGCCTCACAACCTGCTTCGAGAAATCATTATTCAGCGCAATTTCAAAAGGTTGGGGGCTTTCGAGATATTTCTTTCCCTGGTCAGTGATCTTGATCAGGCCGTATTGCTCTATGTCCTTCCTGATGAGGTTGCTCAGTAAGGCATTGCGAAAAACACTGTTCCAAAACCGCTCATCGCGGTAAGCACCTTTGCCGAAGTGCTCCATTTTGTCATATCCAAAATCGACATTGGTTTTGGTTTTTTCGCCAACTATGAATCGAACCAGATTCTGAATATTCAGATTCTCATTAAGCGTTATAATGGACTTAAGTGCCATTACCAGTTCATCACTCACATCTTCCGTTTCTCTCGGATAACGGCAGTTGTCGCATAACCCGCGGCGATCGCATTCAAAGTTTTCGCCAAAATAATGCAGTAAAAACTGACGTCTGCAGGCAGCTGTTTCTGCATAGGCAGCTACCTCCCCCATCAGCAGATAAGCCATCTCGCGTTCGGCAACGGATTTATCGCGCAGAAACTTTTCGAGTTTTTGCAGGTCCCTGTGAGAATAGAAAGCCACACAACTGGCACCCAGGCCGTCACGCCCGGCACGGCCCGTTTCCTGGTAGTAATTCTCAATACTCTTGGGCATATCGTAATGGATCACAAAACGGATGTCGGGTTTGTCAATGCCCATACCAAAAGCTATAGTGGCCACAATTACTTCAACGTCCTGCATAAGGAATGCATCCTGCGTAGCAGCCCTTGTTTTGGCATCAAGCCCGGCATGGTAAGGAGCGGCCTTAATCCCGTTTACACTGAGAAACTCAGCGATTTCCTCGGTAGTCTTACGACTTTGCACGTAAATGATACCCGATGATCCGTCAATCTCTTTGATGATGCGGACCATGTTCTTGAGCGCTTCCTGCTTCCCTTCCTTGGCTCTGACTTCGTAATAGAGCTTTTCGCGGTTAAACGAAGACATGAAAACGGTTTCCCCTTCCATGTTGAGGTTTTTGACGATGTCAACCCGAACTTTTGGCGTGGCCGTAGCAGTAAGTGCAATCACGGGGATTTTCTCGCCTATCATGTCGATCATAGTCTTAATGCGTCGATACTCAGGCCTGAAATCGTGACCCCACTCCGAAATACAGTGAGCTTCGTCAACGGCCACAAAGGAAATGGGATTCTGAGCAAAAAACTCCAGATTCTCTTCCTTGGTCAGTGTTTCAGGAGCGATATACAGCAGTTTGGTTTTGCCAGATTGTATATCTTCTTTGACCTTCCGGATTTGCACTTTAGTCAGTGATGAATTGAGAAAGTGAGCCACGTCATCATATTCGTGGTAGGATCGTATGGAGTCTACCTGATTTTTCATCAATGCAATCAGCGGTGAAATAACGATTGCCGTACCCTCCATCATTAGAGCCGGCAGCTGATAACAAAGTGATTTGCCGGCACCGGTAGGCATGATTACAAAAGTATCCTTTCGATTGAGTACATTGTTGACGATCGCTTCCTGGTCGCCTTTAAACCTGTCAAAACCAAAGTACTCTTTGAGTGCTACAGTCAGATTCTGATTTGTGGTTAGCATGTTGTATTTAAGTTATTCCTCTACATGGTCTGAGCCTACAGAACAAATGAAGTTCTAAATATAGATGTTTGATAGCAGATATGTCCTACTTTTGCATCAATTTGGAAAAAGATTTTGATAAATTTTTTCTGATCTATGGATTCCTCTGAGATACTTAAATCCGGAAAAAAAGTAATTCTTCTTGAGCAACAGGCACTGTTACAGTTGCATAACTGCTTGGGGCAATCCTTTGTTGATACGGCTCAACTGATTTACTCCTCCAAGGGCCGCATTATTGTTACAGGCATTGGAAAGAGTGCGTTGATCGCACAAAAAATGGTAGCCACCTTTAACAGTACCGGTACCCCAGCTATTTTTATGCATGCCGGCGATGCCATCCATGGTGACCTGGGTATGATTCAGAAGGATGATATAGTCATCGCCATTTCCAAAAGCGGAGAAACAGCGGAAATTAAAGCCATGGTGCCTTTCTTGCGGCATTTTGGCAACAAAATAACCGGTATTACCTGTAATGAATTCTCCTACCTGGCCAAAAATGCAGATTTACACATACTGGTTCCGGTAGCCCGGGAAGCAGAGCCCAACAATCTGGCCCCTACTTCCAGCACTACCGCCACCATGGCATTGGGTGACGCTTTGGCTACAGTATTACTTGAGCTTAGAGGTTTTTCTCCGGATGATTTTGCCCGTTATCATCCAGGCGGAATACTTGGAAAGAGACTTTACCTCACTGCCGGTGATCTTGCTGCCGGACATCTGAAGCCCGAGGTTTCACTGAATGCCGGTATCCGCGAAATCATTGTGTCTATCAGTGCCGGAAGGCTGGGCATGACTGCGGTATGCAGCAATACCGGGGAAATACTGGGAATAATTACCGACGGGGATATCAGGAGGCTTTTTGAAAAACAAAGTGCTATATCCGATCTTAAAGCTGAAAACATCATGACCCCTGAACCGGCTTGTATTGACTATGCCGAGCCTGCTTCCAGAGCCATGGAGGTGATGCAGCAACGCTCCATCAATCAGATTATCGTGCTGAAAGATAATTTGTACCTTGGTGTGATCCACATTCAGGACATTGTCAGGGAGGGGGTATTTTAGCTTCAGGTTTTTCTGCATTAAACCGGTTATGAGTAAAACCCTGCACCGGGCTGAATTTTTCAGCGAATTCAGTTAATATTGCTTAACGCTTTGTCCATCAAAATGAATTGGTATGGAATGGTTGAATAACTTACTGGAGTGGCTGCGCGATTTTTGGAAGGTATCTCTTTTTACACTGGGGGATAGTGAATTCACACTGGGGTCAGTGCTTTATCTCATTGTTGCTCTATCGCTGTTATTCTATATATCGGCCCTTCTTAAAAGATTGCTTGTCAATAAGATCTTAGCCCGTTACAGCCTCGACATTGGCATCAGGCAGGCCATTGGAACCATTACCAGGTATATTATCATGGCCATTGGCTTTGTGATCATTGTTCAGTCTACCGGTATTGACCTGAGTGTTCTCGGATTTCTGATTGGTGCTCTGGGTATCGGAATTGGGTTTGGACTGCAGAATATCACTACCAACCTGATCAGCGGCATCATCATTTTGCTTGAAAGACCGGTAAAAGTGGGTGACCGCATTGAGGTGGGCAATGTTACGGGAAACATCATCAACATTTCTGCCCGCTCTACCACCGTGATTACCAATGACAACATAGCCGTAATAGTACCTAATTCAGAGTTTATCAATCACAGGGTGGTTAACTGGAGCCTTCACGATCGGAATGTAAGATTTAACTTCCCTGTGGGAGTTGCCTACAAAGAAGACCCGGAAAAAGTTCGTTCCATATTACTGGAGGTAGCACTCAGAACAAAAGGCGTAGCAAAGAGTCCCCAACCCGATGTATTGTTTGATGAATACGGGGACTCAAGTCTGAACTTTATTCTCAGGGTATGGACCAGTGAATACAGCGACAGCCCACGGGTACTCAAAAGTAAGTTGTATTATGAGATATTCAGGGAATTCAATATCCGGGGTGTAGAAATACCCTTTCCGCAACGAGACCTGCATCTGAAAACGGTTCCCGATTCAATGAATAAAGAGCTGTTGAAGCCTGCATCATAAAATCGGCATTTAGTACAGCGGGAATAATTTTGTGAGCTTAAAACCCTCCTTTGTAATCTAAAGAAAAAATTTTAATATGAAAGTCAGCACACTGGATAGCGGATTGTTTAAACTGGATGGCGGAGCTATGTTTGGCGTAGTACCCAGGCAGTTATGGCAGCGCCTTAATCCTCCCGATAACAACAATATGTGCACCTGGGCCATGCGATGTTTGCTCATTCAAACAGGTGATAAAAATATAGTAGTGGACACCGGCTTAGGAGATAAACAGGATGAAAAATTCAGATCGCATTTTGAGCCGCATGGAGATACATCATTAATTTCTTCTATTGCATTACATGGTCTGAAGCCCGATGATATAACGGATGTTTTTATCACGCATCTCCATTTTGACCATGTAGGTGGTGCTGTGAAGAGAAATGGGAATGATCAGTTGGTACCCGCTTTTTCCAATGCAACCTACTGGACCAATAAATCTCATTTTGACTGGGCCATGCACCCCAATGCAAGGGAGGCTGCTTCGTTCTTAAAGGAAAATTTTGTTCCGCTCTATGATGCCGGTGTATTGAAATTTATTGAAGAACAGAAGGTAACACAGTGGCTTCCGGGAATTTATGTATATTTTTTTCATGGTCATACTGAATCGATGATGGGACTGTTGATTGACACCGGCAGTAGTAAGGTGTTTTACCCCGCTGACCTCATTCCTTCATCAGGGCATATCGGACTGCCTTACATAATGAGTTATGATGTAAGGCCTCTCGACACTCTGCGCGAGAAAAATACCATGCTCGAACAAGCAGCGGCTGAGCAATGGATAATCTGCTTTGAACATGATCCGGTTACCGAAGCTGCTATAGTGGAAAAGAACGAAAAAGGCAGGATTGTGATCAGCAGGCATGGAAGCCTTGAATCGCTGATGGAAAAGCAAATCTCATGATCAGATAGTAACTACCAGGGCACACTGTGGTACATTGCCAGAAACATAGCAAACAGCACCAACTCGGCATCTACTTCCTGAAGTAAGTCATATTCTACATGCCAGCTTCTTGGGTCACCCTGTACCTCCATATATATGTTAACACGCCCTGATCTGCCAATGTGCAGTGTCCATTCAAATGGGACATTGCCGTACTTCATGCTCAGGTCAAACTGACCATTATCGGTATGGATGGTCCAGGTTCTGAGATCACCGGGCCATTTTACGCGGGCAAAGAGAATACTGTTTCCTCTTAGTTCCCACTGGCTTGGATCATTTCTCCATTTCAGGCCTATTTGGCCGCTCAGTGAGTAGGATTGAAAAGTCCAGGTTGACAAATCAGGCGGAGCCATGTACAGAATTCGAAGGTCGCCTTCATCTTCACCGGTATAAAAGATCCATTCGGTCAGGTCATCGGCCCATTTCGAGTACATGCCGTAAACCGTTTGCCCGAAAACAGCCGTCTGGAAAAGAGCCCAGATGAGCATAGTGTTCAATACAGGCCTGATCCCGGCAAATGCCCGGTTACCAGTCAGGAAATCGGAGTGTGCACAGGCCGGCATAAATTGTATTAAAATGGCAGATCGTCATCACCAATGTATGGTGGCGGTTCATCCTCCATTGGAGCAGCGGCTCGCTGCGGAGGAGACTGCTGACCTGAAAGTGGTTCAATTCGCCATGCCTGAAGGGTGTTATAATATTTTTTAACATTTTGTGGTGAAGTCCATTCACGACCTCGAATATTAAAAAACACCCTGACTTCATCGGCAACCTTGTATTGATCAAGAAGACTGCATTTGTCCTGAGTAAATTCAAACTCAACCAGCTGTGTAAAAGAGCCGTCCTTCATTTCAAGTACAAGCCTGCGTTTCTGAAAAGACTGTGATACTTGTTCCGTGTCGGCCAGGTTATAAATGCGGCCTTCTGCTTCGTATGCCATCAGAGGATAGGTTTAAATCAATTTGTAAATATCGGTGGGGCTTTCGCAAATGATAAATTGCTCTCCTTTCATTGCTATAGGCACCCTTACCAATTGAGGGTTCTTGATCAACACATTGATCCAGCCTTCTATGTCAAAATCCCGGCCTGTCAAATGCTCCTGATAATATGATTCTGCTTTGTTCAACAGTTCTTTGGGATGTATGTGAAGTTTATCAAAAATAATCCTCCATATACTGCCGGTTCGCGGAGTTTTGTCATACGGAAGCGCAATGATGTTGGCAGATAAAGAGAGTGCGTGGGCAATGGTTCGCTTATGTGATTCAAGATCAGGATTGTAGTAGATCACTATCTCGTTGGGATGAATCTTCAGCATATTTCGAGGTTTAGTTTGCTCAGTGAAGTTTAACAAATATAGACACTTTACCCCATATCGTGAACATTTGCCAAAAAAATACACAGCATGTGCTGACGCTTAGATTGCAGCTGAATTTTTTTTATCCGGCGGGCCAATAACTACAACAAACTCTCCCTTCGACATGTCCTTGTCAGTTTCGAGCATTGACAGTAACTCGGCTGCAGTGCCACGATAAAAAGATTCAAACTTTTTGGAAAGCTCTCTGCAAATTACCACCTGTCGCTGATTGTTATCCAATTCATTCAGCTCTGTGAGGCACTTTTTTAACCGGTGGGGAGACTCATACAAAATGATGGTATGCGGGCACTCCAGTAAAAAACTCCACCTTTTTTGTCTTCCTTTTTTTGGCGGTAAAAAGCCGTTAAAAAAGAATGCATCAGACGGTAGCCCACTGGCAACCAAAGCCGTTACTGCAGCTGATGGTCCGGGAAGACAGGTGAGCTCTATCCCGTGCTGTATGGCCTGAGATACCAACAGGTAACCAGGGTCAGATATACCGGGCATTCCGGCATCAGACACCAATGCCAAAGAGACACCTGATGCTAACCTGGAGATGATGTTTTCCAGCTTTTTATGTTCGTTGAAAGCATGAAAACTTTCGAGTGAGGTTTGTATGTCATAATGCCTGAGCAGCTTGATCGTCTGCCTGGTATCCTCACTCAAAATTGCATCCACGGATTTGAGTACCTCCAGAGCTCTGAGGGTTATATCCCCCAGGTTTCCAATGGGTGTAGGTACTACATAGAGCATGGAAAAAAGTGTTACAGACGACTGAGGCTGAATTCGTACTTCTCGGTAATGAGGTTGGCAAGCAGTTTTTTGCATGCTTCTTCTACCCTGTCATGAGCCTGTTCTTCAGATTCAGCTTCAAGTTGCATCTGAATAAACTTTCCAATTCTAACATCCTCCACTCCGGAAATGCCAATGTTCGGAAGGTTTTTGAATACCGTTTTCCCTTGTGGGTCAAGTATTTCTTTATGAGGCATAATGCGGATATCGGCCTGAAATTTCATAGTTGTTGTATTTGCAGCAAAGGTAATCAAAGTCTGCTTATCGCATGAGAACAGTAAGCTACAAAAGCTACGAGTACGGAAAGGCTAAGCTTCGGGAAAATTAACCACAAAGAGGTATCCATCATCATAATACCTCCGGTAAAAATGCTATTACCGGTTTCTTCGCCGCTGTTCATTGCCAAAGATATCCCGGTTTCGGCGGCTGTCCAGCACTGGATTGGGAACCGGCGGCTCATCGAGCGTCTGGTGAAAAACGCGGCGGGCATAATACCAGTTGCTGCCGTCGAGTTTATAGCCTTCATAAGTGCCGTCGGGTACAAACATTAGCCCCTGGCCCGGATGAGTGCCCTGAACCGGAGTGAGGTGATTGTAAATTATATGATCGTGGACTGCTGAATAATTGAGCGTAACTGCAGCTTCTGCACTGTAGGTCAAGGTAATGCGATAGAAAGTTTCTTTGCTTCCCGTACGGTCTTCGCCGGCGTACTTGTGAAAAACCGGCGCACCGAAAATGGGTTCTCCCTGTTTATTAAACCTGATTACGTCAAGGTGTTTACGCCTTTCAAAATAACCGAAGCCGTCAAATGCAAACACCAGGTAATATGGAACAGAGTCGGTTTCTATCTGCATCAGATTATAGTAAATCCCCCCCTGCCACTGGCTCAGCGGCAATTCCCGGTACTGGAGCATCATCCCGCCTGCAGTCCGTCGCCTCTGTTGAAGTTCGAATACCCGGGCGGTATCTCCCAGTGTCTGGATAAATCCCGAATACTCATAGGTGTTCTCATCCACATACAATTGCCAGGAAAAAACTCTGAAGCTGCTGTCTGGCGGCATTAGCAAAGATATGGTCTGAAGTTCTCTGAATGGTTGCGTGCCATTTTCAGGATCGTTGAGCATGTAGTACAAGGTATTGCGTATATCATCAGATGCTTTTCTGCGAACGGAATAATCACTGTTTCTTAGCATTTGGTTACCCCAATGATCCAGTGAATCCTGCATTATATTCCATTCCCTCGATGCAGAATCACTTGAAGCCTGAAACTCCTGACTGAATGCCAAACTAAAATTGAACAGGAAAAAGGAAAAGAATAGAAATCCGGAAAATTGATTCATTTTAACAAAAGGTTGAACATTTCAGGCTTTAAACGTATTATTGATGCGAAAAAGTTTCCGCTCAACATGGTGAATAAGAAAACCGACAAACCACGGGTTGCCGTTTATCGCAAGGCTCACTTTAATGCCGCTCACCGGCTGTACAGGAAGGACTGGAACGACGAGAAAAACAATTCGGTATTCGGGCTATGTGCCAATCCACACTATCACGGACACAATTATGAGATAACAGTAAAGGTAGTTGGTGAAGTAGATCCAGAAACGGGATTTGTGATAGATTTGAATTGGTTAAAAACCATCATTTACGAGGAAGTGGAACTTCCCTTTGATCACAAAAACCTGAATTTAGAAGTTCCTGTGTTTAGTGAACTCAATCCAACTGCTGAAAACATTTGCATTGAAATTTATCAAAGACTCCGTCGCCTCATCGATCCCAAACTTGGTTTGCAGGTTAGGTTATACGAGACACCACGGAATTTTGCTGAGTACCCTGTAGAAATATGATCAGCGCTTGATAAACCTGACGGTTCCACCGGCTCTGTCGTCCCCGGCAATTCGCGCAAAGTATAAACCCTGAGGCAGATGTTCAAGGGAGATAGCCTGATCGCTGCTCACTACCCTGATATCGCTCATTACCTGCCTGCCGGTGGCATTAAAAATTTGCAGGGTAGCCGGTTTATTCAGGCCTTTAATATACAGTGACCCTGCAACCGGGTTAGGGTAAATACTCAGGTTCGGAATGGTATTATTATTCACTGAAACTGCCGGCAATACTTCGAAATGCATGGTTGTGGTTGTATTTACATCTTCATTATCCAAAGCATACACGTAAACTTCAACAAAACCCACTCCAGCCGGTAGTGGGTCTAATGACAAAGGATCAACAGGAAAAAATATGGGACCTAATTCTGCCGTTTCGTAAGGTCCTAATGAAAAGATCATGTGACTGGTATTCACGTCATGACAGGTATTCACATCACAAATACCCGTAACCCAGCCATCAGGCATGTCGTTGACATTTCGTACCCATCTGAATTCGCGGGTTTGGTTAGTGTTATTGGTAATGGAGTCCTTTAAGGCATAGGTAAATACGCCATGCTCAACGGTTGCGGTAAGTTCACCGTATTTAACGCTGATTTCCTGTGCAGAGGCAAATCCAACCCATAAAACAGAAAAAACGAGAATGTAAAAAAACTTCATAAGTGCTTATTGTTTCCGAATACAAAGATAATAAGACGACCCTCAATGACCAAATCATTAAATGTTCGTTAACAACCTTTTGGCATTACGTCCAACCTGGTGATACGGAAATAAGGCCATTTTGCCAGGCTCACACATTAAGTACAAAGGGGGATTACAAATGCTGACGAGGAATCTGTCAACATACAGATTCCCCGTCAAGGCTATTTTAATCGATAAAAGTAACCCAATCGCCCTAATGTGCGGCAGTTACTCTTTGAGAAACAGTTCGTTCTCCCACAGTTATATGAAGAACATACACACCGGTACTTAAGTGTCCCAGCTGGGTATTGAGGTTATGGAATCCGGCATTCAACAGGCCGTGATCATAGAAGTATACTCTTTGGCCAAGCATATTAATCAGCTCTACTTTCACTTGTCCGGCCTCAGCCAGGCTGAGTTCAATATTGGCAACATCTGAAAAAGGATTGGGAAAAAATGAGGCCGAAAACATTCCGTCAACTTCATAGATATTTACCGCTTCTTCCGTACGGAAAACAGCATTATCGTAGTCGTCAAATGATCCGCCGCTGGCAATTACATTTCCGCCAACAATTATCTGGTAACCTCCTGCCCCATAAGCACAACACATTCCATCACCATATGAATCAAAAATTTCGAAAACATAGCAATCATAGGGAAGGGTAAGGTTTACATCGGGCTGAGGGTAAGCTCCATTGGTTGGCATGGTTTGATAAGGCCCGCCATTGGCTACAATATCACCGGCACCATTCATCAGATGCCATGTGGTCTCACCTCCCCATCTGTCGGTTGTGATCTTGATGGTAATATTCATAGACTCCGACGGAGCTACGAGGTCGGTGAAATTGTACATCCGGGTAATGGAATTGTTGATCGAATTGTTGTCACCGGCAGCCTGAACATTAAAAGTTACGTTGACAGGGCTTTCAAACACTGAAGTACCCACAACGATATCTGCAAAATCATAAGTTTCCAGATTACCTGTCCAGTTTAAAGTAGCCACCGGGCTACCCATGGCCGTTGCAGTGATGGTAGCACTGGTTAGAGGCTGAGTACCGTTGTTCTGTAAACGGGTGGTAAGGTTGGTAGAGCTTCCTGCACAGCCAATAGTTTTGTCAAAGCTGGTAAGCAGTGCAGCATCTACAGGATCTGAAGCGGGTTCAGGACAAATACTGAGTGTGTTTACCAGATTAGTGTATGTCATTTGACCAACATGCGTCAGTGTCCGGTTAGGGCATATCCTGTAAATAGTTGGATAGAAAGCCAAACCATAGGCATTTCTCCATGGAATAACCACACTTCCCGGTGGATCAATGATTGGGAAAGGAGTGCCGGTAATCCAGTCACCTTGTGTATTGGTAGGTGATGTTCCATTGAGATGGTTAGGGCCGGTATTGGGATCTCCCTCCACAAAAAGCACCATCACTTTATCCGTGGTGTTTTCACTCACATTGGGAAGCCCGGCAGGTCCATGATTGATGTAGAGATTTTTCAGGTGACCGGCATTGTGATAGTTCCAGCAGGGCCCGCACCAGGTAGCTGAAATTTCGATGAACACAATGTATCCGTCGTTGAGATAACTGTAAAGATGGTGATCAACGCCGTTAATATCAGTAAGCGTAAAATCGGGTGCTATGTAACCTGCAGGCAACTGAGCCCGAAGATTGAAAGCCACAGCAAAAAACAATGAGCAAAGGAGTAGATTTTTCATCATATTGACAAATTAAAATTTGAGGAAAGTGCAAAAATAGAAAACATTTTGGGTGTAAGGTAGCACTCTCAAAAAAGTTTGTCGATTATTTATTGCTTTCTATGGAAGTTCGTTGGCTTAGCGATGATACTGCTAAGCCAGGTTTTTAATCGCCCATTGCTTTTAGAAAGTTCTGCACGTTTACAGCTCACTGAATTTTGCCTGAATATTTATGTTTTTAATAAGGTAGTGTTGTCGGCATAGCTGTAATAGGTATCGCCGGCAACAATTACATGATCGTAAACAACCATGTCGAATAATTTTGCAGCTTCGGCAAGCTGGCGGGTTATTTTATTGTCGTGATCACTGGGGTTGGGTGATCCTGAAGGGTGATTATGAACCAAAAACATACCTGATGCTCTGGCATCTATGGCTGTTTTAAACACAACTTTAGGATCCACCACGGTACTTCGCAATCCCCCTTTACTAATCATATGTCGGCCAATGACGGTGGTGCCCCTGGTGAGAAAAATCCAGAACTCTTCATGCCTGAGGTCTTTTACTAAAGGTGCGGCTACCTCAAACAATTCGGCACTGGACCGGATGTGTTTAGGGACATCCTTGCGCTCCATTTGCTTCCGGTTTCCCAACTCAAGAGCTGCAATAATGGAAACTGCCTTTGCCAGGCCAATTCCCTCAAACTTCATCAGTTCATCAGGGCTGAAAACGGCAAGCTCCGTAAGGCGGTGATCCACTGCACGGAGTATTTTTTTACAGACATCCACAGCAGATTTGTTCCGTGTTCCTGAACCGATAATTATGGCCAGCAATTCTGCATTGGTGAGGTGTCTGCGACCATGAGCGAGGAGTTTCTCTCTGGGGCGTTCTTCCTCGGCCCAGAACTTAATACCATTGGGATGATCATTGTACGTTTCAGCCATAGCTTTGAGTGTTCATTGTTTGAACTTACGACGCTAAAGGCTGCTCAAATCCACAAATTGTCAGTACAAAATTACTTTTTGAATTCCCAGGCCCTGTGCAGTCAGGCACCTTACCCAGTAAGCACCGGAGGGCAAATGGCCCAGATCCATAGTGAACACTGTGGTCAATCCTTGCGGAACATTGTACGATGCAACCCTCTGTCCCATAGCATTATAAACTTCCACCTCCAGAAGAGTGGCTTCGCTGCTCAGGTAAAAGTGTCCGTCAGAAGGATTGGGATGTATGTGTATGGTTGTGATATCTTTTTGTTGCTCGCTGGCGCTCTGCAAAATGGTCAGCATTACTTCATCCCCGATGCCAAAATATTGAAGATCTTCACCTAGGTTGTTAATAGCGTAAACCCAAAGTACTTCAATGGTAAAAGGCACCTCAATGGTTTCACTGTCCCAGGTGTCCGGCCGACCAATGATATCGCCAATCAGGGTAATATCACCCCGGGCAATTCGCTGCTGACTGTTGGATGACTTATTCTTCTGGTCTTTGCGCACAATGGCAATATCCAGCCTGTTGAGATCGGGCAGGTGTTTGTAAAACAGCAAGGCATCTTCGCCGTTCCCCGTGAGCACATTATCCATGTGGATTACCTCAGCAAGTACGGCTTCTGCAGGAAATTCAGTGTGGTACTCAAGAGATAGTGCAATGCCATAGAAACCCTGAGCCGGTTCGATATCAGATCCGACAAAAAAGTCGGACGTAATCTTGTAATGTATGTTACTGCCAACCTGTTCCTCGGAAACGCCAATAATGTCAACAAACAACATGGGCTCTGCATCAGGAGACAAGGGCTTGTCAATTCCTGCATCGTCATGCTCCTGATGATAATTCAGGTCGATCGCTTCCAGATCTGATTCATCAATCACACCACTGCCATCGGTATCAATATGTTTGAAATCAAAGGTGTGCGCACCAACTGTCATATTCCAGTTGAGCGAAGCCTGAGGGAGCCAGTTCAGGTGTGCATTGGGACGCACATGCCCGGAAGTACCGTATGCCAGTCCAATAGCCAGTACATCAGTAGCATCTACAATACCGTCATGGTTGGCATCTCCCGGATAAATGCACTCCATGAAGTCGCATATATTGCCATAAGGATCAAATATGATCTGCTGGCAAACATAGCTGGTACACTGATCTTCCGTTACCAGCGTCATGCATGCATAGTACATGCCCGGCTGATCATAAAAATGAATCAGTTGATTATTGACTATGCTGTCAACCTGGCTTCCGTCGCCAAAGTCCCAGGCCAGAAACTCGTGAGCTGTAGGCGAATTATTGGTAAACTGAATACCGAACTGCCCGCTACTTAGCTCCTCATAAAGTACCCAGGTAAATGAGGCGGGGCAATCATCATTGTTGCCTCCGACTGAAACTACAGTTTGCTGGTCATAAACACATACTCCGTCAAAGGACTCAAAAAAAAGGGTGATCTGGTATTCGCCGGGTAATGGGAAAGCAACAAACAGGTTTGACTGACCGGTTACGGTCATGGTGTCGGATTCCCGAATCACTTCGTAGATAAAATCTCCCTGCATGTAAGCCGGCATATTTACTGCTGCTACCGTGAAATACTGAAAGGTTTGTACAACTTCCAGGTCAAAATCGCAGCCGGGAGGTGATGTTAGGTTTTCGCAGGCCTGATTGCTGCAAACCAGCTCACCAAATGTATTGAAATAGCTTGCAGTATGACAAACTTCAAATATTCCTGGTGTTGTGAACTGGTAGGTAAGCTGAGTGTCTGTTTCGATAAAAATATCCAGAGTATCAATAAACCAGGTGTACTGAACATTGAGGCCTGTAGTAGGTGCTGTGGATTGACTTATGAATTGGAATGAGCCGGAATAGTTAAGCGGATTAATACTGAAAGCTGCCTCGCATTCCATGCTCCACACAAGGGTATCGCAAACTACACCAAAACAATAGTCCTGGGTTGAAGACATCTGAGCACATAACTGATAAGTACCCGGTTGACTAAGTGTATATAAAAATGAACTGCCTGTAGAACCGGATACCTGAGCACCGGATAGATGTTGGAGTGTCCAAATAACATCAGGGTTAATGCCGGCACCCGATAAATTACCGGTGACATTGCCGGATGAAACCACCTCAGCATTCAGTTCCGTGCCGCATGATGAGCCCAGGGCAACATTTTCGCAGTAACTTTCACTGCAATTCTGAATGGCGTCTGTTAACTGAAAACATATCTGGTAATACCCGTCTGCAAGATTAAAAGTAGTGGTTCCGTCGATACCGGTAAGCTGGGTTTGCAGTGAACCGTCGACATATACCTGGACCGGAACCGGTTGAACATCATCAAAAATATGGCTGATTGATACTTCATACATTCCCTGGCTGATCAGTTCTGCCTGAATGCTATAACTGAACGGACAGCTCTGGCCGTTTATATTATGCCAAAACGCAGATAAAATCACCGATGCAGCGATCAAACAACTTAATATATACCCTTTAATCATAGGCCATTCTGGTAATAAAGCAGCTATACACACTTAGAATAATACAAAAATGCTATTTCACGACATTTCATTAAGGAACAAAATTCTACCTTTGTAATTCGATCATGGTCAGTATAAAAACTATAATCCTTTGTTACTCTGTGGGTTACTGCAATCAAACAAAGAGCTATGTAAAAAAATCAAAGTCTTGAGAAAAGTGCATAAACCAAAACTAAGTAAAAAACTGCAGGCTTTTCTGTTGAAACTTAACAATGCCGAGCGGATACAGTTCGGCGATTACCTCCGTGGCCACCCATCTGTACAGGCAAAGCTTGCGCTGAGGTTGTATGACTTTGTGCAATCATACCTTAACGGAAAAGACGATAGCTGGCCCGATAAAGAAACCACGTGGCGCCATGTTTTTGGCAAAGAGAAGTACGATGATATAAAACTGCGCCATTTGAGCTCCGCGCTGAACAGGCTGGGCCTGGATTTTTTATCATGGACACTGTGGGAAAACGATCCTGATGAAAAAGACCTCAATTTGTTACCGGAGCTGCATCACCGCGATCTTAAGCAGCATTACCTGGGCATTGAGCGAAATTTCCTGAAAAGGTCGGAAGACCGTGGACGCCTCGATACTGGATTTTACCTTAACCGCTTCAGGTATGAACGCACCCGGCGGTTGTTTTTGGAACAGGATGGTGTTAAGCGCACCACTACCTTAAATCTTCAGGACATTGATTTCAATCTGGATGCATTTTATTTTCAACACAAGCTGAAGCTGTATTGCGATGTGCTGAACTATAAAAACTTTCTGAATGTAGATGCCAATATTGACTTCATCACTCCTCTGCTGCAGTACATTGAGGAAAGCAAGTACATCGACTTGCCGGCCATCAGGATATACTTTACTATTTACAAAACCCTTTCGGAGCAGGAGAATGAGCAGCATTTTGAGGAGCTGTTGCCGCTACTGAGGGAATACGGTAAAATTTTTGACGCCGAAGAGCTGGATACGATTTACATTTTTACCCAGAATTATTGCATCAAAAAAATCAACAGCGGAGATACCCGCTATTATGGGAAGCTGTTTGAAATCTACAAAGATCAGATTGACCACGAGCTTTTGCTGAGACAGGGTGAACTGGCTCCGTGGCACTATAAGAACATTGTGACAGTAGGCAGCCAGACCGGTGCTTTTGAATGGACAGAGCAGTTTATCAAGGATTACAATAAGTTTCTTCCGGTTGATTACCGCGAGAGTGCCCTATCCTACAACAAAGCCAGGCTTGAGTTCTCCAGGAAAAATTACGGGCTTGTAGTGGAGTTGCTTCGCGAAGTGGAGTACCATGACATTTTTTACGCCCTTAGTGCGAGGTGGATGTTGCTCAAAACCTATTATGAGCTGGATGAATACAAAGCCATGGAGGCATTGCTGGAGAGTTTCAGAATTTATCTGCGCCGCAATGAGCAGCTATCCACTCAACTCAAGCAGCAATACAACAATATGCTGCGGAATTTTGGACGTATGCTGCGGGTAAATCCCTATGACAAGGCACAGCTGGAGGAGTTCAGAAACGATGTGGAGCAACACAGATCACTGAGCGACAAACAGTGGTTTCTCGACAAAATCGCCGCTTTATAGCCCTTCTCTCAGTTAAAGGTGCAGTGGTCTTTTGTCCGTGGCATCCAGAGAGGCCTCTTTCACGGCTTCCATAAATGTAGGGTGAGCGTAGCATTGTATGGCCATGTCTTCAGCCGTTGCTCTGAACTCCATATTTGACACGGCCTGGGCAATCATATCTGCAGCCCGGGGACCAATAATGTGCACACCCAAAACTTCATCAGTTTCGCGGTCAGCCAGAATTTTGACCAGACCGTCTATATCTGAACTGGCTCTGGCCCTGCCCAGGGCTTTAAAGGGGAATTTCCCTTTCTTATATGCCCTGCCCTGTTCTTTGAGCTGCTCTTCGGTATAACCTACACCGGCAACTTCGGGCCAGGTGTACACTACATTGGGTATCAAGAGATAGTTTAAATGGGGCTTTTGGCCTGCCAACTGTTCTGCCAGCACTACACCTTCTTCTTCGGCTTTATGCGCCAGCATGGCACCCCGCACCACATCGCCAATTGCGTAAATGTGCTCGATGTTGGTTTGAAGCTGATCGTTTACTTTTACCCGACCGCGATCATCCAGTTCTATTCCCGCATTTTCCGTTTTAAGGCCTTCAGTGTATGGGTATCTGCCAATGGAAACCAGTGTATATTCGGCTTTAAGTTCAAGCTGTTCATCGGTTTTCCTGTTTTTGGCTTTAAGAACAGTGCTCTTACCTGAAGCTTCCACACTGATAACTTCGTGATTCAGGTAAAAAGTGAAACCAAGTTTTTTGAGTGATTTGGCCAGTTCGCGACCCATTTCTGCGTCCATGCCGCCAATCAACTTATCGGTAAACTCCACTACGCTTACCTGAGTGCCGAGACGGGCATAAACTGAACCCAGCTCAAGCCCTATCACTCCGGCACCAATGATCACCATGTCTTTGGGTACTTTGCTGATATTCAGCGCTTCGGTTGAAGTGATAATTTGCTTCTTATCGTAGTTGAACGCCTTTGGAGTAATGGGCTTTGATCCTGTGGCAATGATGATACGACGGCCTTTGATTTTAGTATTATTGCCATCATTCGATGCTATATTCACCGTGTATTGATCCACAAAAGATCCGGTGCCGTAGTAAACCTCAATGTTGTTTTTCTTCATCAGGTAGGCCACACCGTCACAGGTTTGCTTCACTACTTCGTCTTTGCGGGCGATCATCCGGGGCATATCGACAGCCAGTTTGCCTGTTT
Source organism: Saprospiraceae bacterium (assembly GCA_050485785.1). GTDB lineage: Bacteria > Bacteroidota > Bacteroidia > Chitinophagales > Saprospiraceae > JBJHCA01. Next base: position 6,786 of record JBJHCA010000035.1, on the reverse strand, counting down.
TAATCCCGTGGTCGCTGAATTTGTGTGTGGCCGCGTGAAAATGCTCGGAGGAATCCAGCAGTGCTTTGGAAGGAATACAGCCAACATTCAGACAGGTGCCACCCAGTGTATCGTATTTTTCTATCAGGGCAACTTTCATTCCCAGCTGGGCACATCGGATGGCACAAACATAACCGCCCGGCCCTGAACCAATAATTACTACATCGAATTCCTTCATGCTTTAACAGTATAGATTTTTGCGCTGCAAAGGTAGCAAGAATTAGCGGTTTTGCGATGCTGCAACAACCTTATCCAATCTGATTTTACTGTCAATAGAGGATTTTATCTTCCATCTGATTCCATTCATCAAAAACCTGTCTGGCTTCTGAATGCGCACATTGCTTCATGGAGATGATCCGTTCATGAACAGGTTTGCTGAGCTGGTCGTAAATTACCGCATCATCAAATCCAATGGAAGCGGCATCCTTGTGAGTGTTGCCGTAAACAATCCGGCTAATTCGTGCCCAGTGAATGGCAGACAGGCACATCGGGCAAGGCTCACAGCTACAGTAAATGGTAGCCCCGGCGATAACGTAGTCATTGAGTTCTTTACAGGCATTTCTAATTGCCATTACTTCGGCATGTGCCGTGGGATCATTGAGTCTCAGCACCTGATTCCAGCCTCTGGAAATGATGTTTCCTTCCATCACAATCAGTGCACCGAAAGGCCCGCCATGTTTTAACTCAAGGTTTTGCCTCGACAGCTTAACAGCCTCTTTCATAAAGTACAAATCCTGATCACTCATTTTTATCCATATTTTTTCCCTTGCTCAAACAGATAATCAACACTCCCCTTGCCATTGTGTTGTGAATCGGATTATTCCTGACCCGGTTTTAAACTATACTAAGGGGTTGCAAAGTAAGGCAACTATGCAAATTGTTGCCCAAACTTGAAAACGATTATGGCATTCTATTCTGGGATTCAGGCATACAACCTGTTTCCCGGTATCCATAACCTTACCGAACAAAGAAGTTTTCAGCCTTGGGCAGCATGAATTCCTTTCCATTCCAAGCTTGCAGAGACCAAAGATAATTTCAGCATCAGTTAACCCGTTCCACTGCCGGGTTAAACCCATGGTACAGTTTGACGTTTTTTACATGAGGAAAAGCAAAATTGGAACCAAGCAGCTATTTTTAGGCTCTTAATCAACAAAAACGCAAATTATCAAACCCTCCGAAATACTCAAAACAGGTGCTCAATGGATACTGCGGCTACTGGCCGGAGTATTTGCTTTTATCCTGCTCTTGTTTATTGTACTGCAGTTTCAGGTAACTCAGGATTATCTAACGGGGCATGCAGTAAGGTACCTCGAAAATCAAACGGGTACAAAAGTGGCTATTGAGCGTTTTTCAATTCGCTTTCCCAGAAAAATAGCACTCCATGGCTTTTACATGGAAGATCTAAATCAGGATACACTGATATACAGTCAAATGCTTGCAGTTGACATTGCCATGTGGCAATTGTTCCGGAAAAAGGTGGTAGTTCGTTCTCTTGAACTGAGGGGAGTTGCTGCCAATGTTTACCGACCAAGTATGGGCGATGATTTTAATTATCAGTTTGTTATCGATGCCTTCGCCGGCACTCAGGAGGGCTCCCCCGAACCGGAAGAAATGCCGCCCGGAGATGAAGACTCCGGAGGGTGGGAAGTCAGGTTAAAGCATATTCTTCTTGAAAATATCAGGCTTAAATACCTGGATGAACCGGCCGGTGATGACTTTGCATTGCATCTGGGTTTGCTGAGTACCCGTTTTCTGGACTTTGACCTCAATACTTTGTCCTTTTATCCAGATGTAATTGAGATTCGTGATACACGATTTAAAGGAGTGCAAAGCCAACCATTTGCACCGTCCACAGCAGAAACGGACGATGAAGTAGCCATGCCCGACATCAGGCTCAACCGATTGGCTGTGGCCAATGTAAATATTGATTATGTGCAGCATGCTGAAGGTATGGAAGCCTCCGTCAGTTTAGGTAGTCTCGATATCGACGTTCGCGAATTGAAACTTCCCGAACAGTTATTCGCTCTGAATGAAATCAGAATGGATGAATCAGCCATCAGTTATCGAACCTGGCCTGTGCCCGTAACGCGGTCTGCACATGAAATGACTGATGATCCGGCCGGGCCCGGCACTGCCACTCTTCCAGAGATAAGCATTGGAAAGGTGGAACTAACCGCTCTGACCGTTGCATTTGATGATGAGATATCCGGTACGCTTGCGCAGGGCGATATCGGGAGTTTTTTACTGATCCCGGAAATGATTGATCTCAACCGGGACAGGTATGAACTGGAAACTATCCTTCTCCACAACTCGGATATCCGATATGAAAGTCGCATGCCTTATGAAGGACTAACCGGAAAGGACCACTATACCCATGAGCGAAGCGAACCACAAAGAGCTATCCCCACCAATGAAGAAACCGATGCCGGATCAACAGCCGGAAAGTTTTACTTCGGCCCTTCTGTACTTATCAAAAACATTGATCTGAACAACAATTACCTGGAATATTTGGATCATGCCACTATGCAGGGAACACGGAGTTTTGACCCCGGCCATATCAGGCTTAGCGGTCTTGGATTTTTGGCGGAGCAGGTTGTACTTGACCACGACCAAATCAGGGCAGACATTTCGAGGGCGGAATTCAGGGAAAGAAGCGGTTTGCAACTGGACTCCCTAGCAGGCAGCATTCTTGTTACGGATACGGCCATGCATTGGCAGGAGCTTTATCTCAAGACAGCCCACAGCAGGCTGAGAAGTGAGTTTAAGGCCGTTTATCCTGCTTTTAATACGGTCATGGATAATCCAGGACAAATGGTCATAATGTTTGAAGCGGATGCTATGATTGACCCGGAAGATTTGAGGATCTACGATGAGGAGTTGATTACTGAATATGGCCTGGAAGAGTACTTGGGATATCCGGTAATGTTGAGTACTTTGGTGAATGGCAGGCTTGACAGCCTGCATTTCACGCGATTAGACGGTAAAATGTTAGCACAAACCGGATTTTCAATGCCGGGCATTCTGGTCAATGTAACTGACCCTGACAAACTGAAGTATCATTTTCCGGACATCTACGTGTCTACTACCGCCAATGACCTTTACCTGCTGATGGCAGATGCTGTTGATCAGGAGACCGTTCACTTACCGGAAACCTATGAATTGACCGGATTTGCCAGGGGAACAGCAGACAGCATGCAATTTGACCTGGCCCTTAGTACGGGCTCCGGAAACATGGAAGCAGAAGGAAATTTGAGCTGGGTCAAGGATCATGAGTATTTCAGTGTAAGCGCTGCAACGGAGCAGTTAAAAATTGGGGCGTTGCTGAATATGGGCGATACCCTGGGGCCGTTGACCATGCAGGCTTCACTGGATGGGACCGGATTTGACCCGGCCACCATGAGAATTGGAGGAAGTTTCAACATTGATACTGCATCTTATCTGGAATATGGCTACCACAAAATTTCGGGATCCATTGAGGGAGAAGGAGGATTGTGGCAAATCGCGGTGAGTTCGCCTAACGAGCATCTCAATTTTGATCTTTCACTGGATGCGGATTTCCGCGACACCACGCTGCCGGTTTTCCGGTATGATCTGGAGCTTCGCCAGCTAACTGCGCACGCCGTTTACCCGATGGAGGACGAGATTACGGCGAGATTTAAGTCAAAAGGAACGGTATGGGGAACTGATCCGTTTTTGGCCGATGTGCAAATGGAAACCCGGGAACTGGTGATCACGTGGAACGAAGAGCGACTCAGGGCCGATTCGCTGATCCTTGAACTGGCACAGTTTCCCGACAGTGTTAAACTGCATTTCATATCAGATTATCTGTCGATGTTGTGGGAAAGCAATATCAATTTTGAAGATCTCCCCCGGGTTATGAGGGAACATATCAACCATTACGTTCCTTTGTTTGACCCGGACAGCATTGCAGTGATAACTGATATTAACGGCATAGTAAGTGATACTCTTTACGTGACAGATACCACTGAAACAGACCGGTATTTTGTATTTGAAGCAGAAATTCTCAATACCTCGCTGTTTACCAATTTTTTAATGCCTGATCTGGAGCGGATGGTGCCACAAAGGCTTGAGGCCAGATATTCCCAAAACGATCGCAACATGGCTGTGGATATCCGCTTTCCTGCAATCATTTATGGAGATTATACCATTGACAGCATTGCCTTTACAGCATCATCTGACTTTGAAGCCATGCACTATGCGCTCACTGTGGGTGCTTTTAGTTACGGCACATATACCATCAAGCACCTGAGCATTGCCGGTGATCTTTCGGAAGGAAGGCTTAATAATGTATTTAACATCAGGGATGAAGAAGGTAAAGACAGGTTTTTACTGGGCGGCTATATGGAAATCCACGGCGACAGTATAATTTACAGTATCCGTGAAGACCAGTTTATACTGGAATATGAACCCTGGCAGGTATCGCCTTCCAATCTGCTGGTTTACAGCAGCAACGGAATCCGTGCAGAGGAGTTTATTTTTTCACGGGAAGAGCAGATGTTTGGTTTGAGCAACCTGGTGAATGATGATCTGGAGTTTGTAATCAGAAATTTTGAACTGGATCAGATCAGTAAAATCATCAATCAGGAAGAGAACATCGTTGCAGGAAGGATTAGCGGAACTGCGCTGATAAGGCTGGATTCAGAATCATTGTACTTTGAATCGGAAATATCCGTAAAAGACCTTGAATATTACGATCAATATGTAGGCGATGTGACTGCCACGGTGCACACCCCTGTCGAAAACCGCTATGAAATTGATCTGCAGCTAACTGCAGACGATTATCACGGAAGATTGAGAGGCTATTATGAATTGACAGGTGATGGTGAGGACGCCATCAGTATGGATGTGGAAATTTACAATCTGAACTTTGCCATTACCGAGCCCTTTGCCGACACCTATATTGAGGATCTGAGCGGGAATATTACGGGAGAACTCAACATTACCGGAAGTTCCTCTGCGCCCCGCCTCAATGGCTATGTTCAGTTTAATGAAGCGGCCTTTTACTACCCCATGCTTGGTAATCGATTTGTAATGAATCAGGAACGCATACGGTTTGATCATTCGGGTATGCATATGGAACAGTTTGTGTTGCGCGATGCAGACGGCAACCGAGCAACACTGTCAGGCTCTGTTCTCATGACTGATTTCAGTAATTATGACCTGAACCTGAGTTTGCGGGCCGCCAATTTCAGGGTGATAGATACCGAAGAATGGATAGAGGACATGTACCGCGGGAGGCTGATTGCCGATGCACAACTTGACATAACGGGCAATCAGGACTTACCGCGTGTTAACGGCACCATTACTGTCAAGAGCAATACGCGTTTTTTTCTGATGATCCCTGCTTATGAAGCCACGCTGGCAGAAATGGAAGGCATTGTTGAGTTTGTTGACCTCAGCGAGTATGATCCCGATGATTTCTCCGATACGCTGGCTCCCACTACTGCACTGAAAGGCTTTCAGGTAGCCATGGTTATCCAGTCAGAGCCCGATGCACAGTTTTCGGTGTTTATTGATCCTTCCGGCAACGACATTCTTCAATTCAGGGGAAATGCAGAGCTCGATCTGGATATCAACCCGGCGGGAGTAATGAATCTGACAGGGAGATATGAAATTGCAGAAGGCAGTTATCAGTTGCTGTTTATGGGATTAGTTCCCCGAAGATTTGCAGTGGTACCCGGAAGCAGCATAACCTGGCAAGGTGATATCATGAAGCCGAGGCTGGATATTCAGGCACTGTATACTGTGAGAGCATCGCCTGAAAACCTGCTTCGCGGCCGACTGGCAGAAGTGCCGCCTCAGGCCAGGCAGGCCTATCCGTTTACTGTGCAGCTCAATATGAGTGATGAACTGATGTCGCCGGATATCAGCTTTGGGATTGAACTGGCTGAAGAAGCCAGGGGTGCTGTTCCGGGACTTTACCCCATTATTCAGGAACTCAACCAGGACCAGCAGATCAATGAGCTCAACAAACAAGTGTTTTCACTCATCGTTCTCAATTCATTTCTTGCCCAGGATCCATTGTCAGGAAGTGGCGGTGGCGGTTCATCCGCTGCAGCACGCCGAAGCGTAAGCAACGTTTTGACTCAGCAGCTTAACCGACTGGCTTCCAAATATGTGACTGGGTTTGACCTCAGCATTGGCATTGAATCGTATGAAGACTTCACCACCGGAGAAGCCGATGGAAGAACAGAAGTAATCTGGGGCATTTCGCGCAGGTTTTTTGATGACCGGCTGAAAATTGAAGTAGGAGGAAGTGTTGATGTGGAAGGAGAACAAAGTCGTGAGCAGCAGGAATTCAGCGATATTGCCGGCAACCTTTCCGCAGAATACAGCCTCGGAGAAGCCAGGAGATTCAGGATCAGGGCTTTCAGGGAGCAAACCTTTGAAAACGTTATCGACGGGCAGCTCATCCAAACCGGTTTTGGTCTGATTTATGTAAGAGACTACAACCGACTGAGGGATTTATTCAGAAGAGCAGCTGAAGAGGCAGAACAAGATTAAGAAATACGGCAATGAAATACGATCTGATAATGAGGTCAGTCTTTTTGTGTTTGTGGGTAATATTATGGTATTCATGTAACATTACCCGGCACGTAACCGAAGGCGATGCATTATTTATAGGTGATGAGGTTGAAGTGGAATGCGATGCTCCCATACCTGAAAAATCAGATCTTCTCTTTGCTCTGAATGACGTTACAGGCCCTGCTCCCAACGCTACTTTTC
>JBJHCA010000034.1:0-32348 GCA_050485785.1 Saprospiraceae bacterium | reverse complement strand
CCGCAGCACCGCACGCTTTTTGTACACAATACCACAACCCGGGCAGATGATATTCAAGCTGCCCACCGGTGGAGTAAAAAAGTCTATTGGGCCAGCTGCCCCAATGCCAATCTGTACATCGAAAACCGTCTTCCGGATTACAAAACATTTATCGAAGCCAATGCACGGCTCACCCTGGGTACCGACAGCCTCACCTCCAACTGGCAACTGTGCATACTGGAGGAAATGAAAACCATTCAGCGTTTTCAAAGCTTTGTCCCATTCGATCAGCTGTTGAAGTGGGCCACCATCAACGGTGCACGGGCTCTGGGCATGGACGACCGACTGGGCTCCTTTGAGCCGGGGAAAAATCCGGGAGTTAATCTCATCAGCAACATTGATCCTCATCGCAACCGGCTTACCACAGAATCAAAAGTGACTCCGCTGCTAACCTGATTGCGGCTGTTGATATTTAGAGCACAAGACACCATACCGGATATCCCGGTTTTAAGCGTGTTCCGGTTTGTGTTTATGGATATCTCTTTGTTGTGCGTTGACCGCCATTTAGCCGGGGTCCGCAGATTAAAAGGTTCTCCCGCGACAGTACCGGATTATAGCGTTATCTCCCGGAACTGTCACTAAAGTATACTAAGAAGCGCAAGTCATTACCTTCCGGCAGATGACTGCATGAGTATCACCGGAATTTCGATCTGCTCACCGCGGCGATTGATTTTCAGCAGGGCAGTATCACCGGGCCTCAGTCTTCCAATCGCCTCCTGGAATTCAGGTGCACCCCTTACAGTACGGTTACCTACACCCACTACCACATCTCCGGGAAGCACTCCTGCTTTGATGGCAGGCCCTTGCGGTGCAAGGCTTTCAATATAGATGCCCTCTGTAATGGGCAGCCCCATATCTGCGGCCAGTTCTGCATCAAGATCATAAAAGTTGACCCCGATAAACCCTCTTTGCGGCGTACCGAACTCCATGAGGTCTTCCACAATTTTGGCTACGATGTTTACGGGAATGGCAAAGGAGTAACCTGCAAAGCTGCCCGTTCGGGAAGCTATGGCGGTATTGATGCCAACCAGCTCACCCCGGGTATTTACCAATGCTCCGCCGCTGTTTCCGGGGTTTACGGCAGCATCGGTTTGCAAAAATGATTCTATGGATGATCTGCCTTCAAGAATCTGAATATTGCGGGCCTTGGCACTGATGATGCCTGCTGTAACCGTGCTTGTAAGGTTGAACGGGTTGCCCACGGCCAGTACCCATTCCCCGACCCGGGTTTCGTCAGAGTCTCCCAGAATGATCGGTCGCAGACCGGCAGCATCAATTTTGAGCAGGGCAATATCTGTAGATGGGTCTGTACCAATTACGGTTGCTTTGTACCGCCGCCTGTCAATCAAGGTCACTTCTATTTCATCTGCCCACTCAATGACGTGGTTGTTGGTTACAATATATCCGTCTCCGGTGAGAATGACTCCTGACCCGGCACCTTCACGTGGCCTTCTGTCCTGGTGCGGCATCCCGAAAAACCAGTCATCACCAAAGAGCTCATCAAAAAACGAACGGCTCCGCTGACGCTGCTGAGCAGGCTGAACACGGCGTGCCTTGATATGCACTACTGCGGGCATTACCATTTCACTGGCTTCAACAAAGTCGCCCGGGGCATCCTTAAGATTCTGGGTTAAAACGCCCGGATAAAAAGGCATCTCCTGTGCAAAATTCAATGCCGGCAAAGCTTGTGATTTGGGCTTGAGCGGCAGCAGCCCTGTAAAAGCCAATAAACAAAAAGTGATCAAACCTCCACCAACACCTCCTGCTATACTGTAAATCCAGACTTTCATACGCAATATTTAACTTATCTTATCTCGTGAACAACGAACACGCCCTGCCGAAAGTTATTAAATGCAGATGGTTTTTGTAAGCTCAGTGATCAAAGCCATTATATTTGCAAACAAGTAAAAAGAAGGGTATGGAATCGAGGAGACAATTACAAGTAGGAAGCCTGATACAGCAGCACTTTAGCACGGTACTCCGCAATCAGGGGAGCTATATTTTCGGCAATGCACTGGTCACCGTTACTAATGTAAAAGTAAGCCCAGATCAGTCTATTGCGCGTATTTACCTCAGTGTTTACAATGCTGATGACAAAAACACGGTTCTGGAGAAGATTAAAGCGGACGGATTTAAACTGAGACAGGAACTGGCATTCAGAATCAGAAAGCATGTGCGTAAAATTCCCACCATCGAATATTACCTGGATGAGACACTGGATGAAATGGACCGCCTGAATCAGCTGTTTGATCGCTTGTCCGGAGAAAAGGCCGATAACCCTGCCCGCGATTAGTATGCGATACACCCTCCATATTGCGTGGCGGTATATTTACGCTTTCCGCAATTTCAATGCAGTTCACGTAATTGCCGGTGTTTCGGTTTTGGGTATCAGCCTGGGCACAGCGGCACTGGTGCTGGTAATGGCCGTATTTAACGGATTGGAAGTGCTGCTAACCGATCTGATGAATACGTTCAACCCCGACCTGAAAGTGGTTCCCGTTGAAGGAAAATACATGGAGCCGTCTGATGACGATATTCTGGCCATTGAGGCTATTCACGGAGTAGAAGCTGTGTCGATTACCCTGGAGGAAATCGCATTTTTTGAATACGGAAACAAGCAGGATATTGGCATTATCAAAGGGGTGGACCATCGTTTTCTCACCGTAACAGAACTGGAAAAAGCCATCGTCAGAGGGTCTGCCCTGTTTTTGGATGGCAATAGATATCTGGGTGTGCTTGGCCTGGGGATGGAGTATAAACTGGGTGTGCGGATTGATGACCCTTTTGAAAGTATTGTCGTAATGATGCCCCGGCAAACAGCAACGGCAGGATTGCAGGCATCGGGATTTGTCCGGAGGTTTATTCAGCCTGCCGGCGTGTTTTCACTCCAGCAAAATGCCGATGCTGAATACATTCTGAGTGATCTGGAGTTTGTCAGAGAGCTACTGGAAAGGCCCGGTGCAGCCAGCTTTATTGAAATATCCCTGATGCCCGGTTCGGATGTATCCCGCATCAGTGGTCAGGTAAAAGCTATTCTGGGTGAAAGAGTTGATGTGCTTGACCGCTACCGGCAGGATGCTTCGTTCTACCGGCTGCTGCAACTGGAAAAGTGGGTAGGCTTTATAATTCTGAGTCTGATGATCTTTCTTGTGGCTTTTAACATGATGGGTGCATTGTGGATGCTGGTGCTGGATAAAAGGCCGGACATTATCATGCTGAAAGCCATGGGTGCCACGGCAGGTCATATCCGTTCTGTATTTATTTTTACCGGATTGTTGCTGGCCACTTGTGGATTGACGGTAGGATTTTTGCTTGCGCTTGTCTTTTACCTGGTTCAAAATCAATGGGATTTGATCAGGTTAGGTGAAGCTGAACAGTTTTTGGTAGATGCCTATCCCATGCAATTACTTTGGAGTGATTTTGCCATGGTAGGCCTGTTGGTACTGGCTGCCGGGTATATTATGTCTCTTTTGCCGGCCCGGAGGGCAGCAAGCGTTATTCCGGTTATCCGGTCAGTCTGATGTTGACTTTCATGACTGCAGGCATTGGACTTGCCGGTTTTTCTACCGCCATCTGATCTTATTGCGCACATCGGTTCGGTTTCGCGGCAAGTTGGGCATGTTGTGGTAACCCAGGTAGAACATTCCCAAACAACGCTCGCCATCTGAAAGCCCCAGCCACTGTGCTGCCGGTTTGCTCATTATGGATACCGGTGTGCTCCAGTAACCGCCCAGGCCGAGTTCTGTGGCTTTTAGCCACAGATTTTGCACTGCACAGGCGGTAGCTGCCAATTCTTCCCATTCGGGAACCCGGAGTTGCGGATCGCGCTGCATGATGATGATGATAATGGCTCCTGCCTGCAACGGTTTTTGTTTCAGTTTTTTTAGCTTCAGTTCACTTTGTTTTTCAACCGGGGTATCATTCAGGTATTGACCGGCAAGGAATGCGCTCAAGTCCTCTTTTGAGGAATGGCTGTGGAATACAATAAAACGCCAGGGTTCTGTTAATCTGTGGGTAGGGGCAAGATTGGCCGCTTCAAGTATGCGCAGAATTGTTTCGGCTGACACTTCCTCCTGGGTAAACCACTGTGGATACACTGTTCTTCTCTGCTCTATTATCATGGGGCAAATCTTAAATCAACAAAAAGATATGTATAAAACTTCTCAAAAAAACGCTTCAAGTTAGTATAAACCACCAAAAGCCCGTGTCGCCTCGATTTGTAAATGCTTTCCCCAGAATAATGCAATACTTTTACCTTTGGGCATTGATTAACTCATGGGTATATGATTTCTAAAAGGCGGGTGAGTGGCGATCTGATTTTACAAACTTTACTGATAGGTATCATTTTGCCGGCCTATTACTTTTACTGGTTCAACTGGGTTTATCCGGCATGGGTGCTGCTGATATGGCAGTACATCTATAATGTGCGACTGAAGAAGTACTTTCATTATGCGCTCAGACTCAGGTTTAACCTGGCTGTCAGAGCTATGCTGGTGATCATGATCCTGACTCAGGTATTCACCGATCACGGATCTATAGTGATGAAAGCACTACTGACACTGCTAGGTGCTTCAGGGTATTTCATCAGCGTCCGCGATTTTATAAGCAGATGGATGTGGCCAAGAAGGTTTTGGTCACTGCGGTAATTATACTTCCTCGGGTTTTTCCTTGAGTGCAGCGGGGTTCAGAATGAATTTGGCTTTGATTTTTTCTTCAATTTCCCGGGCTACTTCCGGATTATCGCGTAAAAAATCTTTGGCAGCCTCGCGTCCCTGAGCAATTTTGGCACCTTCATAGCTGTACCAGGATCCGCTTTTTTGTAGAATGTCGTACTCAGAGCCAAGATCAACAATTTCTCCGGTTTTGGAAACACCTTCACCATACATAATATCAAACGCAGCTACTTTAAACGGCGGTGCCATTTTGTTTTTGACCACTTTTACTTTTACTGGGTTGCCTATTATGTTGCCTTCTTTGTCTTTTATGGCAGACCCCGATTTGCGGATATCCAGGCGGATGGATGAATAAAATTTAAGGGCATTTCCGCCGGTTGTGGTTTCCGGATTGCCAAACATTACGCCTATTTTTTCTCTGAGCTGGTTGATAAAAATACAACAGCATCCCGTTTTACTGATGGTTGCAGTTAACTTGCGGAGCGCCTGACTCATAAGCCGGGCCTGCAAACCTACTTTGCTGTCTCCCATTTCGCCTTCAATTTCACTTCTTGGCACCAGGGCAGCAACGGAGTCGATCACAATGATATCAATGGCACCGGATCGAATGAGGTTTTCTGCGATCTCAAGTGCCTGTTCGCCATTATCAGGTTGTGATATGATGAGCTCCTCTGTGTTGACATGCAGGCTCTCAGCATATTTCATGTCGAAAGCATGCTCCGCATCGATAAAAGCGGCAATGCCACCCTGTTTTTGACACTCGGCAATGGCATGAATGGCCAGCGTGGTTTTACCCGAACTTTCAGGTCCGTAAATTTCAACTACCCGGCCTCTGGGAAATCCTCCAATACCCAGACAAATATCAAGATTCAGGCTGCCGGTGGGAATAACGGGTATATTGCTTACCTCGCGATCACCCAATCGCATTACCGTGCCTTTGCCATAGGCCTTATCAAGTCGGTCAATAGTCATTTGAAGGGCTTTCAGCTTGGCACTTTTGTCGTTGGACATACTCAGTTATAGTTTATTGAATTGGGAAATTGCTGACGAATCTCGTTTTTTCGAACCCTCGTCAGTTGGTTTTCAGCGTGCCAAAGATATGTTTTTTCCCTGCAGATCGGATTGATAAAAGGATATTTTTATGCCTGCACCAGGCAAAAACCGGGGATTCGGAAATGGCATGAACACCTGGCCTTCATAGAATATATATGCGATGAAGGCACAATTGTTAAGCACTGTGGTACAGTGTTATGCGAAAAAGATTGCGTAAAGCCCCCGGCTGATAAAAAGAATCCGATCCTTGTTAAAGCCCGTCATTCAACATTGCCAATCAAACAACAGGAAATGCCAACGACCCTGTAACAGGTTACTAGCGGCAGTCAATCACAACGGTCAGATTATGACAAATGCAAACAATGCGATGATTTGTCGGAAGCAATTCTGAGGATGCGCTGAACACTTTTCTCAGACGGTGAAAACCTGATTGCGGGTAAACAGGATTTGGCCTCTTTCATGCCTTTAAACTCAGCCTTGAGGGACGGGTCGTCTTCCATGGCAAAATTGGCTTCCATGGATTCGATCCAGTCGGTCTCGTTATACAGGTGCCTTGTAAGGAAGTGAAGTGTAGATTTTTTGTGCATAGACATCATTTTTCGGGTATTGAATTTGTAGGTATAAAACTATGAATTGGGTGCCTTATTGCTTACTGTAAAATTTTTAACACTTCAAAGCAGCGTTTTCTTTTTTCATTCGTACCAATGCGAATTCAATCTAACAAATTCAACGGCAGCAACGCATTGCGGCACTTGAACAAAATTTGATTCAGGTGTTGTAAGGGACCAAAACAAGAGAACAGTCAACATGATAAGCAGATCACGAGGCAAATTTTCTGCCTAAAGAGTCCGCTTCACCTTCCAGTGATTTGTCATCATTCAATGGTTGCCCGTTGACATTACCGGTGGGCTTTACCCGGCCTTGATCCTGTTGTACCACATGGGTCAGTTCATGGCCGAGCAACTCAAGGCCTTTAGAAGACTCCGGGTTATACTGGCCGGGTGCAAAGTGAATATCTTTGCCGCGGGTAAAGGCTTTGGCTCCAACTTTAGGTGCTTCAGCTGAATCGGCATGAATTTTTACGCTTGAAAAATCGTGCCCGCCAAATGCTGATTCCATTTTCTGGACGATGTTGCCTGCTCCGGAATCTGACTTTGAATTTTGTGCATTGTCATCTTCTGATTTGAGCTGAAATGGCGAATGATGAGAAGCCCGGGCATCATCCCTGGCAACGCGGGAGTCTGCATAGTAATCTCTCATACTGTCCTGGTTTTCTTTTTCAACCTTATTTTCTGATGAGTCTGCCCTCATTTGAAGCGCCGGAGGCCGGCTGGAAGCAACCGTATCATGTTGTTTCTTTTCCTTTTCCTGTTCGGCAGCAGGGGAAAGCTGCTTTAGTTGTACGGGAAGAAGTTGAATTTTGTTCATTGCCGGAAATTTATAAGGTGATAAAGCTAAGCATTTTTTTAATAGTTGTCAAGAGGTCAGGGACTTATTGATCGATTAGGGGCTAAAATTGCAGAGGATTTAATGTTGTTGACTTTGCTGAATATGCCCATTGATCAGTTTTTCAAGCTCCAGTAACTCCGGTGGCAGCATATCGTAGGCAATGTTTTTATAAGCCACCCGGTACTCTTTTTCCGGTGTCCTGATCCGGTAAACTACCGAGCCCCGGGTAGATTCTGTTTTCCCATCTAGATGGCTGAATTCGTTGTTGAGGTAAGTAGTAAGCTTGTCAATGCCTTTGCCGGACAATGTTAACCCGCTCTGCCACAGCTCATTTTGATGATGATATTCATATACCCCGTGGTACATCAGTACCGTACCGTCCGCATAGATCCGGATTCCGCTTATTGTGTCTCCGCGGTGGGGGAAGGTTAGCTTTTCCAGAAGTGGAACAGGGCTCAATGATGTGTCTGATGCAGCCATAATATTGGTATTGCAAAGATTAGAAAGTATTATGAGAACAATTGCGTGCATAGCGGTTATGATTTGACATGCCATGATTTGCCGGTGATTTGATCCAGTGCATTGGCAAACACAGAAAAATGCTGTTCCCTGATTGTGTTGCCCATGGAAATAATTCCGTCATTATTCTCCACCCTGGCTCCTTCGGCTACGCCGGCACTTTGTGCCAGATTATGATGACTTGATTCAGAACCGACCGGCCTGTTTCTTCCGGAATATTCATCAGCAAGTCCGAAGTTGTGTCCCAGCTCATGGGCAATCGTATTTTGCCGGTCACCTGAGCCAATCCTGATTTCAACCCGCCTTTCGAGTCTTTGAACGTCTTCAGACCTATCCAGTTCCAATGCTTCAGCATGTCCTCTGTTTTGTTGGCTTGAATCAGTGGTGGCATCGTAGCTGACACTTGCATTGACATCGGTAATGTTGATCCCCCGTAAAACTTCCGTTACAGCGGCCAACCGTTGGTTGACCAGGCGTTGATTATGTTCGGCAGAGCCGGGTGCACTGGCAAATCCAACCAGATTTACGGCATTGTTTGTGGGGTTGGCGTCACCGCGAACATTGAATCTGCGGACAAAATGCCTGATTTCATTGACCTGATTTGCCGTTAATGAAGCACTGTTGTTTTCAAAAAATACATTTCTGCGCAACAAATTGTCCTGTCCTCTGGCATCATTTTCAGGTCTGGCGAACAAGTTATTCATGTCGAGATTCATTGCTCCTGTGTAAGGATCCGCATCCGCGTAGCTCGTTGCTGATCCGGGATTGCCGTCAACATGTGCTCTCAAATTCCTGTTGTCTTCGGCTACACTTATGTTCTGATTGTCATCAATAAGCTGATTGATTCTGGCAGAATCCTCAGGCAGTGGGGAGCGGTAAACATTGACCTGGATGTGATCGCCTCCTTCCACGCCACTGGTGGCATCACCTTCCTCAGTGATGTCGATATTTATGGTTGGATGCGCTCTCACATCATTCCAGCCGGGTTGGTTGACCTGGAAAAACATATTAGTGCCATTCCAGATGTTGGCCGCACTGGCCACAGACTGATGATACTCACCCAACATTCTGGTTTTCAGTTCATCGTCCCAGGTATAATGTTGAACTACTTCAGCTCTTGCAGCGGCATTGTTCATACTGCTCAAAATTGTAGCCAATCCTGCAAAGTTGGGATGTGTGGGTGTTACTACCTGGTCAGACATGGTCAGGCTGTCACGAAACCGAACCTTGCCCCTTATCTCAATAAAAAGTGTTCCCGAAGCAGGATAATAGGTCGCATCAAATCCGCCATATCCCTGACCTCCGGCAAAAATGGGAGGTACTACACCTTGTGGTCCGTAAGCATTGACACTAAGAAACGCTGCTTTCTCTTCCTGTTCTTCTTCAGACAACTCATACGATGCATTGTCTGCATCTGTCCCCTGTGGAGCATTAACCGGAGGTGCAGGAGCCGGTGCCGGCTCCTCATGACCACCCGGATGGCGCTGAATAGTTTCTCCTGAATGATCAGACTGTTTCAATTGGATAGCCGGTGTTGGAAATCCGCTTGCCGGGTAACTAAACTGCAAGGGTGGCCTGCTATTCCCGGAATTCATCAGCGGAGTGTTGTTATTTTCCGGGGGATCTGCCGACATCTGTAAGGATGGGGGCATAATCCCTGAAGCCCGTCCTGAGGATTGTGCATCTTTTTCATGCTCAGCAGCTGGGGCTATTGTTTTGGCTTTAGCCGGAATGGATTGTTTGGAACTCATGCATTGGTTTGTTTAGGGCTCCTAAAGTTACGGGAATAATCAATGTGAATCAACCTACTTAAAAATTTTTTGAAAAGCTATATCAGGCTAGAAAATACCAGATAATCAATTAATAACATAGCGGCATAAAAATATCTATTATTGCCGGCAGTGGTTTATAGCCATATAAAATTATCTTTGAGCCTGCTCGTCTATTTACGCCTATGCAATACTGGATTTTAAAAACTGAACCGGAAACTTATAGTTGGGATGATCTTGCTGCCAAACCCGATGGCGATGTTTGGGACGGAATCCGGAACTATCAGGCGCGTAACGCATTAAATGCCATGCGAAAAGGGGACAAGGTGCTCATCTATCATTCAGGGAACAGCCGGAGCATAGTGGGTGAAGCGGTGGTCAGTGGCGAAGCATTTCCCGATCCTGCCGACAAGCAAGGTAAAGGTTGGGTGTGTGTTCGCGTTAAAGCAGCAAAACGCTTACATGGGCCCGTTACACTGCAGCAAATTAAAAACAATCCATCCTTCAGCAACAACGGACTGGTCAGGCAATCGAGGTTATCTGTGATAGCATTGGATAAATCCGGCTATGAAGAGATTATCAAAATGAGCCGGAATCGGGATTAGTTTCCCTGAACACGGTGCCATGTTTGCGTTCGGTACAGGCCTGTCCAGTGCCTTCCCCTTACTTTAAGTTCATTCCGGTTGTTACCTTCAAACCAGATACTGCATGTGTATTCATTACCTGATTCGGGATCGAGAATTTTTCCGTTGCGCCAGTAATCGCGGTATGGTACCAGATCTTCGATAATGACAAGGCCGATAACGGGTTGGTTTTTCTTACTTCCCGGACATTTGTCGCAGAACTCGGCTGCATCGGGCCGGAGTGTTTTGGCAATTCTCCCGTACAGCTTGCCCGACCGTTCATAAATTTCCACATATGACCTGGCCTCTCCGCTGTTGTCATCTATGGTTTTCCACATTCCGACAGGAGATTGCTGCGCTAACATGGTTGCCACCGCAAAAGTGGTAATGATAAGGGTGGTTAGAATGTGTTTCATGCCGGGGATATTAAGTTCCAGGATAAAAATTTATTACTCAATCTATAAAAGTGTCAGCTTCGGGTAAATGTTCTGCGGGCTTCCATAAGTGATGATCAAAATTGCTGATCCTGTGGTCAATTATGGTCAGACCTTCATTTTCGAGTAAACGCTGCATCAATTCCGGTGGATGAAAATGCAGCCGTCCGCTGAGTTCGCCTTTTGCATTGACTACCCTGTGCGCGGGGATGTTTTCATCATACCCAATACACTGATGCAATGCCCAGCCCACCATCCTTGCAGAACCCAGGGCGAGATAGTCGGCTATATGGCCATAAGTGCTCACTTTGCCGTGTGGAATGGCCCGGGTAACTGCGTAAACCTTGTGGTAATAGTGGCTTTCTGCCATCAGTAATGTTATCTTTGCGGCTCAATATCGCTCCATTTTCATGAATTTACAAATTAAGGCCGACGGCATTTCACATCTGACAGATGCCCGGTATTTTGCTGCACTTGATGCCGAATATATAGTTTTGGATATGCGGTCCGGCAGCCCGCTTACCCCGGCACATATTCATGCCATCTCAGATTGGGTTGACGGACCCGAGATACTCATACAGATTGATTTTCCCGTGCAGGAAGAACTGGATGAGTGGGTTAAATCCGGCACGGTAAGTGGTTTTCAGCTTCCATTGATCACAAGAGTTCCCGCCATTGAATCGGGACTGGCATGTCAATGGATTTACACTTTACCGTACAGTGCGCTGGATGCAGAAATCTACAGTACGCTGAAAAGTGGTAGTGTGGATATTCTTCAGGTGAGTTTTTCCGGTAAGGACCTCAACAATGATGTGAGTGCGGAGTTTGCGGCTTTAAAACAGGTATGCCGCTGTATTTACGTCGATATAGAACAAAATGTCATCCCAAAAAAAATTGCAGAAACAGTAACCCAACTGGCTCCGTACGGCCTCAATATTCGCGGGAGTTCTGAAGAAAAGCCGGGCTATAAGTCATTTGATGAAATTGACACCATCCTTGAGTTGCTTGAGCTTATATGAGTTCTGCACCTGCACGCACAATAAGCAGTGTGTTGGCCTTCAGGGGATGCAGTAGGTCATGAGCTGCTTCACGGATCATGTCGGGTGTAACGGCCCGGTAAAGTCCCATTTCAGCGTTGATGAGGTCAGGTTGCCCCAGCATTTCAAAAAAAGCGAGATTAATCGCTTTGTTCAAAATACTCACTTCGCCGAAAGCCATATTGCTCTCGGTTTTATGTTTCACCTTGTCGAGCTCATAGGTGCTGATTCCGCGCTCTTTCAGATCCTCAAGTTGTTTCCAGATGGCATTGCAGGCTTCTTCCACACTCACTTCATCGTGAATTTTGCCTTCAATCACCAGGAGACCCGGATCCATGTGGCCCGTAATGAAAGCATCGATGTAGCTAAAGAGTTTCTGTTCTTTGAACAACGAGCGGTACAAACGACTCGAAGGCCCGTTGGAAAGGATATCGCTCAGCAGATCAGCAACATAATATCCCTGCTCAAGGCGGCTCGACATTGGGAATGCCATATATACCGAATCCAGCGGCACATCCGCTTCAATAGTCAGTGCACGCGGTGCGTCCTGTATCGGTTCAGCAGGCCAAGTATCCTGGGGTCGCCCGTTTGAATGCAAAGGGCCAAACCATTTTTCAACCATGGAGATGGCAGTGGCAGTTTCGAATCTGCCTGTTATCACCAGCACGGCATTGGCAGGTTGGTAGTATTTTTGATAAAACCCGCGGATATCTTCGGCAGTAGCCAAACTGATATGATCAGTATTGAACCCGATAGTAGGCCAGCGATAGGGATGCACTTTGTAGCAAAGATCCATCAGATAGTGCCATGACATACCGTAGGGCGGATTAAGGCAGGATTCTTTGAACTCTTCAATCACTACTTTTTTCTGGATGTTGATTTTGCGTTCGCTGAGGTTCAGGTTGGCCATTCTGTCGGCTTCAAGCCACAGCAAAGTTTCGAGATTGGCCGCCGGGGCAATGTTGTAGTAATTGGTCATGTCGGTATTGGTAAATGCATTGCACTCACCACCGGAGGTCTGAATTACTTCATCAAAATCGGGCACCTGACGGGTACCGCCAAACATCAGATGCTCAAAGAGATGAGCGAAACCCGTCTTTTCTGCGTCTTCATTGCGGCTTCCAACTCCATAGGCTACATTCACGGCAACCATCGGAGAGTTGTTATCGCGGTGCAGTATCACACGCAAACCATTGTCCAGTTCAAATCGCCTGTATGCTATCATTCAGAATTTGTCATTTGTGGTGCGAATATACAATATCATGGGTCGCCGAATGAGGTTTTGCTTTTGACCCAAGCAGCATGGTTTAGGTTAACACCGGGATAGAAGCAGCTTTAATGGTATTCCTGTTTATGGTATATATCTTTTTGTGGGCAAAGCATCCGCTTTGCAGGTAAAGATGTGATGTCCACAATTGATTGCCCGTAAGGAGCTGCGGTATTAATTGCAGCGTAGTTCAATCTCCTCCCTGAAGCGGCCTGCTTCCGCTTCCAGAATACGCGGATTTAAATTGAGCGTGCCCAACACGCGGTCGCCCACCTTGTGCTCAATCTGATAAAAACTGCCCTGCTCAGGCAAAGGAAGATCCATTTTTACCAGCTGTAGAAACAAATTTCTGAAGTTGAGATCCCGGTCATTCTGAGACAACTGCATCGTGCACTCAAAGTTGTTCTGATAATTCTCTACGTACAGATTTTTTACCGTGACGTAAAAATGCTCACCTTCCCGTATTTCACCGGAGTGGTCACCGGCACAGGAGCAAATAAAGAGAACCAAAAAAAATGCGACAGCCAGATGTAAAGTTCGTGTAAGCATGGGCAGTTAAGTTTGAATTGAATGGCAAAATAAAGCAATGTTGAGCAATTGTCACACAGGTTTAACTTGGATGGCACGCGTTGAGTGAGTCATGAGAGCCACGAAAATGTGTATTGCATCGAGTGCTTTCAGCACGCTTAAAAAGCAGTTTATAAAAGTTTCGCACTTAACCTGAGCCGGTTTATTTGTGGATGTGATTAAAAAAACTAATTTTTGCTGCGTCAAAGCCATCACCATGCCTGAAGTTTTTATCATTGACTCCATCAGAACTCCCCGGGGAACCGGCAAAACCCATGGTGCCCTGCATGAGGTTAAGCCCATTGACCTGGTCAGAGTTTTGCTGGAAGTACTTCGGGACCGCAACAGCCTGGATACCACACAGCTCGACGATCTCGTATTGGGCTGCGTAACACCGGTGCGCGATCAGGGTGGGAATATAGCCCGTGCGGCTATTTTAGCCAGCAGATGGAGTGATGCCACGCCGGGTTTAACCATCAACAGACTATCTGCGTCCGGGCTGGAATCTGTTCACCTGGCTGCAGCCAGAATTCGGTCTGGGTGGGAGCACATGATAGTAGCCGGTGGTGTGGAAAGTATGAGCCGAATTCCGATAGGGAGCGATGGCGGACCATTGATTTACGATCCCATGATCAGCAGCAGAGCCCGGTACATTCCCAGAGGTATCAGTGCTGACCTGATGGCTACCCTGGAGGGACTAAGCCGGGAAATGGTGGATGAATATGCATGGCTAAGCCATTCCCGGGCCAGAAAAGCTGCTGCTGAAGGTGCGTTCAGCAAAAGTATCGTGCCCATCAGAGACTTCAACAACCTCATGATACTGGAAGAGGATGAATACCTGAAGCAAGATACTTCACCGGAAAGTCTCCGGAACCTGACACCGGCATTTGAGGATTTGGGAAAGGAGGGTTTTGATGCGGTTGCTCTGCAAAAGTATCCCTACATCAATCAGATTAACCACGTGCATACTGCAGGCAACACCTCAAAAATTGTGGATGGTGCGGCCATTTTACTCCTGGCCGGCGAGTCAAGGCTCAATGATCTTAAATCGAAACCCAGAGCAAGGATTGTTGGTTGTGCAGTGGCTGCATCAGATCCAACCATAATGCTGATGGGGCCGGTTTTTGCATCCGAAAAAGCACTGAAGTTGACCGGTCTTACTCCGGCAGACATTGATCTTTGGGAAGTGAATGAGTCATTTGCTGCTGAAGT
This sequence comes from Saprospiraceae bacterium, assembly GCA_050485785.1. Classification (GTDB taxonomy): domain Bacteria; phylum Bacteroidota; class Bacteroidia; order Chitinophagales; family Saprospiraceae; genus JBJHCA01. Next base: position 17,706 of record JBJHCA010000034.1, on the reverse strand, counting down.
GTTGACGTTTCAGCGGCATTTTCGGTTGAGTAGTGAACAAATCAATATCTATGGAGGAGCCATTGCCATGGGGCATCCCTTGGGTGCAAGCGGATCCATCATTCTGGGCAATCTGCTTGATAGCCTGGAACAGCGGGGGCAAAAACGGGGGCTGGCAGCCATCAGTGCAGTAGCAGGCATGGGCGTTGCTGTTATTATTGAACGGACAGATTGAGAAACTATGAGTAAACTGTATGTGGCTATTATGGCCGGTGGTGTGGGTAGCAGGTTTTGGCCGGCCAGCAGAGAGAGACTTCCCAAACAGTTTCTAGACATACTCGGTGCGGGTCGCTCACTGCTTCAGCTTACCTATGACAGGTTCAGTGCTCACTGTTCTCCCGATCAGATCTATGTACTCACAAAGACCGACTATTTTTCACTGACCCGGGAGCAATTGCCAAACCTCCCTGCAGAGAATATCATAGCAGAACCTGCACGCAGGAATACAGCGCCATGTATTGCTTTGATGAACAGGAAAGTTTTTAAAAAGGATCCCGGTGCCGTATTGGTTATCACGCCTTCTGATCACCTGGTCATCAAAGAATCGGAATTTGGCCTTGCTTTGCAGGATGCCATTTCCTTTGCCCGGAATCAGGATTCACTGGTTACCCTCGGCATAAGACCCACTCGCCCGGATACCGGTTACGGATATATTGAATACAATCAACATGGAAATCAGCGAGTTTTTCCGGTGAGCCAGTTTACGGAAAAACCTGACAAAGCCACTGCTGAAAAGTATGTAAAGGGTGGTCGTCATGTCTGGAATGCCGGCATTTTCGCCTGGCGTGCAGACGTTGCCGAAGAAGGTTTCAGGCAATTTGCTCCGGGTATTAGTTCCCTGATGGATAAAATGGATGAAGGACTGAATACCCCACTGGAGAATTCCTTGCTTACCAGGTGGTATCCGGAGGCCGAAAACATTTCGATAGATTATGCCATTATGGAAAAAGCCGGAAATGTTTACACCAGGCCATCGGATATAGGTTGGTCTGATCTGGGAACATGGAATGCATTGTACGGTGAGCTCGGTCACGATGCATCGGGAAATGCCGTTCAGGCCGGGCCGGTAATTCTGGAAGATGTAAAAAATTGCATGATCCGGGCATCCGGGCAAAAACTGGTGGTGATCAGGGGGCTCAGTGATTACATAGTGGTGGATGAAAAAGATGCCCTGCTGATCTATCCGAAACAAAACGAACAGGAAATTAAGCATGTACACCGTCGTATTGAAGATGGGTATGGGGAGAAATTTTTATAAAACAAAGAGGTATGACATCATTTGAAAAGCTGATCAGTAATTACAGAGATAAAGCCCCTCAGATTGTATTTGAGTGGAATGACACACAAAGCGAAGCCCGCGGCTGGGTGGTGATCAACAGTTTGCGCAACGGAGCTGCCGGCGGCGGCACCCGGATGCGGAAAGGCCTCAACCGCGATGAAGTTACAGCGCTGGCCAAAGTGATGGAAATCAAATTCTCAGTTTGCGGCCCACAGATTGGCGGTGCGAAGTCAGGAATAGATTTTGACCCTCACGATCCCAGACGGGATGATGTTCTCAAAAGGTGGTATGCCGCGGTTTTTCCACTGTTAAAAAGCTATTACGGTACCGGAGGTGACCTCAATGTAGACGAGCTCAAAGATGTAATTCCGATTACGGAGGACCTGGGTTTATGGCATCCGCAGGAAGGCATAGTAAATGGTCATTTCAAACCCAATGAGGGTGAAAAGATAAATATCATTGGCCAGCTTCGCCATGGCTGTGCAAAGATTATCGAAGACAGGGACTATGTTCCGGATCCGCCGCATAAGTATGCTGTGGCCGATATGATCACCGGTTATGGAGTAGCCGTGGCAGTGATGCATTTTTATGACCTGTATCGCCGTGACAAGGTCAATGGCAAACGCGTAATAGTTCAGGGATGGGGCAATGTTGCCTCTGCAGCGGCACTGTACCTGGCCCATCAGGGAGCAATTATCACGGGAATAGTAGACATTTCCGGGGGAATTCTGAAGCCTGCAGGACTCAGTTTCGAAGAGGTCAGGGACTTGTTTGTCAATAAAAAAGGCAATAAGCTGTATGCGCCGGATTTAATGTCCTTTGAAGAAACCATGGATAAAATTTGGGATGTGGGAGCTGAGATTTTCATTCCCGGGGCTGCATCCAAATTGATCACCAGAGAACAGATTGACCGATTGATTGCCGGAGGGCTTGACGTTGTTTCATGCGGAGCCAACGTACCGTTTGTGGACGATGGCATTTTTGTGGGCCCTACTGCATTGTATACCGATGAACGGGTGAATCTCATCCCCGATTTCATAGCCAATTGCGGAATGGCCCGCGTATTTGCCTATCTGATGCAGGCAGATGCCGAACTGACGGATAAAGCCATTTTTGACGACGTCAGTGAAACCATTCGCGAAGGATTGCTCGAAATCCAACGGCAGCAGAGTAGTGAGAAAAACCTGACGCGCAAGGGCCTGGAGATTGCCCTGGGCAAACTGCTCGGTTAGTGGATAAGCAAATGCTTTGATGGTGTCTTCGGGAAAGTTCCGTTAGAAACCGTAGAAAACGCCAATTCTGTAACTCAGGGGGGAATTCCTTACCGAGGTCATGTTATCGAACAGCACATCGACCATGAGTTCGAGATAAAATCCAAATCCTTTTCCAAAGTCGCCGCCTGCGTAGCCGGCACCCACATAGAACACATCTTCCTGAAGCCTCTCAACAGGAGGGTTAAAGCCATGGGTATATTTCTCCTCGTACTTGATATTGAGGTACTGATATTCTCCAATGGCATAAACCTGCCAAATCGGATTTACTTTAACAAATGCCCTGGGGCCAAGAAACTGCAGGGATTGCGTTAAACCGTATTCCCGGTACACCCGGCTGAAGTATGACCAGCTTAATCCGCCACCCATAATCACACGGTCATTCAGGAATCTGTATCCAATGCCCGGTGCAGCCTCAACCTGCCACCCGTTCATGTAAAACACGCTTCCGTAGGTACCGACCACAAACCCATCCAGAATGGTTTTGTCGTCAAATACATCGCGGTCCACTCTTTGCTGAGCTTGTAAGCTGCCGGCTAAAACAAGAAGCGCAAGCAAGGTTAACAGTTTGTGGGTGTACAACTTCATAGTCAAAAGATACTGAGTTAAAACAATTTTCCGGGGTTCATGATATAGTGAGGATCAAAAATACCTTTTATCCCCTTCATCAGTTCGATATTCGTAGAGTCAACAACTATTGGCATATATGGTTTTTGGACCCAGCCGATGCCATGCTCACCGGATAATGCTCCGTGTAAACGCTTTACCTCTTTGAATATTTCACTTATTGCCGAAGGGATAAACTGTGTCCACAGCTCCTCATCCATGTTGTCCTTTAAGATGTTGACGTGGAGGTTGCCATCTCCGGCATGCCCATAACACACCGATCTGAAACCATATTTGTGACCGGTATTTTTAACAAACTTTAACAGCTCGGGTAACCGGGCACGCGGAACCACGGTGTCTTCCTCCTTATAAACCGATGTCATGCGCACGGCATGGCCTATATTCCTTCTGATATGCCAAAGCGAACGTTGTTGTTCACTGCTGTCAGCAAACAAAAGCTCATTGCAGCCAAACCTTTCCGTTACCTCCCTGATAATCTCGCAATCTTTTTCCATGGCTGTATGGTCAAATCCGTCTACCTCAATCAGCAGTTGAGCCATAGTGTCATCATAAAAACCGGGAGATTGTGACCCGGTATATTTCTGGGATAATTCAATGGCATCTCTTTCCATAAACTCCAGTGCAGAGGGCACAACACCCGCCTTGAAAATTTCAGATACAGCGCTGCATGCCATCTCTGCGGAGGTAAACGGAGCAAGCATAAGATAGCGAAGGCGCGGCACGGGAAGCAATTTGAGTACGATTTTAGTAATAACGCCCAGGGTACCTTCGCTGCCCGTGAACAAATGCGTGAGCTGATATCCGGTACTGTTCTTTAAAGTATTGGCTCCGGTCATTATGATCCGGCCATCGGGTAGCACCACTTCAAGGTTGATAACATAGTCCCTCACTACTCCGTATTTTACGGCTCTGGGACCACCGGCATTGGTAGCTACATTACCGCCAATGAAACATGATCCCCGGCTGGCCGGATCAGGGGGGTAAAACAACCCGCGTTCCTCAAGTTGTTGCTGGAGATGCTCAGTGATCACTCCGGGCTCAACAGTAACCTGCAAATTGTCTTCGTCAATTTCAATTATTCTGTTCATGAATTCCATGGAAAGTAAAACTCCATGGAAAACGGGTAAACAGCCGCCTGCCAGGCCCGTACCTGCACCCCTGGGCGTAACCGGAATACGCTTTTTATGACAGTATTCCATGATGGCAGAAACCTGCTTTGCAGTTTGTGGCTGAATGACAATATCTGGCGGGTAAAACAGATCCTCCGTTTCATCCTTCGCATAATGCCGGTTTTCAGCATTAAAGTAACTCACATACTGTGCACCGGCACAAAGGGTAAAATACAGAAAGTCTTCTTCATCAGGTCTTTTATACATCACTTTCATGCCGGCAAAATGTCAACTAAAGTCAATTTCAGTATTATCGCCCAGATTAAAACTCTGCATCATGCCGGTAACAGAAGAGTCGCTCCCCACAACTGACCGCTTAAGAATGACATCCTTGATGTGCACAAAATTGCCAATTATAGAATCGGTAATGATGGCTTCCTTGATATCCGCATGGTCACCAATGCTCACATAAGGGCCTATTATACTGTGCCTGATATTGCAATGCTGTCCGATACTAACCGGAGGAATAATGATGTTGCCCTCCAGGGTTGCCGTCAGCTTTTCCTTGTTCATGCGCTGCTTTAGCAGAGTGGCATTGGTTTCGAGCAAAATTTCCTTTTTGCCGCAGTCAAACCAGTTGTCCACAGGGTAAGCCTTGAATTTTATTCCTTTTTCAATCATCAGTTGAAGGGCATCAGTCAGTTGAAACTCACCATGGCTTTTCTGCTCCAGGTTAATCAGTTTATCCAAAGCTTCAAACAGGGCTTCGGTTTCTTTGATCTTATACAATCCCACCAATGCCAGGTTCGATTTGGGAATTCTCGGTTTTTCAATCACTCTGCGGACCATGTAATCCGAATCCACTTCAGCCACACCAAAATTTACCGGGTTGGTAACTTTTTTTACTCCCAGGCTTGAATGCTTTTCAGCGAGAAACTGAGGCAGATTATGTTCAAAAATGGTATCCCCCAGTACAATAATCAGGTCATTGTTGTGCTTCATTTCATCCCGGGCCATCCAAATGGCGTGGCCAAGGCCCTTCCGTTCTGCTTGCTGAATGTACTGTTTTTGCAGTCCGGGATATTTGTCGTCAATAAAATTTTTGATCTTTTCACCCAAATAACCGATCACAAAAGCAAAGTCGTTGATACCTGCTTCAGTCAGCTGATCGATGATGTGGGAAATAATGGGCTTGCCCGCAACCGGAATAAGCGGTTTGGGCTGAGTGTAAGTATGGGGTCTCAATTGAGTGCCGGCACCGGCTACCGGGATCAGAGCTTTCATATCATGAACGGTCGTTATTCATCAAAGATAAGCGAATCTGTTGGAAAAAGCACCTGAAGTGAATTTGCTGGCGGCTGAAATGGATTTCAACTTCCTGTATTGCGCATGCGGTCAGTCTTCTCCGGTATCCTGATGGTCATTTCGGGGTATCCCAGGTCTTTTTTATGGATCACTTTTTGTTTCCTGTGGCCGGATTCGGTTACTTCTTCATAGTCAATCCATTCACCGTGGGTTCTTATTTCAGCTTGTTTTCTTGCGATATTCACTTTTCTGATCAGTAAAGCCTTTACAAACAGATACACCACTACCAGGGGAAGCAAAAGTACGCTGAACAAAACTGCTGCAATTCCCACCACCGGATTGTGGCGGAGCATTTTCCACAGTGTAACCCCAAACCCGGTAACCACCCGGTAATTGATGAGTAAAGTAGCTATAATTAACACCGGCATGGCCAGCGCAGCCAGCCAATAAAACCACCTGAATAAATAAAACATCACTACAAGAATGACGGCTAGTACAATAAGCCCGCCTAAAAAGCTTGTAAGTGATGGCCGGCCTGTCTGGTATCTGAATATCATTGAGTCCCTGAGTTCAATTGCGTATTTAAGTAGCCTAATGCCGATTAAGTTGCTAAACCAAGCTTCTTTTTGCCCTGCTCAATTTCATAATACTGCAGATCGTGAAGTTTTTTGAACCGGCCGTTCTCAATTTTCAGGAGCTCGTCGTGTGTTCCAAATTCAGCCACCCTGCCTTTATCCAACACCATGATTTTATCGGCATGCCTGATGGTGGACAACCTGTGAGCTATGATAATAGAGGTTCTTTTTTTAATCAGTGTTTCAATGGCGTGCTGTATCAGTATTTCTGATTCAGGATCAATGTTGGCAGTGGCCTCATCCAGTATCAGGATATCCGGATTAAAAGCCAGCGCCCGGGCAAATGAAATCAGTTGCCGCTGACCTGCCGACAGACTGCTTCCTCGCTCTCTCACCTGATAAGCATACTGCCCCGGCAGTTTTTTGATGAATTTGTGGGCACCTACCAATTTTGATGCAGTTATTATTTCCTGTTCTGTGAACCTGTCGTCGCGAAGGGAGATGTTTTCTGCCACCGTACCGCCAAACAGAAACACATCCTGCAATACCATGCAGATATGTCTGCGGTAATTGAACAGCTCGAAGTTTTCAATGGGCATGCCATCCAGGCTTATTGTACCTTTCTGATGAATGTAAAACCGGTTGATCAGGTTGATTACTGAAGTTTTACCTGAACCTGTACTTCCTACAATAGCCAGGGTTTCGCCGGGTTCAACACGAAAAGTTACGTCCCTCAAAATCCAGTCTTCATCACTGACGGGTTCATCGTTTTGCCGGTATGAAAACCAAACGTGGTCAAAACTGATTTCGCCTTGCACCTCATCGGTTTTGTGTGTACCCGCATTGGGTATTTGCTGCTTCAGATCGAGCAGATTAAAAACGCGCTGTGCAGCCACCAAACCCATCTGTAGGGTATTGAACTTATCAGCCAGCATTCTGATTGGCCTGAACAGCATATTCAGGTAGATAGGAAAGGCAACCAGCAAACCCGGCGAAACGTAACCCTCGATAACCCCACGGGTTCCAAACCAAATCATAAGCCCCAGCGCACTCGCGGAAAGAATCTCCACCACCGGAAAAAAAAGTGCGTAGTAAAAAATCGTATCGATATTGGCTTGAGTGTATTGCCGGTTGATGGCTTTGAATTTCTTCATTTCCTGCTTCTCGGCACTGAAGATCTGAATAATCCTCATGCCCGTGATCCGCTCATTGAGGAAGGCATTCATTCTGCTGATCTGGGTTCTGACCACCTGAAATGCTTCCTTCACTTTTTCCTTAAAAATATAACTGGCCCAGATCAGCAAAGGCATCGGAATGAGGCATACCAGGGTGAGCTGCCAGCTGGTGTACAGCATTATCGTCAATACGGCTATCACCATGAGTACGTCAGCTATAATGGTAATCACTCCTTCAGAATACACTTCATTGATGCTTTCCACATCATTGATGGTTCGCGTCAGCGAAGTGCCTACCGGAGTCCGGTCAAAATAGGTGGGCTTCAGGTTGGTAACATGCTGAAAAACCCTCACCCTCAGGTCTTTGATCACTTTTTGTCCGAGCAGGCTGGTCAGATACCCGAAGCTGTAGCGCATAATGGCTTCAATCAACAGGAACCCGCAAAGTAACAGGATAATGAATTGCAAGCCACTGATGTCCTGAGGAAGCACGTAATCATCCACGGCTACCTTAACCAGATGGGGCCTGATGATAGCCACTGGGCCCAACAACAGCGTGAGTATGCCGGTAACTATAAACAGCCATCTGTAGGGCTTTGCCAATGCCAAAACTCGCCCCAGTAGTTTGACATCAATGTTGTTGCCTTGCTGATCCATAATGAGAGTGAAGTTAACTAAACTTCAAAATGTGTTCAAAAGTTGAGGGCTTCGGGATATACAATTGACCTCAGGTATAGTCCGTCAGCCGGGACACTCCAGTTTTTCGGCAATGTAGTTTTATTTTTCATGGCATACTCCACTTCATCAAGGCTCAGTTGGTGACGTGCCACCAGAATACAGCATCCCACTATCAGCCTTACCATGCCGCGCAGAAAGCGGTTGGCTGTTATTTGGAATATCAGTTTGTTTTGGTTGTCATCTACAATCCACTCAGTAGATGAAACCCGGCATCGTGTATGATCAGCTCCTGAGTGACTTTTACAAAAAGTTATATAATCATCATACCTCAACAGCAGTTTAGCGGTTTCATTCAGTACTGCAGGATCAAGATCAGCAGCTGCTGCATACCACCAGTATGCACCTTGCCTGAACGGATCCTTAACGGGGGAAATCAGATAGCGGTAACTGCGAGATATGGCCGAAAATCTGGCATGTGCATCAGGAGTCATGGCCTTTATCCTGTGAACGGAAATATCATGTGGTAATACGGCATTGAGCCGGTACTGCAAATTATCACTGTTAACCGGCTCATCGTGATCAAAATGGAACACATACCCTTCTGCGTGTACTCCGGTATCAGTTCTGCCACACCCGGTGATGTTTACCGGTGACCTGAGAATGGTTCCCAACTTTTGCTGAATGGTCTCCTGAACGGTCACTGTTCCGGGTTGTATTTGCCATCCATGGTAATGCAGCCCGAAATAAGATATTTCAGCAAAATAGCGCATGAGCACACTTACAGTTCGTGGTAGTAATCATCGGCCAGCGTTCGGATAGCCAGCCATGCCATTACAGCGGCACCGGTAGTCAGAGCATCCTCGTCGATATCAAAGTTCGGAGAGTGGACAGGTGCCGTAATTCCTTTGGAAGCATTCCCCGTTCCCAGACGAAAGAAACATGCCGGAATCTTATGCGAGTACCAGGCAAAATCTTCCGCAGTCATTCTTTCCTGCAGCTGAACTACGTTGCTTTCACCCAGCAATTCCCGGGCATACTTGATGCTTTGCCGGGTTAAGTCAAGGTGATTATACAGGCAGGGATACCCCTTTTCAATGTTCACTTCAGCAACAGCACCAAAAGCCATAGCAGTGAGTTTGCAGGTTTCTTCTATCCACCGGAGTGCCTCTTCACGCCAGGTTTCGTCCATGGTTCTGAACGTGCCTTCAAGATGAACGGCTTTCGGGATGATATTGGTAGCGCCGCCTTCAGAGTTGATCTTTCCTATAGTCAAAACCGAGGGTATGGTGGCCGGGCATTTACGGCTGACAACCTGTTGAAGGGCAGTGATCACATGGGATGCAGCCAAAATGGGATCGATACCATCCTGTGGCAGGGCTCCATGCGCACCTTTGCCGTGTATGGTTATGTAAAGCTCATCAGCCGAGGCCATATACCTGCCTTGTTTCATGCCTATTTTGCCGGTTTCGAGGGGCGGATGAACGTGCTGGCCAAAAATGAGTACCGGCTCCGGATTACTGAGCACCCCATCTTTAATCATAAGCGAAGCACCGCCCGGAAGTTTCTCCTCAGCCGGCTGGAAGATGCATTTTACCGTTCCGGTCCAGCTATCGGCCAGTTTTTGTAAAATTCTGACTGAGCCCAGCAGGCAGGTAGTGTGCACATCATGGCCGCAGGCATGCATAATGCCCGGGTGGCGACTGGTATAGCCGGTATCATTTTCCTCCTGAATGGGCAGTGCATCCATATCCGCCCTCAGGGCAATTACTTTGGATTCGGGGTTTCTTCCGTACACCATGGCTACAATTCCGTATCCGCCTACACCGGTTTGATGCTCTATTCCCCATTCGGTTAAGAGCCGGGAGACAAAAGCACTGGTTTCTTTTTCTTCAAAGGACAGTTCGGGATATTTGTGAAGGTGTCTTCGCCACTCAATAAGCTGAGGATGAATGCCTGCGGATTCCCTGAGTATATCGGAAGGGTGTAATTGAATATCTATCATCTGAAGTATACTTATTCAACCGTGAAATTCACCTGGTCACTGGCCCTCAGAATGCCCGCACCGTCGTGGATATTGAACACTGCCGTGGAAGAAACGGGAGAATCAAAGTTTTGGCTGTGGCTGATAGTAAAATTGCCGGTCTGCCCAAGAGCCTGATTAAAAATGGTATCAGCCGGGGACTGACTGTCATCCAGAATAATTTGAACCATATCGATGCGGACAGATGAATTGACGCGCATTTCAAACACTACAGGCTCATCCAGTTGCAGCACTTCGCCATGGCCGGGTTTTAAGATCTGTAATTCAATGGTTTCTTCAGACTTATCACCACAGGATTGTAACATGCTGAAAAATAAACAAATAAGAGTTATCGGGTTCAATAAAGTTTTCATGGCGGTTTTTTCATTGAACAACAAATTTAGGAATTTATTTTGCTGCGCGGATGCTTGGTATTTGATTTGTTGTATCTTTACGGCCTCAAAAAACACCCCTCAATTACCCACGTGGCGGAATTGGTAGACGCGCAAGGTTGAGGGCCTTGTGTCCGCAAGGACGTGCTGGTTCGACTCCAGTCGTGGGTACAAATCTACTAATTTACTTAACCTAATTTACTGATAAATAACAAAAAACCGCTTACCTCCATTTTCTGGCTCTGAATACCCCATTGGTAAAATGCAAGGTATCTGGAATACTGTGATCTACTTTTCCCGGTCCATCTTCTGATCGGTAAAATGACATATTGTAAGTACCTGAAACTTCTGATGAATCCGCTGAAATTTCAGTTATATTCACGAAGTTGTTGATTCCTTCTCCTTCCAGCAAGTAATACTCGGCTCCAACGAGGTCATCGTCTCCTTCTCCAAAGTATGCAATCGGGAATTCAGCATTTATGAATTCAAATAAGTTTCCGGTAAAGAGTTTATGAATTCCATGTGTCCAATCCATAAGCTGTATACCAATATTTTCTTTGTAAAGCTGATAAGTATTGGTTCTTTTCAAAGATATTCTTAGGGTACCGTTATCATTTTTTTGGAAATAGCTATAATTTGCGTACCAGGTGTTTTCCCCATTTATTGTTGCAACAGAAGTATAATACTCCCAATCGCCACATATATTTAAATGGCATATAGGTTCTTCCTTTTTGCACGCAAAAAGGAAGAACAACAAAATAGCTAGAGAGATGAGTTTGTAATGCATGGTATTGGGTTTTCTACATGGCTGAATTATTTGAAATTTACTTTCAATAGATTACCTGTCAAATATTAAATGCATTGATATGTAAATGACAGTGAAGTTAGTAATAATTTTCAAAATTATTAATCAGTAAGCTCATGCGCTTATATAAACCTCCGTTCGTCGAAAGCATTCAGTCATTTGCCCTAATCTACTTCCTGCAAATTGTATTTACTTGCTTGCAAAACAAAAAACCGCTTACCTCCATTTTCTGGCGCTGAATACCCCTTCGGTAAAATGCAAGGTATCTGGAATACTGTGATCTACTTGACCCGGTCTATTTTCGTTTCGGTAAAATGACAGATTGAATGTCCCTGAAATTTCCGAGGAATCCGGTGAAATTTCGGTTATACTTACGTAGTTGCTAATTCCTTCATCTTCAATGATATAATAGGAAGCGCCAACAATGTCATGGTCACCTTCAGTATATATTGCAATTGGAAATTCAGCTTGATAAAATTCTGGAATAGTACCGGTGTAAACTTCATGAATTCCAACATTAGTGCTTATTAACCTGAAAGTAATCAACTCCTTGTATTGCCCAAAAGCATTGGGTTTCATTAAGGTTATCCTAAGTGAGCCATCCTCTCTGAATTCAAAATAGCAATATTTTGCATGCCAAAGGATTTCATTATTGATTGTGGCTGTAGAAGTATAATATTCCCAATCGTCACAAATATGCATTATGCATATCGGCTGTTCATCCTTTTTACAAGCAAAAAGGGATACAAGCAAAATAGCTAGAGAGATGAGTTTGTAATGCATGGTATTGGGTTTTACTGGATCTAAAATTCAAGTAGTCAATGCGATAAAAAAGTTTTTTCCGGTAGTTGAAAATCGCAGGATTGACTTTGAAGCCATACTTCGGACAAGAACTGAGAAAAAATTACCTGCCGTGTTAAGTTTAGAGGAAGTATCGGGTTTGCTTAACGCGCTTGACAACCTCAAACACAAAACAATGTTAGTGCTCATTTGTTCAGCGGGTTTAAGGCGAGGGGAAATTCTAACAATGAAGATTAACGCCATCGATTCAAAACGCATGATGATTCATATTTTCAACGCGAAAGGTAAAAAGGATAGAATGGTTCCGCTTGCACCGTCCGCCTTAGAACTTCTGAGAAATTACTACAAAGAATACAGACCTAAAGACTTTTTAGTTGAAGGGCAGAACGGAGGGCAGAACAGCGAGAAAAGTCTACAAGAGGTTTTTAAGAAAGCAAAGACTTTTGCCGGAATTAGAAAAAATGTTACATTGCATTCTCTAAGACATAGTTACGCAACGCATTTATTGGAAAGCGGTATTAATTTGAGGTATATTCAGGATTTGTTAGGGCATAAAAGCCCAAAGACTACTCAAATTTATACGCATGTCAGTAATGAGGCGATCCATAAAGTAACAAGTCCGCTAGAGCAAATAAGGATAATAAAAAAGTAACAGGCAATGCTCCAAAACTTAAAACCAGACATAGCGACCAGAATATGGCATGGTATGTATGGAATAAGTGGTGTAGTGTTGGATGTATAAGCGAGTTATGGGTAATGGTAGGACGACATATAACATAAACAAACAGTAACAATAAATAATTACAATTATGGTAAACGTATTTTCAGAAATAATCATTAACGCACCACTCGACAAAGTTGCAGACTATGCAGCCAATCCAGACAACGCACCTAAATGGTATGTAAACATTAAGTCTGCGGACTGGAAGACACCTAAACCTTTGACTGTTGGTTCACAGGTTGCATTCGTTGCACATTTCCTAGGACGAAAACTTGCATACACTTATGAGTTCATAGAACTAATTCCACGACAAAAACTTGTAATGCGGACAGCAGAAGGACCTTTTCCAATGGAGACAACTTATACTTGGACTGCTATTGACGACCAAACAACAAAAATGACTTTGCAAAACAAAGGAAATCCAACAGGGTTTTCAAAATTATTTGCACCGTTTATGGCGACAATGATGCGTAAAGCAAACACAAAGGACTTGATTAACATTAAAACAATAATTGAGAACAAATAATATGGATAAAGCAACACAAACAATGATTGAAAACCTGCATAAGAACACAGGTAAAACTTTAGAACAATGGATTGAAATTGTGAAATCTCAAAATTTTTTAAAACACGGAGAGATTATAAAGTTCCTGAAAGAACATCACCAATTTACGCACGGATTTGCCAATCTTGTTGCACACAAAGCAAACGAATCGGATGCAGGTTCAGCAGATAATCCAAATGATTTGATAAAAAAACAATATCAAGGTAATAAAGAGCATTTTAAACCCATTTACGACAAACTAATTTCTGAAATTCAGACTTTCGGTAACGACATAGAAATCGCACCGAAAAATTCTTACATGAGTTTAAGACGAAAAAAACAATTTGCTACTTTGAACCCTGCAACAAAGACACGTTTTGAGATTGGCATCAACTTAAAAGGGCAAGAGCCAAAAGGGAAATTAGAACCTGAAAAACCAAACTCAATGTGTTCTCATAAAATAAACCTTACTGACATAAAAGACATTGACAAAGAAGTAATTGAATGGATTAGGACGGCTTATGACAATGCAGGATGAAAGAACTATTTAAATCAAAAAATTGCCTATGAAATTATTAAGCATCTACTTGTTGGGGTTAATTTTTCTTAGTCCTATTGTCACACGGCACGACAAAGAGGGGGAAGAATTCTATGCCGACCCTGCCGATTATCCCAGTGTCGTTCAGTTACAACTACGAGACCTTACCGGCATTGTTGAAATGGAAGGAACATTTATACGAAAGGATTGGATAATAACAGCCGCTCACGGTTTCAATTCCATTGAAGCCAACCAAGAAATCAAGATTTTTGATAGCACATATACTATTACAAAAATAATTGTTCATCCTGACTTTGAAGGATTTGAAAACGACATTGCATTAGTGAAAATAGACAGACCTGTGTCAGTAATAGAACCTATCCCATTGTTTATCGAAAATACCGAAATTGGAAAGCTAATCACAATTGTTGGTAGAGGTTGGACAGGAACAGGACTAACAGGTGTTGTGACGAATGACCAAAAATTTAGAAAAGCCACTAATAAAATTGATAGCGTTTCAACCCATTGGATAAAATTTCGCTTTGACGAACCAGAAAACCAAAACACCACCGAACTTGAAGGAATAAGCGGACCAGGAGACAGTGGAGGACCTGCATTTATAGATTTTAACGGACAAAAATATCTTGTAGGAATTAGTTCAAACCAAATTAATGAACATATTGGAGTAAAGGAAGGTCATTATGGAGTAATCGAATATTATACAAGAGTTTCCACTTATATTCAATGGATTGAGAATATGATAAGTGGAGACTTCATAGAACAAGGAACCTTATTAAGCAATACCACCAATTGGGGCTTCCCTGACACTGAAATAGGCAAAAAGGCAAATCAATTTATGGATGCCATTGCATCTAATACAATTACAGACAGCTTTATGGAACAAGTGTTCTACAAATCCTTTCGAGAATCATTCGACCTCAAAGGGTTTGTTCAGAGTATTTCAAATAGTCTAGTAAATCCGCAAATCGGAGAAATAAAAAAAGCAAAGAATAATGTATTAATTTTTACACTAAAGTCTGAAAATAAGACCTACCTTATACAGTTAGAGGCGGACAAACGTGACAATTATTTAATAGGTGGATTGGTTTTTAAAAAGATAGGCGAATGAGAACCACTACCCATAACATCACCTATACGCAAGCAGGGGGTTCGTGCTTCGGAGGACAGAAAAGTGGTATATTTGAAGTTCAGTTCTTCGTAGGAAGATTAGTGGTAAAAATCCCTGCCTGCGTATAGCTGAGAACCGTTATGGGTAATGGTAGAACGACACTACAACAAACACAGTAAGACAATGAAATATATTTTGACTATAACACTTTTGGTTATGACCAACTTGACTTTCGGACAATCAAATTCGGAAAAAGATACTTTGACAACTAATCCAAATTACGACAAGGAATTAGCCGATAAATTAGGCGGAGACGATTACGGAATGAAAAATTACTTTTTGGTCATTCTGAAAACAGGGACAAATACAACAACCGACAAAGAATTGATAAGTGAAAGTTTCAAGGGACATATGGAGAACATTCATAAATTGGTTGAAGAAAATAAACTTACCGTAGCGGGACCGTTAGGCAAAAACGAAAATAATTACAGGGGGATTTTTATTTTAAACAACATAAAATCAATAGAAGAAGCAGTAGAATTGTTGCAAACAGACCCGGCCATAAAGAACGGATTGTTGGATTACGAAATTTTTACCTGGTACGGTTCGGCTGCATTACCGGAATACTTGCCTTTTTCCGACAAAATTTGGAAATCAAAACCTTAACCAAATAAAATTGATATAAGAATAAATAATCATTGAGTAATGTGAAAATAATCTGATTAAAACCAATGCTTTTGTCGAAAAATATATACACGCTTTTTCTTTGTATTTTGCTATCAGCAAAGGGATGTATTACTGTTGCAGATTTTGACAAGGGTAAGCTCATAGCAAATTCTGATGCCATTGTTGAAATGCCTTTCCAATTGGAAAATGGTCTGATTGTGATTGAAGCAGAAGTAAATGGTATTAAGGGTAAATTCTTATTTGATAACGGATTTAGCCTAAGTGCGGTTAACCAGCAATTTGCCGGCAAGGCAGGTATTCAATTTAAAAGCAAATCAAGATTGACAGATGCCAATTCCAGGTCTGTAACCATACCTTTAGCCACAGTCGATATGGTTCGGTTAGGGCATCTTGATTTCGTTCAAACAGGGTTTTATCAAATCAACACCAACCTTTTTTTCCCTTGTACGCCAATTGACGGTATCATAGGTGCCTCCATCATCAATAAAGCCAATTGGGAAATTGATTTCGGGCAGAAGATACTTAGGGTATCTTCACAGGTTTTTAATAATAGCGGGATTAAATTAAACGTTTCTTTCAACGACAATAACACCTCCTTTACAACCTTTTTAATTAATGGAGACAGCCCTGTTAAGTGTAAGATTGATTTTGGAAAAAATTCGGCATTAAGCCTGCGGTATGATGATGTCATTTCATTTATGAAAGGTACTCCTGTGGAAAAATTTACAGGAGCAAGGGCATTATCCGCCCACGGATTGGGGCAAACAGAAACGTTTTACATAACAGCATCTCCCTTTCAAATCAAACACAAGGATAATCAACTCCCGTCTTCCCGGGCAACCATCACCCAAAACCAGAAATATAGCGGTTATGTGGGGATTGAATACTTTAAAGATTTTTTGGTAACCATAAATTCTACAGAAAAAAAATATATCCTATCGGACACAAGTGTTAAAGAAAATAACGAAACAGAAAATCTATCCTACGGATTGTCCATCTATTTTCAGGAAGAAAAATGGATAATAATTCAAAAAAATGAGACTGACAGTTTATTAACAGGCATAAACCTTTATGACGAAGTATCGGAAATTGACAACACCCCAATGACTTCTTTTTCAACTATATGTGAATTTAAAAGCTATATGGAAGAAAAGAAACAAAAGAAAGAGCCTTTGATTTTGAAAACCAATAGTATCAGTAAGCCCTTAATATTGCCATACAAAACACCGGTATTTACGACACTTCATTAAAAACTATAAATATGGATAAAGCAACCCAAACAATGATTGAAAACCTGCACAAGAACACAGGTAAAACTTTAGAACAATGGATTGAGATTGTGAAGAAACAGAACTTTGCAAAACACGGAGAAATCGTTAAATTCCTAAAAGAACAGCACGAGTTTACTCACGGATTTGCCAACCTTGTTGCCCATAAAACAAAGGAAACAGATGCAGGTTCGGCAGAAAACACGGACGACTTGGTAACTAAACAGTACATAGGCAAAGAACATTTCAAACCGATTTACGACAAACTAATCTCTGAAATTCAGACTTTCGGAAACGACATTGAAATTGCACCGAAGAACGCCTATGTGAGTTTAAGACGAAAAAAGCAATTTGCGACATTAAACCCTGCGACAAAAACCCGTTTTGAAATTGGCATTAATCTAAAAGGACAAGAACCGAAAGGAAAATTAGAAGCAGAAAAGCCAAACTCAATGTGTTCTCATAAAATTAATCTTGCTGACCTAAAAGACATTGACAACAAAGTAATTGAATGGATAAAAATTGCCTACAACAATGCGGGATAAAAGAACCACTACCCATAACAACTAAGGCTTCGTTGCATGCGCAGCACGAACAATGGAGCCGCTGTTGAACGGAACCTGGTTTTACTGTTGTCTTAAAGTATTATGGGTTTTTCGTCAGTTTAGCAGTTATTGGACATGGGCAGATCTCCGGTTATAGGTGGCCAGCAATGGTATTATTTTGGAATTTTGATTCATTTT
>JBJHCA010000033.1:0-34011 GCA_050485785.1 Saprospiraceae bacterium | reverse complement strand
GTACATTTTCAAAATCTTCGAGGAACGGAACGTCTTGAGGAATGGGTGTGCTGATGTTGGTTACCAGGGTGTCGTTAGCCGGCATCTGATCGCCGGTCAGCGTAGTAATGGCGGTAAAAGTATAGGTTCCGGGGATGCTCATATCCACGGTAAACGGCACGGTTACATTGGCAAATGGCGCCATCAGACCTTCGTTATAAAAGGTAATAAAGTTTTGATTTATAGGTCCGGTTACATTCAGATTGATCTGAACCGGAGTAGCTGCCAGGTTTAGCTCTTCAGATCCGTTGTTAAACAACGTTACATTCACGGTTTCCTCATCATAACACCCGTCCGGAGGCACCACCGCAATAGTAGAAGGCGTAATATCAGTTGCCACGGGTTCATAGATGAAAATGTCATCTATACCTACACCATCGCTTACCACAGAAAAATCGGTGGTAAAGAAAAACCGGATCCTGACATCAGATTCGCCGGCCACATTCTGGATCACTGATTTGGCAATTTGCCAGCCATTGCTGGTGCCGTTCCAACGCTGAGCCGTCAGGTTGTTATACCAGTTTTGTCCGGAAGGGTGTGCCGGGATTTTTTGCCATGAGGCACCGCCATCAATACTTCGTTCTATCCAGAATCCGTCACAGCAGTTCTCGGTATTATGGATCATGGCAAACTCAATGACCGGATCAGTACTCAGATCGGAAAAATCGAAACAGGGGCCGGCAAACCATGACTGGGTGTTGTTGGCATACTGACCGGTGAGGTTGGTTACGGCGGCATTACTACCCGAGTATGCACTGTTGATCATTCCGCTGGCCGGCTGGCCAATTTCCCATAGTGTACCCGTGCCGCCTGTTGTCCAGCCACCGGAACCCGATTCAAACCCTTCCATGTAAGGCAACTGGTCGATATTGGAGATGAGGGTAACTGTGGTAGACGCCGTATCATTCACCGGAAATTCATCAGGCTGCCCTGACAGCATGCCTGACCAGGCTTTGATCTGATATTCACCCGGGCCGGGAAGATTGAGCGGAGTTTCGAACACATACTCAATCTCGCTGCCGGGGTTGATGGTGGAATTATAGAATTCCAGTACCGGTGGCCCGCCATTGATGCTGTAACGCATAGGGAATATAGTTTGCGGGGCCGAGCCGAAATTGTACACTGTTACACGCAGTGTATCATTGGCACCTACATCGCAGGAAGCCCCGGCCGGGCTAATAATGGCAGTAACGCCGAGGTCATTGACCGGTGCCTGACGAACACATACATCATCAATGGCAATATTGTCCGTCACATTGGTGCCATTGTTTTCATCCACTATGAAACGCATCCTGATCATATCGGCACCGTCTACATACGAGCCGATATTGAGAATAAACTGCTCCCACGGGAATACATTGGAATTGCTCAAAAATATTTCTTCCCAGCCGGTTCCGTTGTTCAGTTCTACGCGGAAATCTACCGGTATCCCTCCCTGAGCATGTCTGATCAGGTGGAAAGTGAGTTGCGGAAAAGTCAGTGCGCTCACATCATACCAGGGGCTTAGCAATGTAGTGCCTTGAACATGAGGTGCCGCATCATTTACCCAGGCAAAATAACCGCCACTCAGCGTACTCCCCGAAAACTGGCCGCTTTGCCCCAGATTACCCGATGGCGAATTGGAAAACTGCCAGTTTTTGACGCCGCCATTATTAAATCCCTGCCTCCAGCAGTCAGGGATCATTCCGCCATTCTCAAAACCTTCACAGGAAAACGATGCAGGAGTCACTACAATAGCAGCACACTCTGTAGCAATCGAAACTGGGCCCCCGAAATCGCTGAGACCGTCATCCGGTCCGCAATTACTTTGAACATAAAAGTGGTAAGTCGAATCATAGCCCAGGCCGGAAAGTAAAAATGGGTTGTCTGTTACATTGGTAATCAGTGTGCCCGATGTATTGGGGTCAAACCCTGCCGGGCCATATAAGATATTGACCGTGTCAGCAATGGAATTGTATGAAACCGCTACGCTGTTAGGCCCGGTGAGTACTGCCTGAATACCGATGGGGGCTATGCACGAAGGAATTGTGTCAAGAGCAATACTCAAAACCCAGGTATTGTTCACCACATAATTGTGAAATGTTTCGCAAGCCGGTTGAGTGGATGTCCAGGTTCGCTTGGCATCCAGTAAAAACTCAACCTCTCCGTACAGGCCAAAAAACTGAGTGAGATTGGTTCGGTTGTAGGTGAACACTCCTGCAGTAGTTCCTGTACCGTTGAAATACTGATTCTCGCCCACATTGCCGGTAGGAGACCACAACCTCGACCGCTGTTCACTCATCCAGGCACCGTTCTGGGCCGACATCTGATAGGTAACGTCCACACTGGTGATCCACATACCTGAGGGTACATCCACAATTAGTGACCCTGCACAGGGTGATATTACCGAAGCAGGACCCGGGCTGGCTTCAAATATTGTAGGTATATGTCCATCCGTATAGGTTACACTGATG
This sequence comes from Saprospiraceae bacterium, assembly GCA_050485785.1. Lineage (GTDB taxonomy): Bacteria > Bacteroidota > Bacteroidia > Chitinophagales > Saprospiraceae > JBJHCA01. The sequence goes on along the minus strand of JBJHCA010000033.1, from coordinate 31,519 downwards.
ACATTGTCAGCCATGGTAGTAAAGCTAAATGGCCCTACCCAGTTACTGGTTTCATTATCCGGGCAATGGCTTCGAATGTACAGATCATAACTCGTATTCTGCGTTAATCCGGATAAAACATACGGAGACGAAACGGAAATTTCATTGGTTCCGGTTCCGGGTGTAAAACCCGGTGGCCCGTATTGAATGGAGGTAAAGATTGTGCTGGGGCCGGCGGTAAACGCCACTGTAGCAGACACATTGGTAACATCAGATATACCGGTAAGGGTCGGTGACGGACAAGTGGGCAGGCCGGTGATCACCAGGTTGTAATCCTCGGTTTCACCATACGTGATGGTATTGCATGGACCCAATATGGCAAGATTGGTGGTTTCCTGACATACTACCCTGAGCCTGGTTGTACCAATAACGGCATTGGAAGGGATGGAAAACTGAATGGAAACCGGCACTGGTGTTACACCAAAAGCAAATGGGCCTATATACCCCAGAAATTCATTGGGATCATTGAAATCTCCGTCGTTGTTCCAGTCAATATACACCGCACCCGACTTGCCATATTGGGTAGTGCCGGTAGTGCCCAGCAATACCGTTATCGTGTACACGGAATTGCCCGATATATCGGCCGACAGCGAATCGTAGTAATTGTAAAGATTAGGCTGACCAATTGTAGTATTGTTGATTGTACTGTTGTCACCCACCAGATTAACATTGTGAATTTCCGAGTCAATCAATGACGTTGAACCCGAGGCACAATACGTTTGTGCTTTGAGCTGAATGTCTGTAGTTATAAATACAACAGCCATGGTAGCGATAAAAAAGTAGATTTTTTTCATAACGTGAGTATTGTGTTCGGGAAATAGAGCCAAATATAAAACTTTACTTCCGCTGTTGACCTTCAGGCAGTATTTATTTTTGGGGTTGCAGACAGATTGGCTGTTTTATTGCTTGCCGGAAAAATAGTTTCCTGTACAGATCATTGACTATTAAGCTTCTACGATTAAAAAAACCGGAAACGTCGGCTTAAGAATAAATGAATACATCATTGAGTGCCAGGTCTGTTTAATTGAAGTGTTTGTAATTATTGCTCTGTATTGGGGATACCTTTTTGTGGAGACGGCAACAAGTTGTCCGTCTTAAAATTTAAAAAACTTGTTTATTCCCTGCAATTTTTTACATTTGCGGCAAATTTACCGAGGGCTTGATCAGATCAGTTCGAGGGCTTACAACATTTTATCATCATTATTAAAAGCCGCGTTACAGTATGTATTGGACATTAGAACTGGCCTCCCACCTGGAAGATGCACCCTGGCCCGCATCAAGGGATGAACTTATCGATTATGCCATCCGTTCGGGGGCACCCATCGAAGTGATTGAAAATTTGCAACTTCTGGAAGACGAAGGGGAACATTACGAGGGCATTGAAGACATCTGGCCCGATTATCCGCGAAAAGACGATTTCTTTTTTAACGAAGATGAATATTAATCAAAGGCTCCGCAAGGGGCCTTTGTAGTTTTAATCAGACACCCCGGCCCGCCCGTCAATACAGATCATCCAGTTTTAGCCTGAGGTATTTTTGCACCGAAAGTCTAGTAGCCAGCAAGGTAATCAACAGCCCTGTCAATACTATGGCCAGTGCACCGGCTGCCAGAAAATGCAAGGGGAGAAAATCGAAAACAAATCCAACATTTTCGTTGATCCAATAAAGTACCAGCACTATTAATGCCAGGGCAAACACTGAACTCATCAATGACTGAGCCATGGCTTTGCGCATATAAGGTCGCCTGATGAAAGACCATGGAGCACCCACCATTTGCATATTCTTGATGAGAAACCTGTTGGCATACATGCTGAGCCTCACTGTACTGGTGATCATGGAAATGGTAAGCATCAGTACCAGCAATGCCAGGCCAATTCCAATAATGCCTATCCGCTGAATATTCAGGCTGATCACTTCTACCAGGCTCTGCTGAAAGTAAACGTCGTACACTGACTCATGCTCGCGGATCTCAAGCTGCAGCTGCTGCATGAATTCATCCTGTACGTAATCAGCCTGTACACTGAATGTCAGAATATCGTACAGCGGATTGATGAGTCCCAGTGCGTCCATGGCTTCGCGGCTTTCACTGCCCAGGTCATCGCGAAGCATTTGCAAAGCCTGTTCTTTGTCGGTAAATGAAATGCTCTCTGCCAGCACAAATTCCTTGCGGGCCAGCCATCCCCTAAGCTCATGGATCTCATTTTCCGTGGTGCCGGGTTTGATCTCTACTATGAGCCTCACTTGTTCCTTGAGTTGATTGGTCAGTGCCTGCCCTGCAATGAGAAATACGGCAAAAATACCGAACAGGAACTGAATCAGGGTTAAGCTGATGAAAGTATAGAGGTATCCGGAGCGCTTGCGACGTGCCATGGTTATAGTTATTGGCCAAAGGTAGTGCTTTCAGCCATTATGTCAAACCTGCCCCGTTACGGCAATTCCTTTACACTCAACAAAAAGCTATGTATCATCAAAAAAACGCTCCTCTTTGCTCCAATCCGCATGGGGAAGACCGGCTTTTAAACTGGAATAATCCTGCCTGAGCCGGGTCACAAACTGCCTGTGCATCTCCGTATCGGGATGCAAGGGACGGTGATTCAAAGATCGGTGAAACCGCTCCAGTTCGCGATTCAATGCAATACTGTCGCGGTGGATCCATGCCTGCTCAAACTGCTCCCACACAAAGCGAACTGCCTGCGCATTGGGATGAACCATGTCGGATTCGTAAAAACGGTAATCGCGCAATACATCCACCACCAGCTCATACGCCGGGAAATAATGCACTGCAGGAAACTCCTCCTCCAGCACATGCACCGCTTCGATAAGCCGGGCCTTGCTGCGGTTGCTTTCCACCAATCCCTCGCGCACATACCGCACCGGACTCACGGTGAGCAAAACCCGGCCATTGGGGCGGACAGCGAGAAAATGCTCCACTGTATTTTGCAGCGCAGCAAGCACTTCAGCGGTGGTGCAGCCATGCTTACGGAAAGTATCAGCGGGCAATTGATGACAGTTGGCCACATACCTAGCTGTAGCCCGTTGGCAATACACGGTGGATGTTCCCAGCGTAATCACCAACAATTCTGCAGCCCTCAATGACTCTGCAAGTTTGGTGTAGCTGTGTTCTATATTTTGGATAACTCTTTGTTGTGCTTTTCCCGAAAAGCTGCCGTGGTGATCAACACTGTGCCACAGCTCGTTGTGATAAACAAGATGCTCATCGGTAACTGACTGCCCGCTCATGGCATGGTCCACATGCCGGGCAATGCTGAGGGGATCAAACAACACACCCGTAGGGTTTACTGCCACATTAAATTTACAGTCTGACAACTGACTGCCCATGTGTTGCGCAAAACAACTGCCCATCACCAGAATTTTGTCGCTATGGGTAAGCGGCACTTCAACCGGGTTGATGTTAAAAGGCAGCTGCCAGTTCATGGGTTCGTTATTGTGTGGCCGTAAGGCGTTCAAGCTCACTGCGGAGGTTCTCGATCTTAGTCCGGCTGTCGTTCAGTTTTTTGCGCTCACGTTCCACCAGCTCTGCGGGGGCATTGGCCACAAAGCGTTCATTGTCCAGCTTTTTGGCTATGCCCATATTAAACTTCTCAAGCCGTTCAAGTTCACTGTTTATCCTGCTGATCTCTGCACCGGTGTCGATGCTTGCACCCACCGGAATATAAAGGGCTTCCGTAAAGGCCAGGGCTTTGGCATACATGCCTTCGGGCTCTTCATCAATCAGGGTGATCTCACTGAATCTGCCATTGTTCATCAGCAGACTTGCAGCGCCGGCTCGCTTCAGCAACGATGCGCTCTTAGCGGTGTTGTTCAGCAACAAAGGAAGGCGGTCTCTCAGCGGAATGCGATACTTGTTGCGCATATCCCGCGATTTGACGCCGATTTCCCGCAACAATTGTATGTCAGCCAGTAAATCCTCGTCCGGCGCACTTACTCCGGCATACCGGCTGACCATGCAATCTTCACCGGCCTGCCGTTCTCTCAACTGATGCCAGATCTCCTCGGTAATGAATGGCATAAACGGATGCAGCAAGGTCATGGCATCGCTGAACACCTCAATAGTGTCATTCATAGTTTCGTAATCCATGGGTGCCTCAGCCGTGGGTTTTACGGCCTCCAGATAAAATGAACAAAAGTCGTCCCAAATAAAGGTATAAAGGGCCACCAGGGCTTCCGAAATGCGAAACTCCTCAAAGCTCTTATCCATGGCTAGCTGCACGCCGGCCAGCCGGCTTCGCAGCCACTTTGCTGCCAGTTGCCGTGCCATATCCGCTTCTTTATTGCCCGATTTGGGCACGCTGTTCCAGGTTTTAATGAGCCGGGTGGCATTCCATATCTTGTTGCAAAAGTTTCTGCCCTGTTCACATAATTTGCTTTCAAGTTCATGAATGGTTCCGTCCTTGTCCAGGGCAGTATCAAACAGCAGATCACCTCCTGCCTGAGCACTGGATAAAATGCCGAAGCGAACACTGTCTGCTCCGTATTTTTCGATCAACGCTATGGTATCGGGCGAATTACCCAGTGACTTGCTCATCTTTCTGCGCATGGCATCCCGCACCATACCGGTAAAAAATACTGAATCAAATGGCTTGCGTCCGGTATATTCGTAGCCGGCCATCATCATCCGGGCTACCCACAGAAATATGATATCCCACCCCGTTACCAGCAGTTGTGTGGGGTAATAATAGTTCAGCTCCTTCTTGTCTTCCAGTCCGTTAAACACGGATATCGGCCACAGCCACGATGAAAACCAGGTGTCCAGTACGTCTTCATCCTGCTTCAGATCGCCGGGTTGAAGGCCGGGCTGATGTAAGGTGGCCCGGGCCTGTGCCAGGGCTTCCTCCGCCGTTTCGGCAACAAACACGTGATCGTCCACATACCAGGCCGGTATGCGGTGCCCCCACCACAACTGCCGTGAAATACACCAGTCGCGCACATTCTCCATCCAGTGGTTGAATGTGTTCCGCATATTGTCCGGATAAAATTTCACATCACCGCTGCGCACCGCTTCCAGGGCAGGTGCGGCCAGCGTATCCATCCGCACATACCACTGAAGCGACAACCGGGGTTCAACCACGGCACCGGTGCGCTCTGAACGACCAACGTTATGCCGGTAATCCTCCACTGAGTCCAACGCTCCAATGTCCTTTAGATTCCTGACAAACTCCACGCGGGCATCAAACCGGTCCATGCCTTTAAGATGGAGCGCCCGTTGGTTCATAGTGCCGTCCTCATTCATGATATCAATCACTTCCAGTCCGTGTTTCTTCCCGATCTCATAGTCATTGGGATCGTGTGCCGGGGTAATTTTCAATGCTCCCGTCCCGAATTCCCGGTCAACATACTCATCGGCTATTACCGGAATCTGACGACCCGATACCGGCACCTCCACTTTCAATCCTTTGTACCGCACATAGCGTTCATCATCGGGGTGTACGGCCAGGGCGGTATCGGCAGGAATGGTTTCCGGTCTTGTGGTGGCCACGGTAATGTAAGCATCGGGCTGACCCACTACTTTATATTTCACCCGGTACAACCTGTCCAGTTCTTCATTGTAGAGCACTTCCTCATTGGACAATACGGTTCGGGCCTCCGGGTCCCAGTTGATCATGCGGTAATCGCGATACAGCTTTCCTTTCCGGTAAAGGTCCGTAAACACTTTGATCACTGCTTTGGAACGAACGCTGTCCATGGTAAACGCCGTTCGATCCCAGTCACAACTTGCACCCAACAGGCGCATCTGCTGCAATATGAGTCCGCCGTATTTTTCCTTCCAGGCAAAGGCCTGTTCCAAAAACTTTTCACGCCCAAGCTTAGCTTTGGTAATGCCCTGCTCTCGTAGCAACGCTACCACTTTGGCTTCTGTAGCTATGGAAGCATGATCGGTGCCGGGCACCCAACAGGCGTTTTTTCCCTGCAGCCGGGCTCTGCGAACCAATATGTCCTGTATGGTGTGATTGAGCATGTGGCCCATGTGCAGCATGCCGGTTACGTTGGGCGGTGGCAATACTATGGTGTACGGCTCCCTGTCATCAGGTACTGATTTGAAATACTGCTTCCGCTCCCAGTAACTGTACCATTTTTTTTCTGTCTCAGCCGGGTTGTATCGCGTTGAAAGTTCGCTCGTGCTCATATTCTGATTCTTCAGTTTTAAGCCGACAAAGATAGTGGGTATGCTCGTTTTATTCCGGCTTTGTTCATTATTTCGGTGGTGGCAAGGGGAAAAGGAACACCCTTTACCCACTTATCCCTATCTTCACCTCCTCATGAACAGCCGGGCTTATCTTGAAAGAATTGGAATGACCTCCGGACCGAAAACCGGATTGGCAGGACTGAAGCAGCTTCAGGAGCAACATCTTTACCACGTGCCTTTTGAAAACCTGGACATCCACTATCAGGTACCGATTAAACATGCCGATAGCTACGGGAAAATAGTAGACCGTAAACGAGGCGGATTTTGCTACGAGCTCAATGGGCTGTTTTATCGGCTGCTTACATCACTTGGTTACAATGCCAGGATGGTTTCTGCACAGGTTTATGACAAAAAAAAGGAGAGGTTTGGTCCTGAATTTGATCACATGGCTATACTGGTTGTGGAAGATCAGTTAACTTTCCTTGCAGATGTCGGATTCGGTGATTTTGCGCTCCATCCGCTGCTTATGGTACACGGGAAAGAACAAACTGATCCATGCGGGACTTTCCGCATTATTCCGGGTACAAGGCACAACAAAAAGTTAATCCAAAGAAAACGCGATGATCTATGGGAGAACTGCTACCTGCTTGATCTCACTCCCCGGAAACCGGAAGAATTTGACGGCATGTGTCAATACCACCAAACTAGCCCTGAATCTCATTTTACGCGCAATAAAATGTGCAGCACAGCTGTGCCTGATGGCAGAATTACCCTGACGGACACTGTGCTGAAAATCAGGAGCAAAACCGATACACGGGAGCTGCACGTTGAAAATGCCGGCCATTTTGATCAATGGCTCGTCCGTTACTTTGGGCCGCAATTTTTGCCTTATCCGCCACCGGAAGCCGACAATGCCGCAGCCAGCATGCGATGAAACTGATGCACGCCTTTTTCCATCCGCGGTGAAAATCTTCCTTCCCTGTAAAGGCGCGATGTGACACCCTGCTGAACCCGTTCCACAATAGCCTCGTCTTCCATTTCAACCCGGTGCAATTGTGAGCCGGCACCGCGGTCGGTCAACCCGGGATGGAGTATAAACGTGCGGAACAGTACACGAGTGAGATTGAGCGATACGGGCTGAACTACATTGAGCGACAATCCCCACGGGTAAATGTTAAACATGGTGTTGGGAAACAGCCAGAAGTAATACGCTGCAATACGCCGGCCAAAATCCGGTGAACTTTCAGGCAGATCAAAGGCCTGCTCGCCCTCTGCAGCTTCTGCCAGTTGAAGATTTCCACCGGACAGCAATTCTGTGTGATAGGTATGCATGCTGATGGTACTCAGCAAACCCTCATGCACAAACGGGATGTGAAAACCCTCCAGGTTATTGTCGACGTATAATGCCCAGTGAGCTTTCACTTCATAGGTTTTGTCCTGCAAGGGGTCGTGACGAAGCGCATTCCACGGAAACCGGCCCAACCTCGTGGTGAGCGGCTTAATCCAGGTATCGAAAGCCTGCCGGGGCTGCAGGCTGCCAAAAAGCAATGGACCTGCATTTTCATACGCAACCCTGGTAAGATTGTCTTTTTCCGAAGGGAATTGTTCCATCCCTTTGGTTTCAGGCATAAACCTGTAGCATCCGCTCAGGTCAAATTTTCTTCCGTGGTATCCGCAGCGGATATCGCGGTAATTGCCTTCTTCGGTGATCAGCAGGTTACCGCGGTGCGTACAAACATTGGACATGAGCCTCAATTCCTCATCCTGCCCCCTGACCCAGAGTAAGGGTTCATCCAGGATTCCCGGAAGCAAGGTTATCGGTTTGCAGTCGCCGGCTTTGCTCAGTTTGCCGCTTTCGCCAAGGTATTGCCATGAAGGTAAAAAGATCCTGTCCGCTGCTTCGCGAAACAAGCCGGCATCTTTGTAAAAGCTGCCCGGCAGGGTTGATGCCCGTTCGATGCGCGGATTGATATCCATTATCTGCCTTTAAATTCAGGGCGGCGTTTTTCGAGAAATGCCTGAACGCCTTCTTCGTAGTCATGTGTTTTGCCGGCCAGGGTTTGCAGGGTATCCTCCAGGGCCAGTTGTTCATTCAGATCGTTCTGAAAGGATGCATTCAATGCTCTTTTGGTCAGACCCAGTCCGTGCGTAGGCATGGTAGCCAGTGTGGCTGCAGTTTGCATGGATGTTTCCATCAACTGCTCATGAGGCACAACGCGGTATATCATATTCATTCTTTCAGCATCCGCGGCACTTACCTTATCACCCAGCATCATCAGTGCTGAGGCCTTTTGCAAACCGATGATCCGCGGCAGATGGAAGGTTCCCCCGCTGTCGGGAATCAGGCCTATCTTGCTGAATGCCTGTATAAATGATGCCTGATCAGAGGCTATAACTATATCACAGGCCAGGGCAATATTGGCTCCTGCACCTGCCGCCACCCCGTTCACTGCAGCTACTATGGGCTTTTCAATGGATCTCAGCCTTTGGATGATGGGGTTGTAGTGTTCGCTCACAATTTCACTGATATCAGGACCGTCGGGATCAGTTACTTCGGCCAGGTCCTGCCCGGCACAAAATGCCCTGCCTTCGCCGGTGATCATGATGCAACGCACTTTGTCATTGGCTTCACATTCATCCAGCAAGCGCTGAAGTCCCAGTGCCATTTCCTGATTAAAGCTGTTAAAAACCTGTGGCCGGTTCAGGGTAATTACGGCTACTCCCTGCTCAAAGCGGCAAAGTACATGGTAGTTTTCCATTGTGTTGTATTCAGTGACATTTAAAATAATCAAAGGGCTCGGCACAGTCGTTGCAGGCATACTGAGCCTTGCATGGGGTTGACCCGAAGCGGCTTACCTGCCGGGTGTTTTTCGAATCGCAAAACGGGCAGATGACTTCGGGTTCTTTGCCGAACAACACCCCTCGCCCGGCCACCTCATCCGCAGGCGGTGCTATACCAAAAGCTTTAAGTTTTTTACGACCTTCCTCACTGATCCAGGCTGTGGTCCAGGGCGGAGACAGCACGGTTTTGACCACCGGCTTTTCAATGCCGTGCTCGTGAAGGGTGGCTTTAATTTCAAGCTCAATCATGTTCATAGCCGGGCACCCGCTGTAGGTGGGTGTAATGGTAACCGTTACACGGCCGTTTTCATCCACGTCAACATCCCGGATAATGCCAAGATCATCCACGGTAAGTACGGGGATCTCGGGATCCTTAACGTGTTCGAGTATTTTTCTGATCTGCTCTGCTGTTATCATTGCGGGCATTGTTGCGGTCCGTTTTTGTGGGTACTGCGGATAGTTTGCTGTAGCTTAGCCGTCAAGCGTTTCCTGTACGCATGATTATTGCCGGGTACGCAGCCAAACCGTTGGAGAATGCACAACAAAGAGATATCCGTCAACCTCCGCCTGTTGCGTCAACCCGGACTACCACTCCATACCTGGATAAGCGCGTTGCATATACTGCAACTCTGTCAGCAGAAATCCCAGGTGCTCAGTGTGCACGCCTTTTCTGCCGCCGCTCTGCATCCACACATCAACTGAGGGTGGTTCCAGTGTGGCTCGCTTCAGGACTTTCGACACCTCACTGTAGTATTCATCGCGGACGGCAGACATGTCCGGAACCAGACCCAATGAGGCCAGCTCCTGTTCAAGCTCGTCTTTTTCCGTCAGCTCTCCGGTAAACATCCACAGGTCGTCCAGGGCCTGCCGGGCTTTTTGGTGACTTTCATCGGTGCCGTCTCCCAGCCTGATCACCCATTCGGCACTCCACTTTTTGTGGTAGGCAATTTCCTTGATCGCCTTGGCGGCAATGGCTGCAAGCTGCTCGTCATTGCTGCCGGTAAGGGCGTGATAAAGCCGGTAATTATAGACGTCAAACAGGAATTGCCGCATAATGGTATCACCAAAGTTTCCGTTGGGCAATTCCGTCAGCAACACATTCCGGTACTCGTGTTCAAGCCTCATATATGCCAGATCGTCCTCCGAACGTCCCCGGCCTTCCAGTACCGATGCGTATTGGTAAAGCATGCGGGCATGGCCAATATAGTCCAGGGCAATGTTGGTCATGGCAATATCCTGCTCCAGAACCGGTCCGTGCCCGCACCATTCTCCCAGCCTCTGCCCCATCATCAGGGCATTGTCGGCAAGCCTGATGGTGTATTCGAAAAGTTTCGCCTTCATGTTTGTACTCATGGGCTACATGTGTTTCACCTCGTCGGGCAGGTTATAAAATGTCGGGTGCCGGTAAATTTTCGACTTGGCCGCTTCAAACATCATGTCTTCTTCACCGGGATCAGAGGCTGTAATAGCCGCCGAGGGCACCACCCAGATACTCACGCCTTCGTTGCGGCGGGTGTACACATCGCGGGCATTCTGTATGGCCATTTGCGCATCGGCTGCGTGTAAACTGCCGGCATGCTTGTGATCAAGCCCGTTTTTGCTTCGTATAAACACTTCCCACAATGGCCAGTCGTGTTTGCTCATGTCTCTTTATTTTTTTTGATCACTTTTTGTAGTCGCTCCGTATTTTCCTTGTTTTGGCGAAGCAGCACTCCGCTCCAAAAATGGGTCATCCGTATTTCCTGAGTGCAGCTCTTACCATTCATGAATCAGGCTACCTGCATTTCGCGTTGCTTTAGTGCCTCCTGCTTTTCGGCATGCGCAGCAGCAGCTTCTCTCACCCAGGCCCCTTCTTCATATGCTTTTACCCTGGCCTTTATTCGTTGATGGTTACAAGGCCCGTTGCCTTTTACCACATTCCAGAATTCATTCCAGTCAATCTCGCCAAAATCGTAATGCCCTCGCTCGTTGTTCCACTTCAGGTCTTTATCCGGTACGGTAAGTCCCAAAAGCTCTGCCTGAGGTACGGTAACATCCACAAACTTCTGGCGCAATTCGTCATTGGTAAACCGCTTAATGCGCCACCGCATGGATGTTTCAGTATTCGGTGAGTCCTCATCCCTGGGGCCGAACATCATCAGCGAGGGCCACCACCAGCGGTTCAGCGCATCCTGTGCCATGGCTTTCTGGGCTTCGGTTCCGCGACAAAGGGTCAGCATGATCTCAAATCCCTGACGTTGGTGAAAACTCTCTTCCTTGCAAACCCGAATCATGGCACGGGCATAGGGGCCGAAAGACGTTTTACAAAGCGGAACCTGATTCATAATAGCTGCACCATCCACCAGCCAGCCAATGGCTCCCATATCGGCCCAGGTCAGGGTGGGGTAATTAAAAATACTGCTGTATTTGGCTTTTCCCGAATGGAGGTCGCGGATCATGCTGTCGCGGTCAACGCCCAGGGTTTCCGCTGCTGCGTACAGATACAAGCCATGCCCGGCTTCATCCTGTACCTTGGCCAGCAATGCTGCCTTTCGCCGCAGGTTGGGTGCCCGGCTTATCCAGTTGCCCTCGGGCAACATCCCCACAATTTCGGAATGGGCATGCTGGGATATCTGCCTGATCAGCGTTTTGCGGTACTTCTCCGGCATCCAGTCCTTGGGCTCTATCTTGATGTCCTGAGCTATCCGCTCCTCAAATCTTTGTTCCAGCAAACTTTCGTCTTTCATGTCTCTATGTTTGTTCGGTTCTTCGTATCGGGTTAACGAACAGTCGTTCGGATTGGTTCTGTTTGTTTTAGCATGACAATGTAGTTCATTTTAACAACCCCTGCAATACCAGTTGTTTAATTTCGGCCTTGATGTGCTCCGGACCTGTTTGTTTTGACGGTTTGTACCAGTAGTGTATCCATCGCAAAGCCGACAAAATGGTATACATCATAATGCGAACATCCATGGCTCTGAAATCGCCTTCATTCATACCCTGCTGTAGTATCTTCGTAAATTGGGTTTCATATTGCCGTCGAAGTGTTTTAAACTGTTTCAGATCGGCTTCACCCAGATGCCTCCACTCATCGTTAAACACCGTAATACTCGACAGATCGGAAACGGCAATGTCAATATGCAGATCGATCAGGGCTTCAAGGCTTACATGCGCAGAGGCTGTATTGTTCAGAATTTCCTGCATGCCCCGGGTGAATTTGACTGCACATTGAAAGCATATCTCCCTCAGCAATTCATCCTTACCGCTGATGTGCGAATAAAGCGAAGAGGGTTCAACGCCTACCCTGTTGGCCAGTTCACGCATACTGCTGCCCGCAAACCCGTGTTCCCTGAACAGAGCTGCTGCGTGCTGCAGAATAATGTCCCGCTTTCCTGATACGGCGTTGGTCTTCATAATCAGATATCGTCAAAATCCACCACCAGCTTCTCACTTCGCGGATGGCTTTGGCAGGTCAGGATCAGTCGTTTGGCAATTTCATCGGGTTCGAGAGCATAATTCACGTCCATCTCCACTTCACCTTCCGTCAGCCTGGCCATGCAGGTGCTGCACACCCCGCCTTTACAGGCATACGGCAGATCTGCACCATACTTCAGGGCTGTATCCAAAATGCTCTGGCCGTCATAAGTCAGGGGAAACTGAATGGTTCTGCCGTCGAGTTTCAGCGTAACTTCAGCCGTGGCGTCACCGTATTCGGTTTTCCTGCTGCTTGCACGGTCGGCCTGCCTGCTACCTGCTGCGGTAAACAGTTCTACGTGCACGGTTTCCCGCGGCACACCCATATTCACCAATGTGTCTCTAACTTCGAGTATCATGGGTTCAGGCCCGCAGATATAGTAATGGTCGGTCTTATTGCTGTCAAACAACAGACCGTTGTACAGCCTGCACTTTTCACCGCCCAATCGCCCGCAAAAAAGGTCCGATTCCAGCATTTCCCTGCTGAGGATATGATGCACCTGCAAACGATCCATATAGCGGTTCTTCAAGGCATTGATCTCACGACGGAACATGATGGTGGCACTGAGTTTATTACCAAAAAACAAGGTAAACCGACTGTGGGGCTCTTCCTTCAGTGCCTGCTTTATGAGCGATAGCACAGGCGTGATGCCGCTTCCTGCAGCAAATGCTACATAATTTCTGGGCTCTGCAGCAGGCTCCGGCAGCGTAAATCGCCCCAGTGGCGGCATCACTTCAATGGTATCGCCCGGCTTGAGCTGTTGATTGGCATACGTGGAGAACAAACCTCCCGGAAGATGCTTCACGCCTACCACCCATTTGTTCTCATGCGGTGCGGAGCAAATGCTGTAGGTCCTTCGCACCTCTTCTCCGTCAATGTAAATCCGGAAGGTAAGATATTGCCCGGCCTTGAAAGTGTACGTTTCCTGCCATTCAGGGGGAACTTCAAGCTCAATTGCTACGGCCTCCGGGGTAAGCTGCTCCACTGCCTTTACCTTCAGTGTGTGAAAACTTCTGTCCATGTCAAACGAATGTTTGTTCGGGTAAAGGTAAACAGATACACGAAAAAGCAAAACGCGATAACCGAAGATTTTATTAAAAAAAAACCGGGCCTGTCAGTTGCGATGATTGCACATCTTCAGGAAGGAGAACTTTACATTTCAAGTTTCGTGTAGATTTCCTTCAATACCTGTTGACTTGTATGATAATATCGCTTATATTTGTTTGATCTAACCCCAAACACCATGTCAAAGCTTCATCAACAACGGCAATCTACACATGCTTCCCCTGCATCGCCGGTACATTCAGTCGGTGCTTCAGCCACGGCTTCAGTTTCACCGCCGCCTTTACAGTTGCAAACCCAACGCCCTATTCAGCGCGATGACGATGATGATAACAACAGTTCATTCGTTCGGCGGATGATGGGTCGATTCAATCTCGGCAATTTTGGTTTACGGCTTAATCCCGGCGGCTCACCGGGAGCACAGGGTCCAATGCTCACTCCACCGCAGGCTTCGCCCCCATGGATGAATCCCGTTACTCCCAGGCCGCCAATGCCGAGCCTGATCGATATGTCCGGAACCGATACCCGCCCTCGCACCATGAGGGACGAACTCAACATGACAAGGCCACCGGAAGCCAACTCCACATTAAGGCTGGGCAGCAGAGAAAGGAATTTTTCGCTTCGGCGCGACTTTATGAATAACAGCAGCCGGTTTAACCTGAACTATGATGGCTTTAATGCCGGCATGGGCATCGACAGAAACGGAGAACCCAATCGTTTCAATGCCGGATATCAGGGAAACCGATTTGGGTTTGAAGGCAATGTCAACCCCATGACCGGGGCATTCGGCCTGGGTGCCAACCTCAGGAATATTCCCATGTTCAACAACAGGCTCATGCTGGAACAACTGGGTGGAAGCCTGAACTACAACCCTAGCGACAGCCGCATTCAGAACAACCCGTCCATCGCTGCCATGCTCAATGCAAGATTCAGGTTTTAAGGGTTTTCCCTCAATGAATCAGCACAAAATTGGGAAATCTGTCCTGGGTTTTGTGGTTGTATCTCTTTGTGGGTGCCGCTCCGCGGCACATTAAAGGATGGAAACAGGCAGAGGTTTAGCTGCTTTTAGGGCGGGCAACATGGCACAAGGTTGTCCCAAACATTGGGCGATGTTGGCTACCTTTGTCTCGTAAAGAATCATGCAGAATGATAAAAATGGTTCCAAGGAATTTTTCCCATGACTCAGGATCAATCAGTAAGTCTGAATAAGTTTATCAGTGATACGGGACGTTGTTCACGCAGAGAAGCTGACCGCCTGATTGAGGCCGGACGGGTAAAACTCAACGGGCAGGTAGCTAAAAAAGGGAACAGGGCAGCACCGGGGGATACTGTTCACATCGACGGGATACTTATTTCCGGTGAGGACAATCCGGAGACCGTGTATATTTTACTCAACAAACCTGCCGGAATTGTTTGCACCACCGACCCCGGTGTAAAGAACAATATTGCCGCTTATGTGAATTATCCTCAGCGCGTGTTTCCGGTAGGCCGGCTTGACAAGGCCTCCGAAGGGCTTATCATACTGACCAACGACGGCAATGCTGTCAATAAAATACTGAGAGCCGGCAACCAACACGAGAAAGAGTACCTAGTTGCCGTCAATCTACCCATTACGGATGCATTTATTCAACGCATGGCACAGGGTGTTCCCATTTTGGGAACTGTTACCGAACCTTGTACGATAGAAAAAACCGGGTCTCACTCCTTTCGCATTATTCTTACGCAAGGGCTGAACAGGCAAATCCGGCGAATGTGCGAATACCTGGGATACGTGGTAACTTCACTCAGGCGGGTACGCATTATGCACCTCAAAACGGGTACACTGAAAACCGGAAGCTGGAGACTGCTGACACCCCGTGAAGTGAAGACCCTTCATTTCCTGATCAGGAATTCTTCCAAAACTGCCGGTTAAACTCAAAGCGAGGCGGAGCTGAGCCCACAAAGAGTGATGTAAAATAAAACACCTTCTCAATACAGGAATACCCCTTTGCGATGTAGTATCGTTTTTCTCCATGAATTACCCGGCCTTAAAAACCAAATGATGTACAGTGAATACGGGTGCAAAATGCCAGTTTATACACCATAAATATTTGTACCTTTGTGCCCTCAAAAAATCACCTATGATCAACTACGACGAAATGCTGGCTGAGGCCAAAAAGCATGCAAAACAGGATCGCTATACCGGACATGATTATTACCTGCTGGATGAGTTGCTGGAAGAAGAGCATTTGCTGGTTCGCGATGCCGTTCGAAGCTTTGTGAAGCAGGAAGTTACGCCCATTATCGAGTACTATGCCGAGAAGTCTGCATTTCCCCGGCATCTGGTTAAAGGATTAGCTGAGATCGGCGCTTTTGGACCATCCATTCCCGAGCAATACGGCGGTGGAGGTATGGATGAAATTGCGTACGGTATCATTATGCAGGAGCTGGAAAGGGGCGACAGTGGCATTCGGTCTGCGGCTTCCGTTCAGGGCTCTTTGGTTATGTACCCCATATATCGCTTTGCATCGGAAGAGCAGAAAATGAAATATCTGCCCAGGCTTGCGAGCGGAGACCTTATTGGTTGTTTTGGCCTCACGGAACCTGATCACGGCTCCAACCCCGCGGGCATGGCAAGTACCATAGTGGATGACGGGGATGCTTATGTATTGAACGGGTCTAAAATGTGGATCACTAACAGTCCTATTGCCGACATTGCCGTAGTTTGGGCCAAAGATGAAGAAGGCAAAGTGCGTGGCATGGTGGTTGAAGCCGGCACACCCGGATTTTCGGCCCCGGAAATACACGGCAAATGGTCGCTGAGGGCCAGCATTACCGGTGAACTGGTATTCGACAATGTCCGAGTTCCCAAAAACCAGGTGTTTCCCGAAATCAGAGGATTGCGTGGGCCCCTGAGCTGTCTTTCCAAAGCGCGGTATGGCATCGCATGGGGAGCCATAGGTGCAGCACTTGATTGCTACGACAGTGCCTTACGCTATTCCCTGGAGCGCAAGCAGTTTGGCAAGCCCATTGGCAGTTTTCAGCTAACCCAGAAGAAACTGGCTGAGATGATCACGGAAATTACCAAGGCTCAACTACTAACCTGGCGACTGGGGACATTGGCTAATGCCGGCAAAGCGTCTCCGGCACAGATTTCCATGGCCAAGCGCAACAATGTCAACATGGCTCTGGAAATTGCACGCGAAGCACGTCAGATACACGGAGGTATGGGTATTACCGGGGAATATCCGCTCATGAGGCACATGATGAACCTGGAATCAGTGATTACATACGAAGGTACTCACGATATCCACCTGTTGATAACCGGGTATGATGTAACGGGGATCAATGCATTTGAATAAACCGGGAGTAAATGGATATTTGCAGGGACCGGTTTCCTTGTTTTTTTGTTTGATGCCTGCCGGTTATATTCCCAGGTTGCAACAACACGTTATGGTCTTGCATAGTTAATTGTAGTATGAAGTTTTTGAGTGGACTAATTACGGGGTTTTTGATGATTTCAATGCTGGCTGATACTACAGCGCAAAGGGAGATTAACTTTTACAACCCCAGCTTTGAAGACACGCCGCAACACAGCAAACCGCCTGCCGGTTGGACAGATTGCGGCCCCCCAACTGAAACGCCGCCGGATGTGCATCCGGGCAATTTTTTCAGTGTAACAGCACCGCCCTACCACGGCAACACTTACGTGGGCATGGTAGTGCGCAACGACGATACCTGGGAAAGCATAGCCCAGCGCCTTCCGGCTCCACTTCGTCGGGGTGAATGTTACAACATGTCGGCTGCACTGATGCGCTCGCCTGTGTATGTAAGCCACAATCGCAAAACGGGTCAGCGTGAAAATTACACCACACCTATCAAATTGCGTATATGGGGAGGTACATCGATGTGTGACCGCCGCATTCTGCTGGCCGAAAGCCCGCTGATTGAAAACACACAATGGCGTACCTTTGAGTTTACGTTCAATCCCCAAACTGATGTGCAATTCATCATGCTGGAGGCCTACTACCGCACGCCGGTGTTTTTGCCATATAACGGAAACATATTGGTGGATAATCTCTCGTCTATTCGCACCTGTGACTTCCCGGAAATAGCGATGGATACTGCTGTTGAAGAAGATGAACCGGTAGCCGAGGAGAATATTCCTCCGGCAGAACTGGCCAGGTCACCTAGCACACCGACACCACCGCCGACCCATCCCCGGCCTGAAGTTCAGGAAACCATTATGCCCGAACTGGATACCAGGACCATCCGGGAGGGGGTATCTCTACCTGTAAACCGGCTGTCTTTTCAGGTTGATTCATTTAACATCAATGCAGAATCTGAACCTGTACTGAAGGAAATTGCCGGTTTTCTGAAAAGCAATCCCGGCATTGTGGTGGAAATTGGCGGTCACACCAACAGCCTGTGTGATGATGAATTTTGTAACTGGTTGTCCAGGGAGCGAGCTAAATCTGTAGCTGAGTTTATTGTTGCCCAGGGCGTTGAAGGTGACCGGGTTTACTTCAGGGGATACGGAAAAAGCAGACCCATCGCCTCCAACCGCACTCCTGACGGCAGAATTCGAAATCAGCGGGTTGAGATCAAGATACTTCAGATCAGGTAGCTCCGGTCAGTTAATCTATGTGAAATTAAATTTACAGACACCCGGTTCTTCCGCCATCTACCGGAACATTGATGCCGTTAATATAAGCAGCCTGTCGGCTTGCTAAAAAAACAACAGCTGCGGCCACTTCTTCCGGATTTGCAAATCGTCCCGCCGGTATTGAAGCCTTCATATTTTTCTCCGCTTCTTCTATGCTGATTTGATGTTTTGCTGCGGAAGTCCGGATTATAGACTCAAGACGTTCGGTGGCTGTGGCTCCCGGTAATACGTTGTTCACCGTTATGCCCCATGCAGCCAGTTCAAGGCTCAGGGTTTTGCTCCAGTTAGCCACGGCTCCCCTGATGGTATTGGATACGCCCAGGCCGTGCAGTGGTTGCTTCACTGAGGTAGAAATAATGTTGATGATCCTTCCAAAAGAAGCTTTCTTCATACCCGGTAATAAGGTTTGAACCAATATTTGCTGGGCGATCAGGTGTTGCTGAAATGCTTCGAGATAGGCTTCGGGCTTGGCCATATAAGCCGGGCCGGCAGCCGGGCCGCCGGAGTTATTGACCAGAATATGGATGGTTTTTTCTGAAGCCACGTGGGAAACTGTATCCAGCAATGCCGCAGTATCAGTGTAATCCACCACGCGGTATTCGTGATGCACTCCTTCCTTGAGCGGCAGCCGGTTGCAAGCTGCTTTCAGGTCGTCTTCATTTCGGGCAACCAGTATTACGGATGCTCCGGCCGAAGCCAGCATGTAAGCCGAGGCATAGCCAATTCCTTTACTCCCTCCCCCTACCCAGGCATTGAGGCCTTTCAAATCAATTTCCATATGGTGGATTTTTTAAACTTGTATATCTTGGCGCAAGATACAAAAGTCTGTTATGAGTGTTTGGCGAAAGTTTGGCCCCGGGCTGTTGTTTGCCGGTGCGGCTGTTGGTGTTTCACACCTTGTGTATGCCACTCAGGCCGGTGCTGACTACGGGATGGGATTGCTATGGGCGCTGGTGTTGATCCACCTGTTTAAATATCCTTTTTTCCAGTTTGGCCCGCGCTATACCCTGGCTACGGGAAAAACTTTACTTGAGGGGTATCGGCAACAGGGTACCTGGGTACTTTGGGTCATTACTTTCATGACTTTGGGAACCATGTTTATCATCCAGGCAGCCATTACGCTGGTCACTGCCTCTATTGTCAAAACCACCCTCAATTCCTCTTGGAGTCTCGTCATGCTGGTAGCCGTTTTGCTCGGCATTTGTTTTGCCCTGCTAGTTACGGGCCGTTACCGTAGTCTGGATAAAACCATTAAGCTGGTTGTGGCCGGGCTTTCGGTTTTTACCGTAGTCACCGTGGCCTGGGTGTTTTTATTGGGTGCAGGAGCTCCGGCATTAGCTTTCACCCTGGATATGGATGACCGCATGTTTTTTGCATTTTTGATTGCTTTCATGGGCTGGATGCCGGCGCCATTGGACTTGTCAATCTGGCATTCATTATGGGCAAAAGCCAAAGCTGAAAGTGAGCCGGAAGACTTTTCATACCACCAGGCAATCAGGGATTTCAACTACGGTTATGCCGGTTCAGTAGTACTGGCATTTTGCTTTATGGCACTGGGTGCGCTCATGTTGTTTGGCGGGGGTATGGGTAGCAGCAGTTTTGTGCAGCAAGGCTCCGGGCAGTTTATCAGCAATTTACTTCACATGTTTACCGAAACTTACGGAGATGGTATTTATTTGTTTATTGCCCTGGCGGCTTTCACTGCCATGTTCAGTACTACCCTCACCTGCCTTGATGCTCTTCCCCGAACTATGTCGACCATAACTGCCCTGCACAGAAATCACGATCAGCCCCGGCAGTATTACATATTCTGGTTAGTGATACTGATTGCCGGGGCATGGTGTATTGTATATTTCTTTAGCCATGCCATGGTTTATTTACTGCTTGCAGCCACTATCATCTCCTTTTTTACATCACCGTTTATTGCCGTAATGAGCTACAGGTTAATGCACAGCGCAGATGTTCCGGCGGAATACAAACCCGGTCGCTTTTTGAAAATACTCTCCATTTGCGGGTTCATATTTTTTACCGTATTTTGTCTTGGCTATTTGTACTATTTGATCACTTACTAAAAAACACCCCGATATGTTAAAACCATTTCATCTGAAACATTGGATTGACGAAAACCGCCACCTGTTTAAACCTCCGGTTGGCAATAAGCAAGTGTATATTGACAATGAGGATTTCATTGTAATGGTTGTTGGCGGGCCCAACGGGCGGAAAGATTACCACTTTGAAGACGGAGAGGAATTGTTCTACCAGCTTCAGGGTGATATTACGGTTAAGATCATCAATCCTGACGGGAAAAGAGAAGATATCCACATCCGGGAAGGAGAGATGTTTCTGCTGCCCCCCCGCATACCCCATTCACCGCAGCGTCCTGCCAATACCGTGGGCCTTGTGATAGAACGGCACCGAAGAGAAGGTGAGCTGGACAAACTGATGTGGTTTTGTGAATCATGCGACCATCAGCTTCACGAGGCCTCCTTTGCCATGAAAGACATTGTAAAAGAACTGCCCGTGGTGATAAATGCCTTTATGGAAAATGAGGCATTAAGAACCTGTAGCCGGTGCGGTACTGTGATGGAAAAAGCATAGCTTTGCATGCTATTCGGCAATGCCGGATTCACTTAATAAAACGTTTTTCATCATGTTTGACCAATTAGAAGCACTTCAGGCTGAACTTAAGCAAAAGTTGAGCCGGATTAAGGTGGAAGAGTCAGCAGCAGACGGCATGATCAGGCTTGAAGCTACTGCCGACAGACAAATAACCAATATTTCAATAGACCCCGGATTTCTCAAAGAAGCTGATGCCGAGGAGCTCGAAGACCTGTTGGTAGTAGCCATGAATAAGCTCATCACCAAAGCTGACGAAAAAGCAGCTGAGGAAACCAAATCCATGATGTCAGCTATTTTGCCTCCCGGTCTCGACTTGCCGGGGTTTATGATGTAAAGCTCCGTTAATGCACAATGTTTTTGCAGAAGAAGCCCGTCACCTCGATGAGCTCGATACGCTGGCACACTGGCGGCATCAATTTCTGTTTCCGCAGGACGGTGAAATAGCAGTCCGGTATTTTTGCGGTCATTCGCTGGGGTTGCAGCCCATTCGCACGGCATCATACATTCAGGAAGCCCTTGACAGCTGGGGCAGGTATGGTGTAGAAGGCCATGTAAAAGGCAAACGACCCTGGAAACCATACCATCATTTTCTCACTGATCCTACAGCACGACTGGTAGGTGCACTGCCTCACGAAGTGGTGGTAATGAACACACTGACTACTAATCTTCATATTCTGATGGCTACCTTTTACCGGCCTACGGAACACCGATATAAGATCATTATGGAAGCAGGGGCTTTCCCGTCTGACCAATATGCGGTGGAGAGTCAGGTAAAGCTCCACGGTTTTGCACCCGATGATGCCATCATAGAAATTGAGCCGGAACCCGGACAACACACCCTGACTACTTCACAGATACAAAATGTGATCAAAAAACATGGGGAGGAAACGGCACTGGTGTTTTTTGGCGGTGTCAACTACTTTACGGGTCAGTGGTTTGACCTGAAAGCCATTACGGAAACTGCCCATGAGTGTGGTGCTTATGCAGGTTTTGATCTGGCTCACGCAGCCGGGAACCTCCCTATGCAGTTGCATGAATGGGATGTGGATTTTGCGGCCTGGTGCGGTTATAAATATCTGAACTCAGGGCCAGGTGGACCTTCCGGCATCTTTATCCATGAGAGACATGGTGAAAACCCGGGCCTGCCGCGCTTTGCCGGCTGGTGGGGGCACGATGAGGAGGAGCGATTTCTGATGAAAAAGGGCTTTAAGCCCATGCAAGGTGCTGCAGGATGGCAGCTGAGCAATGCACAGATTTTTGGCTTTGCTGCTCACCTGGCCAGCCTGGAAATGTTTGCCGAAGCCGGAATGCCTGCCCTGAGAGAAAAATCCGTAAAGCTTACCGGATTTCTTGAAAAGTGCCTGGATACAATTGCCGAAAGCGGAACGGAAGTTACCTGCATTACACCACGTAATCCCGATGATCGAGGGTGTCAACTCAGTCTGATGGTCAATTCAACCCGGGGAAAAAACATTCACGCTGCAATGCGGGAAAAAGGCATAGTGAGTGACTGGCGCGAACCCAATGTGATCAGACTGGCACCTGTGCCTTTCTACAATTCATTTGATGATGTTGCCTTTTTTGTCAAATCGCTGGATGAAACCCTCCGGGAAATGAAAAAAGCATGAACAGAAATTTTGCCATAGCCGGAGCCGGGCTTGTCGGCTCATTGCTGGCTCTGATGCTGGCGCGTAAAGGCCACCATGTAGACGTGTACGAACGGCGAAGCGATATGCGCAAAGGTTCGCTCATCGGGGGAAGGTCAATAAATCTTGCCTTGAGCGACCGTGGCTGGAAAGCGCTCGATATGGCCGGCATGGCCAACCATATCAGAAAAGAGGCCATTCCCATGAAAGGGCGTATGATTCATGATACTTCAGGAAACACAACATTTCAGCCATATGGCATAAGAGATCAGGCTATTTATTCTGTGTCACGGGGATGGCTTAATCAACAACTGATTGAAGCCGCTGACCGGCATCAAAATGTAACTTTTCACTTTGATCACCGTTGCGAGGAGGTACTTTTTGACCAACCGGAAGTTGTTTTTCACGATACGGCCCGCAATCAGCAGGTCAGTGTTAAACCGGATTATGTGATCGGAGCTGACGGGGCTTTTTCCATGGTGAGGCTCAGTATGCAAAAGCAACCTAGGTTCAACTATGCGCAGTTTTACCTGGAGCACGGATACAAAGAGCTCAGCATTCCTCCACATCTGGACGGGACGCACCAACTGGACAAACATGCACTTCACATATGGCCGCGCAGACAGTTTATGATGATCGCCCTTCCCAATCCTGACGGAAGCTTTACCTGCACCTTATTTTTGGCCTATGAGGGAGAAGAATCTTTCAGCAATCTGAATTCAGACGATGCTGTTACAGCATTTTTTAAAAAGCACTTTGCAGATGCCTTGCCATTGATGCCTACCTTGCTGGAGGATTTCAATACTAATCCAACCTCAGATCTGGTAACGGTGAGGTGTAATCCCTGGGTAATGGGAAACAGGACACTGCTGATAGGTGATGCCGCCCATGCTATTGTACCTTTTTACGGACAAGGCATGAATGCCGGTTTTGAAGATTGCCGGATTTTGATGGAAACTGCTGAAGCTATAGAAAACAATTGGGATGAAGCATTCTGGCAGTTTGGTCACAACAGAGTGAAAGACGGCAACGCTATCAGTGAGCTGGCCCTTCGCAATTTCATTGAAATGCGCGACCAGATAGCAGATCCTAAGTTTCTACTGAGGAAAAAAATTGCCAATCACTATCACGAGAAATATCCCCATCAGTTTATTCCCATGTATTCCATGGTCACATTTACCCATCAACCCTACAGCATAGCTCTGGAAGAAGCCATGGCCCAGGATGAACTGTTTGAAGAACTGCTTTCCATTCCTGACATTGAAAACCGGTACACCGGCAAAGAAGTGGAAACCAAGCTGCTTCAATGGGCTTCAAAACGCCCGGTATACAACCTTGCAGAAACATAACAAGAATGCTCTGTATGCGTTTATATGCATTGAAGTGCAGAATTATTCAACCCAAAGCTTGTTTTTTTGCCAAAAAAAATCCTGTATCTTTGCTCTTACCAGTTAAAACTTTTTTAACCATTAAAACCCAAACATTTATGAAAAACCTATCTTTAAAACTTGCAGGATTGATGCTTGCAGGTGTGTTTTTTGTGTTTTCTTCATGTAGTGACGACCCTTGCAAAGACGTGGATTGCGGGCAGTTCGGAACTTGCTTTGAAGGCGATTGTAACTGTGTAACAGGCTACGAAGGTGATGTCTGCGATATTCAGTGGAGTGCCAAATTTGCAGGTAACTATATAGGAAGCGATGCCTGCACTTCAGGCAACTACACCAACATCAGCAGCACTATTGCGAATCCTACTGCTACATCAATCACTATTACCAACTTTGCCGGTTATGCTGCAACCATGACGGCTTCATTAGACACCCGTGTTCGCATCGAAATCAACAATCCTTCTTTTGTAAGCCCCGATGGTACTTTCGCCATTACCGGTACCGGTGAAATTTCCGGCAATACGCTTACCATCACTTATACTTCTGTGGATGCTTCTGATGGGTTTACCGATACCTGTACGCTTACTTATACAAGGCAATAGAAATTCACTTTTTTAGGTAAAAAGCTCTGCTGTGTTCAGCAGAGCTTTTTTTTTATCTGAACAGATGAATTTTTCCCCTTAGTGATCCCGGCAGATGATCAGAAAATATAAATTTGTACAAGCATAAAACCCTCATTAAAAGTAAAAAATCACCAATCATGAAATGGAGATACTGCTTGTTTTTGTCCATTTATCCGGCAACTTTCCTCCTGATTAACTCCGGCTGCAATGCCGACTTATGTAAGGATATAAACTGCGGTGATAATGGAACCTGCTTTGAAGGAAATTGTAATTGCAATATAGGTTATTCAGGAAATCTGTGCCAGCATACCTGGAGTGGCTTATACACAGGAACTTATAAGGGAACCAGAGCATGTACCTCTGCCTCAGGAAATCATTTTCTGGAGGTTGAATCTGATATAACTGCTCCCGGGCCAATGACTCTGGCCATTTCCAATTTTGCCGGATACGGAGCAACAGCAGAATTTACGCTTCAGGTTGAAAACGCCCACACCTATGTATTCAGTGAGTTTGAAGGTTCAGAAGGCACATACTACATCAGTGGTTCATGGGTGTTTTATGGCGATACCCTTTCACTGGCTTACCAGGTTACACAGACAGGAATCCCGGGAACTCAGCAATGTGTACTGGCATATGTTAGACAATAACACCGCACATCTATTGTTTCCGGTGTGCCAAATATGATATCACCAAATATAAACCTTCCCACAAACCTTCTGCTTGATCCATTGCAGATACAGAATTATTCAATAATTTGGCCATTCTTATTGACCCTTCTTTTTTCTACAGCATTTTGACCTATGAAAATACAGTTACCTGATACTATTACGCTGGTACTTTTCATCATGCTCATATTTATAGGCCTCACCTGGATAGTACCTGCCGGCAGTTTTGAACGTGAATTGATTGGCCAGCGTGAAAGTGTAATTCCCGGCAGCTATTCACTCACTGACCGGGCTCCGCAGCCCATCACCGCACTGGTAACCGCCCCGCTTAAAGGATTTGTGCAGGCTGCACCTATTATTGGATTTGTGTTGCTGGTTGGAGGCGCATTCGGCATTTTGAACAAGGCAGGCTCAGTACAGCATGGACTCAGCAGGCTGATCATTACTGCCAGGCACAATCCCGGGCTCAGGTTTTGGATTATCCCTGCCGTAATGGTACTGTTTTCCGTTTGTGGAGCAACGTTTGGCATGAGTGAAGAAGTTTTGGTGTTTATTCTGATCACATTGCCGCTGTCTCGTGCCATGGGTTTTGACCGCATGGTGGGAATTGCCATTCCATTCATTGGTGCAGGAGCAGGGTTTGCGGGTGCTTTCCTCAATCCTTTCACTGTTGGAATTGCGCAGGAAATTGCTGAGGTACCGCTTTTCAGCGGCGTCGGTTACCGGCTTGTGGTATGGATTACACTAACTTTAGTGGCCATTGCTTATGTAATGATGTATGCCGGTCGATTGAGCAAAGGCAAAACTTCAGCTGTCCCCTTTACCGATGATGAGGATGATAAAGAACCCGGCCTGAGCCCATTGCAAAGTAAAATTTCTCCAAACATACATACCGCCAATCTCATTATCCTTGGTCTCAGCATTGCATTACTGATCTACGGAGTAAATCAATGGGACTGGTACATCACCGAAATCAGTGGACTTTTCCTGGGCATGGGTATCCTTATTGCTTTGGTTAGCAGGCTTGCACCGGTAAAAGCTAGTGATGCCTTTATTGACGGAGCCAAAGATATGGTGATGGCCGCATTGGTTATTGGTATGGCCCGCGGATTATTGGTCATAGCAACTGAAGGACAAATTATGGATACCATTTTGTTTGCCCTGTCTTCCGCTGCAGATAATCTGCCCGGAGTATTCTCGGCACACATGATGTTTGTTGTGCAAAGTATGCTTAATTTGTTTATTCCCTCCGGTTCAGGGCAGGCTGCATTAACTATGCCGCTGATGGCGCCACTTAGCGACCTCCTTGGAATCAGTCGTCAGACTGCCGTTTTGGCTTTTCAGTTGGGTGACGGGCTTTCGAACCTCATCATTCCCACGAGTGGTGTTACCATGGGGGTATTGGCCATCGCTAAAGTCAACTATGCACAATGGTTCAAATGGGTATTGCCACTGTTTGTAATTTTAACGCTGGCTGCACTGATTTTGCTGATTCCCCCCGCCCTGGGTTGGGTGTATGCATAAACTGTACCTGAAGTAAACCGGATCGTTTGTTTATATGGCCCACTTAGGAGGATGCTTTGAATTTTGAAAATAATCCCGTCCTCTTGCATTCATATTACTTTATGTCATAATTTAGGGGGTAACCTATTGCACGGCCATGAAAAAGAGAACATTGGTTAGTTTTGACTGGGCCAGCAAACGCTTGCTCAGGCAAAAGGCTAATTTCGACATACTGGAGGGCTTCCTGTCTGAATTGTTCAAAGAGAATATCCGTATCAAGCATTTGCTGGAGTCAGAAAGCAACATGGATAATGAGCATGACAAAAACAACAGAGTTGATTTGCTTTGTCTCAATCACCGTAATGAGCTCATCATTATCGAGATACAATTTTACAGTGAGTCGGATTACTTTCAGCGTATGCTCTATGGGACCTCACGGGTCATTACTGAATACATCACCAAAGGAGAGCCCTATGCCAAAGTGCGCAAAGTTTATTCAGTGAACATCCTATACTTTGAACTGGGCCAGGGTAAAGATTATGTGTACCACGGCAAAATGGAATTTCTCGGAATTAATCACAATGACCAGCTTAGATTATCAGACAGGCAGCAAGAGCAGTTTGTGTACACTAATCCCGGGAAATTTTTTCCGGAGTATTATATTATCAAAGTCAATAACTTTGACGATATTGCCCGTAACAGCCTGGATGAATGGATCTTTTATCTGAAACATACTGAATTGCCTGATCGTTATCAGGCTAAAGGGCTTCAACAAGTTGAACAAAAACTAAATTACGACAGCATGGGAACAACAGCCAGACGAGCGTATGACAAGTACCAGGATCAGTTACTTGTATCCCGCAACATGATTGAAACGGCTATTAAGGATGGCATGGACAAAGGGCATAAGGAAGGGCATAAGGAAGGGCATAAGGAAGGTCTAAAGAAAGGAATAGAGAAAGGAATAGAGAAAGGCATGAAGAAAGGAATTGAGAAAGTCATTCTCAATGGGCACAGGCTGGGAATGAACCCGGCAGATATAGCTGCTTTAGTGTCTATGACAGAAGCAGAGGTTCAGGAAATACTTCAACAACATCTATAGCACTGATAATGAGTGCCTGATCAAAAAACTACTGCTAACCTTGCATTGACTGCATCAACCCTTCAAAAATCATTAGATATTAATCTGCCGGGCGGGTTAGCCATTGCAATTTACGAGGCTACAGCCAAGTGTCGGCAATAGTTATTCCTTTATACCTTCCAGTTGAGGATTTGAATCTGTTTTCCCGGTACAGCTGACTTGAGTTATCGTGGCAAAAAACGCATGTTCCGGTAACCGACCAGGCGATCGTATCGCTCTCCAAACGGCCTGAAATAAATCAGTATCTGATACTCGTTTTCGGCTTCGTGCCAGTTTCCCTCTGTTCGGCTAAAATCAGCCATGCTGCTTCCATCCTGTACAAATGCATATTTGTAATTGTAGAAACCCTGTTTCAGATACAACGACAGCTTGTACGCACCCACTTGTTCATCGTATTTCATCAGGCTTCGGTGATCGAGTGCCCTGTCAGTGAGTTCCCCGAATAAATGAATATTACCGTCACGGTATGGTTGATTGACAGGAAGGGAAAAATGTACATAAGCATAATCTGACTCCAAGTTCATACGCCTGATCAGATCTTCCTGGGCACGCATATCAGAACCCGACAATTGGTCGGGTCTCACGTTACGGGTACCCACTCCGGTGCGCAGCAGATCAAATACCGAAGTGCCCCCATCTCTGGGAACGTCCAGCGAATTGTCGATGAGGTATTTTCCGTTGATGTCCACCTCGTAAAAATAGGGTTTGTTGGTTCGTATTTCATCGGGAAACAAATGCAGATGAAAATGCTCCGAATCATCCTCCAGTCTGGCTACGCGTTCCGTTCTGAACCTGAACGACCGGGCATCGACCATCCTGAACTCCTTGCCCGCAGGAAAAACGATTTCATTCTGAAACTCGTAGATCAGCCTGTTGGCCCTCTCGTGCATAGGTTCATGAACGGTGAATGCATTGTCCCACCTAAAATTTTGCTTCACCACGGCAGTAAACTCGGTACGCGGGTTGTTTGCCGGTAAGCCTTCATAATTGACGGTAAAATCAATTTCGTGATGGGTCCGGATTTTACTTACATCCCCGGGGCGGCGGATGCGAGCATCCAGCTTTACCGAATTTTCCGAAATCATGAATCTTCGGGTTAATACGGGATAATCAGGACTGTCGCTATAAACGATGAGCAAATAGTTGCCCGATTTGGTAAAGCAGGTTTGATCATTGGGTAGTTCCAGGCTGTAATGCACAAACGGCACATAAGTATTGAATGAGAATTCAAAGGTCTGGATCCGGTCTGAAACAAATCCGTCAATGTATTCCATGTCATTGAGCTGACTGGGGTGCCAGTTGGCATCGCAATGAACAATGGTATAATAGTAATCCTTTGGTGTGGCATCCAGGTCGTCAAACCGGAGAATCAGCCGGGTGCCGGGCGTGCGCATACGATCACAGGGCTGCAGCGGAAGCATGGGTTCAGACAGGGGAAGATTGCGCTGTGTGAGTTTTACACTTTTGATATTTTCCTTGTACACGTAGTCTTCAAAGCGGAGAAACTTATCATCCTGGTAATAGGTTTGGGCACTGAGTGCCCCAGTGAACCCCACACAACAAAGAGCTATGAAAAAAAACAATACCCCCGGTTTAAAAAGCGGTAAATGGTGATCCAAAACGGATTCCACACAAACTGGTTTCAACATATCTGATATTATTGGTGGTGGTGCTGAGCACAGATATATAACGACAAATCAAGGTTTGCGTTCCAACTGCTCCGCCCACGATACAACGGTGCTTTCGATTTCGCCTTTAAGGTCGGCAGATGATGACGGGATAAACCTACTGCCGGTTACCGTTTCATACAGCTCGATATACCGCCCGGAAATGCTTTGTACAAACTCGTCGGGCATTTGTGGCATCATTTGGCCTTCGAGCCCCTGGAAACCGTTATCCATAAGCCATTTGCGGACAAATTCCTTGGAAAGCTGCTTTTGTGGCTCACCTCTGCTTTGGCGCTCAGCAAAACCCGATTGATAAAAGTAACGGCTGCTGTCGGGTGTATGCACTTCATCCATCAGCATAATGGCACCTTGGTGCAAACCAAATTCGTATTTTGTATCAGCAAGCAGCAGCCCCCTCTGGGCAGCCATTTTACTGCCGCGTTCAAACAGCATTACGGAGATTTGAGCCAGAGAATCAAATAGACGCTTGCTCATGATGCCCTTTTCAATGATCTCGTGCCTTGAAATATCTTCATCGTGCCCACTCTCGGCTTTGGTGGCTGGTGTAATGATCGGCTGAGGAAAAACATCATTCTCCTTCAGTCCGTCAGGCATAACAACACCGCATATGGTGCGAACACCACTTTTGTACAAGCGCCAGGCATGCCCGCATAGGTGCCCCCTTACTACCATTTCAATGGGAATGGGCTCACATCGAACGCCCACGCTTATATTGGGATGCGGTGTATCAAGCAGCCAATTGGGTACAATATCTCGTGTAGCCTTCAAAAAGTGGGCTGCCGTTTGGTTGAGTACCGCCCCTTTGTAAGGGATGGGTCGGGGTAAAATATGATCAAAGGCGGAAATCCTGTCAGAAGCTACCATAATCAGGTGATCTCCAACCGTGTAAACATCGCGAACCTTACCCCGGTAGAACTTGTCAATAGCTTTGTGCTGCACGTTAGTTTCGTGAATAACAGGGTGTTGCATACTATTTTGCGATTTTTTTTTATGTCTCTTTGTTTTTTTAAGAAGATTTCTCTCCGTTGTCGGATTCCCCATCAAGCAGCTTTTTACTTTCCGGTTCCGGGCTTTCCCGTTCGATATCCTCAGGCCAAACATGGGCCGGCCGGTCACTGATCCTGGCTCTGAACAATACGATCAATATGAGTCCGCCAAGCATCATGAACAGTTTACCCAAAAAGCCAAACAAGGGACTAATATTGTCCATCCATACCAAAAACACGAGCTGAACACCGACAATACTGAGCAAAATAGCCATCATGCCCACGATAAACAACAGGAACCCCAAAATAACAACCAATGTCCTGATTCGCATGCTCTCGGCTATTTGACCAATTCAGCGGCAAGATAGCTATTCCAAATATTTTGAAGCGCGGCACCGGCAATTTCCCGCCAAATAAAATGTCCTTCCTTCACTCACTTTCATCACCGACAGGCCTTCCGGTTCTGATTGATTACCAGGCGGTACCCGACATACAAAGGTCTTGCAATGCTGCGGCCTCAATAGTTCATTGAACCGGGGTATCAATACCGGAAAACAAACTGGCGAATCAATATTTTTGCACCAGCTTAAAACACTGTTATCGTTGATCCTGCGTCTTTCTTTTGAAGGATTCCAAATAATATTAAAACCCCGGTGTGAACAACTTGTTTCACTAACCAAACGCCTTAAAAAAGCATACCTTTGCAGCGCTTTTTAACACGTACTAACACACGAATCATGGCACTTACCCATCCCGACAAATTTGTTGACCGCCACATCGGAATAGACCCTGCCGATCTGGATGACATGTTGCGAACAATTAAAGTGAGCGACCTGGACAGGCTGATATATGAAACCATACCGGATGATATCCGCCTGGATGAAGAACTTAATGTGCCCCGCGCCCTTACTGAAAGGGAAATGATGGAACACATGAGGGGAATTGCTATGTGCAATAAACTCTACAAATCTTTTATCGGGCTGGGATATTACAACACCATAACACCGGCGGTGATTCGCAGAAACATTTTTGAAAACCCGGGTTGGTACACTCAATACACTCCCTATCAGGCGGAGAT
>JBJHCA010000032.1:5818-34954 GCA_050485785.1 Saprospiraceae bacterium | reverse complement strand
GCGTACCTGATTCAGAAAAAGTATCATCGGAGTTTCTCTGCTACCACTTCTTGACACCCAAAGGGATGGAGGATATTGGTCATGCATCTCCAGGTGGAGCGGGTAGAAACAGAACTTTAGGTTTGAAAAAATTAGAAGCTATCAAAGTGCCAATACCTTCAATAACCCAACAGAAGGAATTTGCCCATCTTCAAAGTCGCCTTAAAGCGTTGCAATTGGAACACGAAAAGACGACTGAAGATTTAGACAAGCTGTTTCTTTCATTATTGGATAAAGCATTCAAAGGAGAGCTATAAAACATGGCAGATTTAAGGGTTTCAATAGAGTATTTTAACGATGAGCATCAAAGGCTTTTTGAAGCATACCCAAATACTGCTGAAATTGAAGCATTAGTAAACAATGGAGCGACTATCTCCAAAGAAGAATTTTTGGCTTATATGATGTTCAAAGACCAATTAGACAGGGATGGTCATAGATCATATGAAGAATTAAGTGCAAGAATTCAACATCGCCTTGGAGATATCGATGATTATTTGATTTTCGGTAATGGAAGTATACAAGCACAGTTTATAGGTACTGACCTCCACCATACTGGATTAACTGAGAGAGTTGGAATCGCTCTTGGGCTATGTATTGTGAATCAAATACATCGTTTAACGCAAGCCGACTGGGAGAAAATTCCTGAAGCACCAGGTAGAGGTGGTCACCCGACTTTTGATTTTGAAATTCCTCTCGCTTCGACTGGAAGTAATTTCATTCAGGCTGAAAATAAAGGTTCGGCTGTACAAAATAATATAGACCAATCAGGAACTGTAGATTCTCATTACAAAGGAATCCTTAGAAAGAAAAAATATTTGAGAGACGAAGAGGCCAAACTTGGGATACCTCTTCATACTAATCTATATTATGGCACAATTGGAGTGCTTGACAACCGACCAAACAGCACAGCAAAAGTCTGGCTAGTTGACCCTCCAGCATTTAACATAGAAATGGATCCAAAAAAGTATAAGCTCGTCTCACGACTCACCTACTACCTCAATGAGTTTAAGGAAATTGGCTTAAGATCAAAAATTCTAAAATCATTGGAGGAGAGAATAAATGAGATTATCAAGTCAAATGATTTCGAATCCTTGAATAACAAATCAATCGATGAAAATTTTCCTGCAAAAGGCATCCCATACTTATACATGGGAATAAACAATGCCTTCGCCTCTGTTGATACCAATGAGGCATTTGGCAGAGTATTCCTGATAGAGAGAAAACAAAGAATTGTTCCTTATTTAATTGCATTTCCAAAGGCTTTAATGAGAATTATCATCAAGCAAAATTTTGAGCAAATCCTAGAATACAAATATGACCCTGACTTTATGAAAGAAAAAGTGCAGGTACTAATGAGATTTACTAAAGCGGATATGTACGAAAGGAATATCTCTGAGATTTTGAAGTTTACATTTAATGAAGAGAAGCGATTCTCAGAGGCTATATACTACGGCAAGGTGAATTTCACGTCTGATGGTAAAATATTTGGCATTCTAGATAATGAACGATAAATCATGAAGCCCAAACTATTAACAGCAATTCTTTTATTCATAAGCGCTTACTCGCCTTTGTTTTTGATATTGGCAGTAAAGGATTTTGATTTTTATTGCAGTTACAGTTTTGGGCATCCAGTAGCCATTTCAATTCTTCTTGGCTTATCAGCATTGAGCGTTGTGCTGTTATTCGTAACCATAGGCTCAATCAAGAGAGGAAATATGCCAGTTACTGTGAAAACAGTTAAAAACCGTTCGGTTGATTTAATTAACTACACAATTCCTTATATCGTGTCGTTTTTTGGTTTTGATCTAGCGAAGGTTGAAGACATTATTTCGCTTTCAATATTCCTTTTGCTGCTTTTGCTTCTCACAATAAAAAGCAAGTCAGTATTCATGAATCCTATTCTGCTTTTAGCAGGTTACTATCTCTACGACTTGGAATATGAATATGATGGCAAGCCAGCTTCAACAATCGTTATTAGCAAGCATGAAATGAAAGCAGGAGAAAGATTTTACATAAGAAGCTTAACCCGCTTCTTGTACTTTGTAACAGAAAAAGAGACCACAAATGCCCAATAGACAAAGACAAACGCTAAGACAATTAAAAGACCTTGATTTAAGAGGGGCTAATGTGACATTGGCTGTTGTAAAAGAATACAAAAGAGATAGAGTTTCTCAGTACACGGTCAAATACGTTCCAATTGACCAAAGACTTGAAACCAGACTAAGAAATATCATTGTAAATCACATTTACAATTCAAACACAGTAGAAGAATACACCTATGATTGTCCTGAACCAGAAGAAGACCAGGTAAGGGCTATAAGCTATGAAGAAACGGACTTTTACAGAATATTTGAGCAGCTCGAAGATTTAAACCCAGAGGAAGATATTATTGAGAATGTAGAAGAACTTGTAAAGTCTAAAGCCTACATGATAATTCTTCGGAATGCAGAAGGCATTCAAGTTGTCGGTTTTAAAACCCTGCCTGAGAATTGGAGAATGAAACGAAACAAAGGTTTGATTCCCCTTTTGTACAACGAAAACCGATTTGAAGATTTAGAGCAAGAAAACGTTTTTAGCATCTCAAGCATTGTCGACCTTTTCTACTTTAATGAGTTTCTGTTCATTCTTTCCAAGAAAGATTTTGAAAGAGGTCTGAACTTCCGTGAGGGAATGATTAACAATGCGAATGAACTCTATGAAGAAGTTACCCAATTGAACATTTTCATGAATATGGAAATTCTGACTGACCGAGTTGGAAACAATAAGCGATACCTAAGGAAAATTGCGACAATCAGGAATTTAGGCCATTATAGAAATCCTGTTTACTTGAAGAGATTACAGCAACTAAGTGTAGCGAAGGGTTGGAACATTCAATTTGAAGAAGAACTAATTGTAATAACGGACGAGACACTTGACGACATTTTGACTTTGCTTCAAAACAAACGACTTCATTCAGAATTGACCGAAGAAGACTTTGATGTGGAAAGCACAAAACCAGTAATCCCCAACGCAAACTTGTAAGCACATTTGCAGGTTGCACAAAACCAACGCTAGACCAAAACCTGCAAAAGAGCTTCCAAGTCCCTGCCCGAAAAAAGATAAATATTAAAAAATGCCCCAACGCACAAAAGAATTTAATTAATGAAATATAACATAGAAATATCGAGCAAAGTAGAAGCACGATTGCATAACAGCGTGTATGTGGCAATAGCGGGTATAGTGGTAAATCGAAGGTCTGTGTTTCTAAGAAACTTTGTGCTAAACGGACAGGAAAGTGCTTCTAATCCGCTACTGCACATACACGCAAACCGTTATGCGTCAGCTTAGAAAACAGAAACCAAGAACAAACACATAAAATATTGTTTCTATTTATGGAAACATTTATTGTCTTTGTGACGTTAAACAAGACAATATTGAATGAGATTTTTCGAAACAAAATTTTTAGAAGAAGCGGACGAGTTCATTTCGCAACTCGACACAAAGACAATTAAGAAAATCTTTTACAATATTGACCTTGCTGAACAAACTAATGACCCAAAGCTTTTCAAGAAACTACAAAATGACATTTGGGAGTTTCGGACAAAGTTCGCAGGACTACAAATCAGACTTCTCGTATTTTAGAACAAGACAGATAATAAAGAAACTTTGGTAATAGTAACCCACGGTTTCATAAAGAAAGTTGACAAAGTTCCGGCTAACGAAATTAACCGGGCAGTAAGACTGAGAGACAAATATTTTAACAACAAACTAAAAAAGTAATCATATGGCAACTAAAGAATTAAAGACTTACTCACTTGCCGAGATGAAAGACAAGTATATCGGCAAAGTTGGGACACAAGAGCGAGATGAATACGAGTATGAACTTCGTATGGACGTTTTAGGGAAAATGATTAAAGCAGCCAGACAAAAAAGAAACTTGACACAAGAAGAGCTTGGACGACTTGTTGGAGTTCAGAAAGCTCAAATCTCTAAACTTGAAAGCAGTGCTAACAGTGCTACAATTGACACCATTTTGAAAGTGTTTAAGGCATTAAAAGCAGAAATAAACTTTAACGTAAAACTTGAAGACAACTTTGTTAAACTCGCTTGACAGAAAAGAAAGCCGACCGCCCAACAACTAAGGCTTCGTTGCGTGCGCAGCACGAACAATGGAGCCGCTGTTGAACGGAACCTGGTTTTACTGTTGTCTTAAAGTATTATGGGTTTTTCGTCAGTTTGGCAGTAATTGGACATAGGCAGATTTCCGGATATAGGTGGCCAGCAATGGTATTATTTTGGGATTTTGATTCATTTTCAGCATTTTATTGCCAGTGAATGGCATAAGTTCCCCTACCCATAAACATCAAATGTTACAGGGGAAGCATCCGCCGGAATGGCAGTTCGCTTTTTTTTGCAAATTTTGTAGTTTTAAGCCCGTTTTAGGGGGTCAGTATGCTCCGGAATATACGTATACTGGGTAAATGAAGATAATCATACTAAAGACCCTCACTTTTCAGTAAAAAACGCAGCCCGCAAACTGTGTGTTTGAAATACGTCTGGGATGGTGTTTTACTCCTCTGCTGCAGCATGTAAAGATATTCGTGCACTTGTTCAGGTTCCAACTCCGTTGGCAAACATCCGAAATGAAGTGCAATGGCTGCTATGTGTTGTTGCAATTCAAAAGGCTTGTTATCCAATTTAAATTTGCCCGAAATTATACGGGAGTAATCCAGAATTTCATTTACAATCTGAAGCAGGTAAAGTGCAGACTTGTGAATAGCATTTAAGGCATCGGAATCTTTCGTATTATTATGCTGCAATTGCTCAGAAAAGCCCAGAATAGATTGTAAGGGCGTTCTTATATCGTGGCTCATATTGGCCAAAAAACGCTGCTTTACCTGACTCAGATTTTCAGCAGCTTCCTTTGTCCGGGAAAGCTGCCGCCGGTATCGTCGAGATTTAGAAATATCAATCGCAATAAAAAACAATAAAATAAATACGCCGGCAATCAAAATCAGTAAAAGCAAGGTCGATCTGTCCAGCGCTTCATTTACCAAGTCAAATGCAGCAATTTTATCTTGTTCCGAAATGGCAAGCTCGTCGTTTTCAATATCCTTTAAAATACTCAACAATTCACTGATAAGATAATCGCTTACAATCAGAAACTCCAATTCACTTTCCAGTAGTCGGGTGCTTTGCACCTGCTGTCGGCGTTCAATATTTCTTATTCTTTGCTCTATAACTATAGCCAGCGAATCATTTATACCTTGTGGAATAGTATCGGCAACAATGTCAATTTCTTCTTCTACAATAGTAGTCGGTGTAGTGACCATTTCTATTTCAGAAGCTCTTCTGGAACCGAAAAATCTGCGAAACACGGATTCATTTTCAGGCTCTTTCAATACAGTAATAGTGTCTGATGGAATAATAGTGGTAGTTCTGGTAACCCTGTTTTCTCGTTTAGAAATACTACTTGCTCCGTTCGTTCTTGATTCAGACAACAACCTGGCCAGCGATTGTACCTGAGAACTCAGGCTTTTGTTGGTCATCAGGTCACTTCTAAGACTTATGTAGTTTAGAAAAACTCTATCGCGCTCTTCCAACAAATTAATCATAATATCCAACCTCAAAGCTTGCAGGCTGTTTGCAGGCAACAGTAGTTTCAGCGAATCTATGGTTTCGTAAATATGATCGTTGTTCTGCAAATAATAAATCCGTTTATCATCAGGTTTTTCAGCAGCCAACTTTTGCTTTTGCTGATCCAACTTTATAATATCCCTGAAAAGCTTATTGACCAAAACCAAATTATGGTTCGGTTCTGAAATTTTTTCAACGAGATTCAAAATCTGATTGAATGCGAAATTTGTACTGGACCAGTAAACCAATAGAGCAATACTACCCAATACCACCCCGGCAATTATTTTCCCCAGCGTCGATTCAAGGTAAGTACGTTCTTTTTTCGACCCCAGGTATGCTCTAATGTACCAAATAAAACTATGAAGGTTCTCTTTAAGTTCCAAGAGTATCGTTCTGTGGTAAGGTTTCTTTTGGTATAGCAAGTTTTTTAAAGCGCTCCGCGCCTTTTAGCGCTGTAAACAAGTTTTCAACGAAATCAAAAATTTCGCACAGATTCCGGACTATTTTTTTGCCGTTAGTTGAGCTTTGGACGTTCGCTATTGATTGTTGGCGACATTCGAAGCCGGAAAATTGTGGTTTGTTTTATACCACTTGAAATGTTCGCTCGAAATAGTAAAAATCTTAGATAATCAGCACTGGAAATATGGCCATGGGTGCACATGTAGCAGTAAAGCACATTTCCCAGCTTAAAAAGTTAAATATATGTTAAATAATATTAATGATTTGCGAAATAGGGGGGGGGGGTATTATTACATTTTCTTAACTTAAATTTTTAATCATGAGATTATTTAAATTTCTTTTTAGTTGGAGTATTATTACAATTTTAGTAAGTTGTACTGATTCAAGTGAATTGGTCTTAAAAAATGAAGACCTCAAAATTCAACAACAAAGTGAATCAGTAATATCGTTTCATGACTTACTTATTAAAGACGATGGAAAAAGCGACCCTGTGTTATTGAGTGATGAAAACAAACTAAGGTTATTTTTTGATACAAGACTTGAAGCGAATATTCAAAAGTATGGAGAATATTTCGAATATGGAGTAGTGCGTAGTACAGATAATATAACCTATATTTATGCAAGATTTTATTCAGATAATGAGAATGCCTACATAACATCATTTTTTGATACAAATAACCATAATAGTATGGCTCCTGATATTGATTGTGAAAATGTACATTGTTGTTTACTTTGTGTGCCACAAAATCAAACTTGTGTATGCCATAATATTGATATTCCATGCCATAGAGAAACAGGCTTACTAATGTGTAGAGTAGTCCCCAAATGAAGTCATCCATGGATTTTCTTAAAGAAGTTAATTTTCGACGAAAAAAATAACCTGTGCTTTTATACAAAATTTTACTGCCTTTACTTTTACTCTTTCCTGTATCAGGCAAACATTTGTTAGCACAAGTTATAACATCAACATTTTCTATAACTAACGAATGGAAGGTGCTTCAGGTGATTGATTCCGTTCTATTTACCATGGATAAATTAAATCAGGTAGAGTATAGTTTTAATTCATTATTCCTTCAACAACTCGGGGGAGATGTGCCACTGGAAAAATCCTGTCAAGTGTTTCTCAATAAAAATCCAAATAACAACTTTGGATGGGATATAGAATGGATTGAAATAATATCGTTTGAAGACAATCAAAAACCGGTAAGTACCATTTTTTCACAATTGCATATTGATACAGTCTTTTACAGGCGAACAAGTTACTATAGAGAAATTGTCGAGTTTCCTGAATCCAGAACACTTAATAAGCTGGGCGCATCGTGGAATTGGCATGAGCTTGTTCATCTTCATTATTACCTAAAAGATCTGGATTCGCTGCGATATTCTTTTCAAATCAGGGAAAATGATGAGAATCCTGAATTAATTTTACTGGAAAGATCCTTTCGAAATGAGTTATCTTCTATACTTGAGATCAGAACAATATATATTGATCCACAAACCTGGCTAATACAAGGTGTCAGAGATAAATTCCATGATCTCAAAACTGACCTGTATCATGGTTTTGACTTATCATTTAGCGGATACCGGGTTGACCAACCATTTCACGATTCAATTTTGAATCCGACCTATTTTATTCTTCAGGGGTACGATGCCAGGGTTATTGATATAGGAATTAAACAGGCATACTATGACAGCATTAAAAGTAAAGCAGTACTTGAAAGACCTGTATTACAGGATATTCTAAACATTCCAGTTATCGACCTCAATGGAGATAGAGTATTCATTTATAATGAACCCGGTAAATGGTTGGTGATCGATTTCTGGTACTACAATTGTTTGCCATGCATGCGATCCATGTATTCAATTAATCAATCTTTAAAAGAAGGGAAGTACACGCAAGTACAGTTCACAGCCCTCAATGGGATTGATAGTAATCCAGAACTTCTTCAACAATTAGCTGAGCGGGGTATCGAGATTCCTATGTACATTATTGAACGGGAATTCTTAAATAC
Organism: Saprospiraceae bacterium; assembly: GCA_050485785.1. Taxonomy (GTDB): domain Bacteria; phylum Bacteroidota; class Bacteroidia; order Chitinophagales; family Saprospiraceae; genus JBJHCA01. Next base: position 26,828 of record JBJHCA010000032.1, on the reverse strand, counting down.
TTGGGGTATCAACTCATTTCCAACTTTTTTGATCTACGACCCAGACGGACGGTTTTTAGGTGCCGGGAATTCGAACTGGCTACATAAGTTTCTAGAAGAACTAGAAGCGGAATTAGAATAATGTATTGCACATAATGTGCCTCTCCTGCTACATGAAAAGAGTTCGTTTAGAAAAGTGTGTCAAAGGATATTTTATAACTTTGATAAACTTTAAAGAATTAGAAAGAAAAAGCGCCGAGATTAGAAGAATTGATACCTGATCCGGAGCGACAATCAGAAGTTTTACGAAGGTTGTACGCTGGAGATGAGTTAATTGGGAAAGAAGGGAAATTTACAGATTTACTTCAATCGATGATTTATGCAGCGTAAGAAGGCGAGATGGACGCCCATTTACTGGAGTACAAAAAAACCGTTAAGCCAAATCGCAGGGTACGCATCCGACGTAGTGCATATTGTATTAACTGATAAGCGCCAATACTTTTGAGTTCAAAAAAAGATATGAACCAAAAGTATGAAAAAGGTGCATAATCCGGTGATACTGACCCACCAATCCGGTGATATTGACCCACCCCTGAAGGTTTTCGATTTTAGGTGGCAATTATTCAGACAAAATTACTGTTTTTTCCTTAGACGTTCTCCTTTCAGTTCAATGCTGTGCGATGTATGCACTAATCGATCTAAGATTGCATCAGTTACGGTGCTTTCACCAATTACTTCATACCAGATTTCGGCAGGTAATTGACTTGCATTGATCGTTGCATTTTTACCGTGCCGATCTTCCATGATTTCCTTTTGATCTAGCGCTTGTTGCGGTATATTTCTATTACCACATGGTATCCAGTAGTACATTCAGTTTTCCCATACAAACTTAATCGGATTCTTTTTTGCGTACCTCATCGCAGCCATAACAGCCTCGTTGCTACCGGGTTCAGGCTTTTTCTTTCTCACCTTTTTAAGGTGTTACGGGCTTTGTGGGCTTGCCGTTTTTAGGCGCGTTGTCTTTAGCATTGCTTTGCATGGCGTAAAGTTGATATTGTGCAAATATAATGCAAATGGGCACGAGCACAAGTTCGCTAAAATGGTAGATCTTTAACAGGCCATTCCTAAGCAACAAGGATTGAAACAAGCCAGCCCATTATGTTCAAAATCTGGCCCCCCACACCAAATCCTGACAAAACTCATACTATTTTATGATATCCATCATAAAGAATAAAAAGGTCTGAATATATTTTTGTCCCGCAACCTGACCAGTTGCTATCCGAGAGTAAGATGAAACCATTGCGCTAGCGGGCATAGTATATCTTGCCCGCAGGGTGCTGCGTGTCTGTGCTTCACTGTTGAACGGCCACCGTCCACACGACCCGGCATGCAGGCAGTGTATTGCATTTTGGGATAGTGAAGGCAGGTAAACCCTGAAAATATTGGTTATGGAAAACAACAACAACAACAAGCCCATTATTGACGAGCACAATTTTAAACCAACAGGTGCCATGGCATTTTTCATTGCACTCCTTGTATTGTTTGTTGTGCTTTGGTTTATCGTGTACTTCATTGCCATTTACCGCATACAGTAAAACCCTTGAACTATGAACAAGTCTGAAATGCTGGCTCTCATACTGAGCCTGCTGCTGATGGCCATTTTCTTTTTTGCCGTGCTTATTTATTCCAAGGAAATGAAGCAGGACGTACCGGAGTGCGTTACGCCCGAGGAGATCTACACCCGCGGTGAGCTGGTGGAAATTGCCCCCGGCGAGCTGTATCAGCTCAAGTATCTGGCACGTATGTGGACATTTGAGCCTGCCGAAGTAACCATACCTGCCGGCAGTGAAGTGGACATCTTTCTGGCCTCTGCCGATATCGTGCATGGTTTGTATGTGCGGGGAACCAACATCAACCTGATGGCCGTCCCGGGGGCCCTCAACTTTCAGAGTGTGCGCTTTACCCGCCCGGGCACCTACGAAGTCTACTGCCACGAATATTGCGGAATCGGGCATCAGTCCATGAAAGCCCGCATCATTGTAACGCCTTAATTGACAACACCCTAAAAGAAGTGATTGACCATGGAAACAGCCGTAAAGATTGACAAAAGTACGCGCATTGTGCTCCTTGTGGAGCTGATCATGCCCATTGCCCTACTGATACTGGGAATTTACAATGGGTTGATCCAGACTCTGTTCAGAGCCGGTATCATTAAAAACACCACCTTCCTGGGCCAGGAATACTATCAGGGGCTAACCATACACGGCGTGGTGAATACGCTGGTACTCATCACTTTTTTTGCAGTGGCGTTTGGCAACGGCCTCATGATTTTTCACCTGAAGAAGCAGCTCAATAAAACAACCAACATCCTGTCGGCCGTGCTGATGGTGGCGGGCACGCTGATGGCAGCCTGGGCCATGCTAGCCGGAAAAGCCAGTGTGTTGTTCACTTTTTATGCCCCCATGATGGCTCACCCGGCATTTTACCTGGGATTGACGCTGGTAGTGGTGGGTTCATGGATAGCATTTTTTGGGTGGATTCCCCTGTATCTGAGCTGGAGGCGTGAAAATAAAGACGAAAAGACTCCACTGGCGGTGTATGGCATGCTGGCTAACTTTATCATCTGGTTTATAGCTTCCATTGCAGTAGCGGTCGAGATTTTGTTTTTCCTGCTGCCCTGGTCGCTGGGCTGGATTGACGGCATCAATGTACAGCTGACACGCACCTTGTTCTGGATGTTTGGGCACCCGCTGGTGTATTTCTGGTTGCTTCCGGCGTACATTTTGTATTACACCATACTGCCCGGTGTTGCCGGGGGTAAGCTGTTTTCAGACAATGCAGGGCGGCTGGTGTTTGCCATGTTCATCATCCTGTCCATCCCCATAGGTACACACCATCAATTTATGGAGCCGGCCATCAGGCAGGGATTTAAGTTGCTTCATTCCTTCATGACAATGGGAGTGGCCGTACCCAGCCTGATCACGGCATTTACCATTGCTGCATCACTGGAGTTTGCAGCACGGCTGCGCGGGGGTAAGGGATATTTTGGCTGGATGCTGAAGCTTCCTTTTTTTGACAAAGAGCGATACCTGTTTGCCTATGGAATTGTAGGCCTGCTCATTTTTATCCGGGGCGGAATTGGCGGCATAGTGAATGCTTCTTACAGCCTGAATGCCGTGGTACACAATACCGGCTGGATTCCCGGTCACTTTCACCTTACAGTAGCCGGTCCGGTGTTTCTAACGATACTGGGGGTATCGCTGTATATGCTCACTAAAATAATGGGCAAGGAAGTGCAGCTCAAGCGCTGGAATGTAATGGTTCCCTGGTTCTGGTTTGTGGGCATCATGATCTTTTCATCGGGCCTCAAGTGGGGTGGGGTAGGCTTTGGTGAACCCCGTCGCACCAATCTGGGCATGACGTACACCAATTCGTCCAGCGATATGTTTGAACCCTGGTGGTTGATCACTACCTCCATCACAGTGGGCGGAGCGGTAATTATGACCGTGGCAGCCATCATGTTTTTTGTGGTGTTTTTCAAAACTATATTCAGCAAGCGGGTCAATGAGCCCGACCTGATTGAGTTCCCAATAACCGAAGTCCTGCACAAAGAGAGAAACATCGGTATTTTTCGCAACTTCACTCCCTGGATAGTGATGGCTGTTATTCTCATTGCTGTGTCATACTACGGCCCAATTAAGGACTCCATCGACAACAGCGTTAAAATGTCGCCAACGTACAGTCCTGAAAGTCCTGTACCCACTTCAATCATGCGGCTCAACCGGGTATCCGATGAAGCTACCCCGACCAGAGAAGAACGACTGAGGCAGATCCAGGAAGAAGAAAGACTTCGCCAGGAGCTTGAAGAAGCCGAAAGAGAAAATGCTGACCCGGATGAATATTAAGGAAACCAAATACCTGCTTGTACTGGCGGCAGCACTGGCCATGGCCTATGTAGCGTATTTTGTACGCGGTTATATTGCCGATGTTTCACCCTTGCCCATTATGGGGCAACGCACAACGGATGATGCCGGAAACCGGATTTACCACACTATCAGCCCGATTGCCGCAGTTAATCAGCATGGGGATACCATCACCGGGGATGACCTGAAGGGCAGGATACACGTGGCCAACTTCTTTTTCACTTCTTGTCCGTTGATTTGCCCAAGCATGACGCTAAACATGAAAACCGTCCAGGAAGGTCTGGACATTCCCGATCTGCTGTTTGTATCCTATTCCATTGATCCCAAACGGGATTCTTCAGCCAGAATGATGCAGTTTGCCGAAAGGTTTAGTGTGGACGATCACAACTGGCATTTTCTGACAGCAGACAAGGAAGCGGTTTACATGCTGGCCCGCAACAGCTATTTCATGCTGGCCGTGGAAGGCACGCCCGAAAGGAATGATTTTATTCACAGCGAACAACTGGTGTTGGTTGACAAGGAACTGCGGATACGCGGAGTGTACGACGGGATGGAAGAACGGGAGATGCGCCAACTCAAACGCGATATCCTGAAGCTGCATCGGTTATACCTCGATGATACCTCAGTGGTGAGTCCGTAACCGGAAGCAACTTCTCTATACCACGTGTTGGGTTGAAAGAATAATAAAGGTGTATTTTGGCGGAGAATAAAATTTCTGCGTCATGAATCCCGTAGATCAGTTTGTCAGTTTGCTGGATGAACACCGGATGTGGGAAACGGAAACGGTACTGCTGCGCAATCATTATCTGAAGGTGGGCGGCAGCACGGATACCCGCCTGTATCACGTGGTGGAGGGCTGTCTGCGCGTTTTTGTGCTCGACGACCCCGAAGAACATACCATACGGTTCGGATACCGCAATAACCTGATCACGGCCATTGATTCTTTTGTGACGGAGCAGCCCTCGCCTATGTATATTCAGGCTTTAAGGGAAACGGTGGTGCGGGCCGTCAGCAAGAACAATTTTATGGAATTTCTACTCGCTTCTGCCGAACGACTGAAGCTGTGGACCGACCTGCTGCAATTGCTCATTCTTCAGCAATTGGAGCGGGAGCAGGATCTGCTGACCGGTTCACCGGCAGAGCGATACCGGAGAGTGTTGCGTCGAAGTCCGCAGCTGTTTCAGGAGGTGCCGCACAAATACATTGCTTCTTACCTGCGGATGACGCCGGAAACGCTGTCGCGGCTTAATAAGGGATAAGCAGGGGAATTGCTTGACCGGGAATGGTTGCGGTAAGGTGTTGATGTTTTTTCATAACTCTTTGTTGATGTGAGGGTCTTACCATTAGCTTTTGCCGCATTTCACATAAAAAGACTTACCCGCGTTTGTAATTTCTGATCTGCATACAGAAGTATTGACTGAGGTCAAGATTTAGGTGAAATTTTTGGGACAACTTTGCATCAACAAAAAGATATACATCATGAAAATGAAGACAACTGCCATGATTGAGGATCTCATCGAGAAAACCAGATACCATTTGAATACTGCCGAGGAGCTTTGGCAACTGCCTGACGAGCAGCTTAACCAACGCTCCGGGCCGGACAAATGGAGTGCTCTGGAGTGTGTGGAGCATCTCAATTTATATGGGGATTATTACCTTCCGGAGCTGAGCAAGGCTTTGGAGCGTGCACGGCCTGCAAAGCGTGAGGAGTTTACATGTGGCTGGCTGGGGTATTATTTTGCGCAAAGTATGATTCCCCGCGAACGGTTGAATACCATGAAGACCTTTAAAAATATGAATCCGCTGGGCAGCACATTGGATCGCCATGTGCTTGCAACATTCAGGGATCAGCAGAATTCCCTGCTGCAATTGCTGGGTAAAGCTGCAAAGCTTGATCTTTCGGGACCGCGGATTCCTATTACCATTTCACGCCTTATCAGGCTTAAACCGGGTGATACGTTCCGGTTTTTGATTCATCATAACTGGCGTCATATTGTGCAGGCTCGTAAAGCAGCGGGTATTTAACACCTGAAAATGCCGGTCAGCGCGGGGAACCCTAAACACCTAATTGTATGCGACCCCTTCAGGGTCGTTTACAAAAATCATTGAGTGCTATTGATAGTCTCAGCATAGCAAATCAGACCCCCGCACTCTCTGCATCAAAAAAAGCATTACTAACTGCCAAATCATTGCATCTCAGAACCCTTCACCCTCAACGTCAAAAAACCATTGGTTAAATATTGGAATACAAATATGCGCCCCTTCAGGGTCACATATTTGTATTATAAATTTCTTCAAAGATGACTCCTTATCACGGCATCCCAGGCGGTTTTGCCCTGCGTGGTCAGGTAGGGGATCCAGATTTTAAAAGTGAAGCCGGCAAAAGTAACATAGGGCTTTTCGCCCGATTCGATGTATGCCATACCATGCAGCCAGGAGCTGTTGAGAAAGATGAACTGCCTCGCCAGGTGCAAATACTGATCATCGGAAAGATCGGTCCTGAGTATTCCGCTTTTGCGGTAGTCCCTGATCATGCTCCAGATATGCTCCTTTTTTTGTTCAATGGCAGACAGGTAAGCAACCTTGATTTCGGGTATACGATGCCAAACCGCTTCCCGGTCAAATACCAAAAAGCGGTAATTGTACATGATCCTGAAACTGTCCTGCATGGCTTCCAGCAGGTCTGCAGGCGAAAGTGGAGAACCCTGAAAACGTTCTGCCTGTTTGGTTTCCTGCATAAATAACATGTACAGGCTTTTAATTAAGGATTCTTTACTGCTGAAGTGATAGTGCAGATTTCCCTGGCTGATGACTGTTTCGGCGGCAATATCGCGGGTAGTAACATGATCAATGCCATCGCGGTTAAACAGCATTAATGCGGCATTCAGGATTTTTTCCTTAGTAGTCATCGCCAATTGGCCTTTTCGGATTTGATGGCAAACATAACCCGAATTCCTCTAAAAATAAAAATTAATATTTTATTATGCGTTTATCTTTGTATATATCCAAATCAGTAATTTGTTAACGCCCCTAAATGAAACAGCCCCGCTTCATGGTTGAAGCAGGGCTGAAGCTAAAATTTTTTGCTGGCAGACTTTGTTCAATATCTTCTGCGGTTACCGGAACTTGACCGGGAGCTGCGGTGATTGAACTTCCGGTTGCCTGATGCTTCCTGCTGTGGAACCGTTGCCGGCTCGGGTGAGCCTGAATTAACCGGAAAAGGATGATCAGCCTCTACCGGAATCTTGATTCTGATCAGTTTTTCGATATCCTTCAGTTCTTTCCTTTGTTCGGGTTCACAGAACGAAATGGCTGCACCTTCCAGACCCGCTCTTCCTGTACGTCCAATGCGATGTACATACGTTTCGGGTACATTGGGAAGATCGTAGTTAAATACATGCGACAGTTCATCGAAGTCGATGCCTCGTGCGGCTATGTCAGTAGCCACCAGCACGCGAAGTTTGCCTTTTTTGAAATCGCCCAGTGCAGCTTGTCGTGCTGTCTGACTCTTGTTGCCGTGAATGGCAGCAGAAGGAACCCGTTCTCTTTCCAGCAATTTCACCACTTTGTTGGCCCCGTGCTTGGTACGGGTAAAAACCAGGGCTGTGGAGATATTTTTCTCCTGAAGTAAATGGATGAGTAACTGTGACTTTTCCTTTTTATTGGTATGGTAAAGGATTTGGTCAATCTTTTCAACGGTAGTGGATGGAGGGGTTACTTCCACCTTGACCGGATCATGAAGCAGAACATTGGCCAGTTCCTGAATTTCGGGGGGCATGGTAGCCGAGAAAAACAGGCTTTGCCGCTTTTCGGGCAAACGGGCAATAACTTTTTTCACATCGTTGATAAAGCCCATATCAAGCATGCGATCGGCTTCGTCGAGTATGAAAATTTCTAGTTTGCTGAGGTGAACATAGCCCTGACCCATCAGGTCGAGCAAGCGTCCGGGCGTGGCTATCAGTACATCCACTCCGCGTTGCAGGGCTTTCACCTGTGGGTGCTGAGATACACCACCAAACACCACGGTATATTTAAGCGGAGTATATCGGCCGTATGCGGTAAAGCTTTCGCCTATTTGTATGGCCAGTTCCCGCGTTGGGGTCAGTATCAGTGTGCGTACCGGTGAGTTGTGCCCCGGATTGTTGTAGTGATGCTGAATAACAGGTATGGCAAAGGCAGCAGTTTTGCCTGTGCCGGTTTGTGCACAACCCAGCAAATCCCTTCCCTTTAAAACATGGGGAATGGCCTGTTGCTGAATGGGTGTCGGGGTTTCGTAGCCTTCTGCAGCCAATGCGCGAAGGATTGGTGATACCAATGATAAGTTTTTGAATGACATGAATAAGTAGTAAGAAATGCTGATCTGGATATTGTCGGTTCCTCTCAGCTGGATGTGTAGTATTAACGGCCGACAATAGGCCGTTGAGCAGATTTGCCGACTCAAAGGTACAACAAATAATATAAAATAGCACAATTGATTATTGTCCCCGGGCGCAATTGGGACTGAGAAAACCATTTTCTGCTCGTTTAAAGGGCCCGCGAGGGGCCTGGCGCATTTTTTGTTGGTAGCCTTGCGCTTTTCTTGCGACCAAGGTCACAAAAAATGTGACAGGCCGGAGCCACCCCATGTTACACTCCACAAACCGCTAAACCTCTAAAGCCCTTTGAAAGAACGATGTAAACAGGGCAGCCTGGCAGTGATTCCTTTATTCCAACAAAAAGTTATCCCAAAAAATCCCAACAATTCCGGCAAAATCAGGACTTACTGCTGTCCTAATTCTTTTGAAAAAAATATACCACGGGGATTTCGTCTTTCACCTGCTCACTCAGGGTGTAAAAACCCTCGCTGTCGGGAGTAAAAGCGAGTGCTTCGCCCTGGGGCTCAGGAATGTAATGCAGGCGGTATGGAGGGCGAAGCCAGGCATCCTTCATGCTTTCTCCTTCTTCCCGGGTCCACAAAAAGATCTGCTCATTGGTTTTTATGGCAATCTGCCGGCCATCGGCTGAAATATCGCCACCGGTAGCCCGGGTAAATGGCAATGTGCCATACTTTACCGCCACCACAGTATCACTGGTATTTTGTGGATACGGCAGCTTGTAGATCGTTACCGGATATTCGCGCTTGGTTACAATGTACAGGTCTCCGGTCCAGGGATCAAGCAGCAGGGTTTCGGCATCCATGCGGCGGTCGGGGTAGGTAAACGAAATTCGCTCGGTTCCCATGGCCCATACATCGGCTACCGTGGTATCTGCCAGGCGTACATCGGGTTCAGGTATACGGTAAATGTGTTTTACCTCATGCACACTATTATTGTCGCCTATCTCGGCAATGTACAGGTAATGGATACCGGGAACCGGTCCGCGACCAATGGACATATCTTCCCAGTCGCGGTTAACGGAGTCACTGATGCGAAATGTCCCCAGCCATCTGCCGCTGCGGTGGATCAGAAAAATCCGGTTGAAATCGCCGCGGTCGTTGTGAGTCCACAGCAGATCGGGATCCTGCCTGCTTACCGCCAGCCCCGAGGCCTCGTCAATGTCGGGGTTATCGAGCTTGCCCGTAGCCTGCTGAGGGGCATACGTTCCGGATACAGGCAGGTTATTCATATTGTAAACGGCTGTAAACCAGGGCTTCTGCTCCGGATTTCCCGTTTTGATGCATGCTCCGCTGATTAATGTAACCAGCAGAAGTATTTTTATTTTGAATAGCTCTTTGTGGTACATTTCCCCGGGTTTGGCAGGGAAGGTACAAATAAATTTTTTCTTTCCGTTTCCCCGGTCCGGCTAAGGGAGGTTCAAACGCAGTGAGTCGGGCAGCCTGATCAGGTATAGACAGGTTTTTTCACCGGTGGCTTCCAGGTTTTCATTCTGTTCAGGAGCATCGGCTCCGTAATCATTGTCAGTAATAACGGCAATGGTTTGGGCGTCGATGATAGTAAGACCTTCCGGCTTGCTGTGTTCACGCGAATAGCCAAAGTCAAACAGATTGAGAAAATGGGTTTTTCGGGTAAGATGAATCCTGAAACCTTTCATATTCTCTGCATTGAGCAATTGCTCAAACGTTCTGCCGTCTCTTACTTTGTCAGGCACCGGCGCAGCCTGTGCAATACTCATAATGTACAGGTCTGCAAAAAAGTCATCACCATTCGAACCATGCTCCAATACGAGAAATTCGCGGTCGTTAATGGCTGTAATGTCGGCTACCTTCCAGTCCCTGATCCTCACATCGCCACTGGCTTCTGAAGTTTCATAGCCATATACCACCATTCTGCCTGTTTCCGGTTTAATGGCCAATATGCGTATCAGTCTGCTGCTGTCTCTAACCGACCTGTCGGGATACCACATGGGAGATTGCAACATGGCAAAAACCCATCCTTCAGGCGTTACTGTTATACTTTCAAATCCCCGGTTTGGGCGCCGGTAGGCAAATGATTCAGGTATGGCAATGTCAATGTCCAACCTTGGTTCCGGTGTATACCTGTTGATCACTTTCATGGTTTTAGCATCAATGTGCCATACGGAAGTCCGGTATTCTTCTGCTATCCAAAAATTGCCATGTTTATCCAGGGCAATGGCCTCTGCATCTATTCCCCATTCATCATTGGGTATTTCTGTTCCCTCAAGGTCTGACCAGGCAATCTCAGCCACTTCATCCATTATTCCAGGTACGGGTATTCCGCTAACTGCTTCACCTTGCGGGCCGGTAAATTTCTTAAAATCGAGAATCTCCAGCTTACCGTCCTTTATTGTGGCATGCATAATTTTAGGGGAGTAATCAGGGAAAGGAAAAAGCTTTACATTTTGTCCATCGGCCAGGGCATGATTGTTCATGATCATGTTGGGCCCCCGGTCGTTGATGAGGTAAAACTCCATATCAGAACCCGGGATGTAAACCATTCCGGAAACCCCGCCTTCGTAAATCCTTATACCTTCAAACTCACCGATATATGGTGGTTGGTCAAGGCAAAAAACTGTTGTTTGGTGGGTTTCTCCCTTTGATTCATTGCCTTGTTTGATATCGGCGTTCTGACATGCCGTTATCAGGATGAAGTTCCAGATTAATAGGATTACAGATGAATAAACTCGCTTAGTCATGATAAATAAAGTAAGGATAAAAAAAGCGGTTGGAAGCTTTGAGGTTTCCAACCGCTGTTGAACTTTGTCACATGCAAAAATAAGAATTCGCCGTCTTCTAATTGTGCTGGTTTCCGGTACCGTTGGTCGGATAAGCTCCTATGTCAGCACTGGGAGGCGTAACATTGGCACCGCGCTCTCCGGTTTCCGTGATGATGTTGACCGGGGTAAAGTTGGTATAACCCACACCAATAGCCGGAGAACCCGAAGCCAGTCTCAGGTTCTGAGAACCAACCATATTCATATTGTATGGCATCAATGACAATATATCTGCATTCAGGTAATCGCTGTCTGAAAACTGATTCACGTCATAGTTGACAAACATCGGGTCAATGTTGTCTGTAAAGTCATTCTCTGGATAGGGAACTACGGAAGGAATAACACCGGCAGACGGATAAAACTCATCGGCAAATGCTATGCCTTCGTAAGTGCCATTGCCGAAATACCAGTTGTAATCTACATAGGTATTTTCATAGTCAGTTCCATCCACTATCCTGGTACCAAAGCGGCAGTTGATAATGAAGTTGTTTACTATAATGCCCCTGGCACCATTTTCTATGTTAATGGAACCACCTCGTCCGGGTGCAACACGACGAAATCCTGATGTGAGGATGGTATTGTTGTATATATCCACATTGGCCTGAGTTGGCTTGCCGCCACTGTTGGCAGTTTTAGGGCCGTTAGTGGCAATACCGATAAACACGTTGTAAGCAATGCTTCCTACAGTGCCGCCTTTTACGTTTACCCCTTCGCCATCTAAACTACCTATGGCTTCAAACGTGTTTCTCATAATGCTGATCTTGCCACCGTCGGGGCGGATTGCGTCTTCCACAGAACCAAAGAACCAGCTGTCTTCTACAATCAGCTTTACTTCTTCCGTGAGTGTGCGGATTCCTTTCATGGCTTCTCCTTCATCATAAATTGCTGAACCCGGTCCTGCAGGTCCACCCAGATACTCCAGTCGGGTCCATTTCAAAATAATAGCCTCTGCTGATTCACGTCCTTCAATGGTGCCGAAAAATCCTTTGTTAAAGTTTTCCGGAGTGCGTTTGTCAGGTGTGGTGGAAATCAGGTTCGGATTTTGCTGGGTTCCCAGGCTTACAAAACTACCATTAACGTAAATGGAATATGCTTCATTCATATCTACGCCTCCGGCAACAGTTTCAATGGTAACACCAGATTCCAGCAATATTTCCTTTCCCTCGTCGATATATAAATCGCCTACGAGCCTGTAGGTGCGTCCGCTGCGCAAAACGCCGTGCATCCTTCCTTCAAGGTCAGTAATGTCATCGGTTATCAGGACGGATCCTGCCGGAGTATCGTCATCGTCTATCAAATTGTCGTCATCTTTGGTACAGGCGGCAAAAAATGCTATCACCACCACAAGGAAAAAATAGTTTAAGTGTGCCAGTTTCATGAATAAAAAATTAGGTGAAATAATTAAAGATTATACTTTGCACCCACCAGTACTGTCCGCTGGAAATAATCCAGTCGCGTAAGAATACGATTGGGGTCTGTTTGTATTTTGCTCTCTTGAGCTACATGTGAATTGGGTTTTCTGATTTCCAGCTCGTATGGTGTATTCAGAAGATTATTGATTTTGAGATAGAGTACTACCTTACCAAATACTCGCTGCTCAAAGGAAAAATCAAGCATGGACATGGCTTTTTGCCACTGATCATTTTCAAATGTGTTGCTTACAAAAGCTATGCGGTCACCCGTATACACAAAGGCAAGTTGTGCATTGGTACCGCGCCGTGCATCATTGTAGAGTAATGACAGATTCCCTATATGCTTTGATTGCCCCTGCAGCGGACGGGTTTGCTGCTCAATTCTGTTGGTCAGCATGCCATCGTCATTGCGGTAGTAAACAAACTTGTCAGTCGTAATTTCCGATTGGGTGAATGTATAATTGCCCCTTACACCAAATCGGTTAAAGTATTTGGTAAAGTCAAATTCGAATCCGTAGTTCTGTGCATTACCGAAATTTCCCGGTGACAGAAACACGTTGTTGCCCAGATCCTGCCTCCTAACTACCGTATATTCAATGGGATCTGTAATGTATTTGTAAAATACGCCAAACGTGAACTTGTCGAGCTTGCCCGGGTAAATTTCATACCGCGCATCAATATTCCTGGCAAAAGCCCTGTTGAGATTGGGATTGCCGGCCTGTCGAAACTGATCCTCTTCGTATATTTGATAGGGAATTATTTCAAAATATCCCTGCCTGTTGATGGCTTCAAAGTAGGAAAGCCGCAGGTTCTGGTCACCGTTTATCCGGTAATTGAAGTGGATGCTGGGGAGTATATCCACATAGCTTATGTTCCCGTCTTTGCCTTCCACGTTGGCAGGTGCATTCGATAACCAGTTGAATTCGGTATGTTCTGTCCTCACTCCGGCAGTAATCTGCAATTTGTCATAGGGCTCAAACCGAACCATACCGTAGTAGGCGTATATGATTTCATCCAGTTCGTAGTTCAGTGCATTCTGCGTGGTTCCCCCGGGTGTAACCACGGTAAAAGTATTGTCCAATACACTGCCATGCCATTCCTGACGAGCAGGGTCAGTGTAAAGTCGGTACCGGTCAAAATAATTATCCCTTTGCTTCATTCGGTACATGCCACCGACTTTAATCAGGGCTTCACGATTAAACAGGTGAGGGGTGTAAGCAATGTTCCCGTATCCGGCAAAGTCTTTATCGGAGTTGCCTCGCCACCGTCTCCAGAATCCCCTGGTCCCGGTATTGTCATAAAGCCACTCGGTCTGCACCAGTTGTTCGTTTTCATCTCTGGAAATTCCCGAAATGGTCATGTATTCTGACATATCCGGGTCGCGATAAGTAGCATAGGAGTACACGGCACTCCAGTCAGCTGATAACCTGGGTGCTAATTGGTGCCTACCCGATAAATTATTGGTATAAATCGTACTTATCCGCTGTCTTGTGCGGTTCCATTGCTCAATTCTGCCGGTTCCAAATCCCGCCCTGCCAATAACAAGGTTGGTATCCACCATATTGCGGGTTTCGTATTCATGTAAGTTAATGTACGATGAATAGAAATCCACAGTGTTGCGGTTGTTGATCCTGTAGTCAATTTTGCCGTGTATCCCCGAACGGGCCTGCCTTATTGACCTTTTGCTGATCGTTACACTGCTCAGTGTGGGAATGTTGGTTTCTCTGTTTGTACTGGTGTGGAAAAATGTACTGTTCGATCCCCTCGAGGTGTTTTGATATGAGCCGGAAATCAACACGCCTAAACGTTTGTTTTTCCCAAACCTGTTCCCCATCGACAGACCGTAGATTTGATTGAGTGGCTGAAAATCACGCGTAATGAAATCTGCATTTTTCATGGTGAAATCATCTATGGTGGCCAGATACCCGGTTCCATGAGTTCTTACCGGTGACTCTTTTTGCACCACAGAGTGATCAAAGGTGGTATATTCTAAATCCGACAGGAAAATTGTGTTAAAACCGGTTCCTGCATTAGCTCTGATGGTAAATTCAGTGGGGGCGTCCCGCAATCGCATGTTGATAGCTCCACCAATAGCGTCACCTTCCATATCAGGCGTCAATGCCTTGGTCACCTCCATCCTGTCCAGCAGATCCGCAGGAAAAATATCGAGTGGCACATAGCGATTGTCGTTGTCGGGGCTCGGTATTTTGATGCCGTTCACCAGGGAGTAGTTGTAGCGTTTATCCATACCCCGTATTATGGCATGCTGGCCATCTCCGGTGTGGTTCCGCTCCAGTGAAACTCCCGATACCCGCTGCATAACATTGGCTACGGTAATATCAGGCGACATCTCAATACTCTGGCTGCTGACCACATTAATGATGTTGAGGGCATTCTTTTCTGATTGCCGGGCACTGTATTCTGTATTGAGCACAGCCCTAGATACAACCACCACCTCTCCCATCATGTGATCTTCCGTCTCCATGGTTACATTCAGTATAAGTACCCTGTTGGTGCTGTTCACTGTAACCGGAAGTACTTTGCGGGCATAGCCAATATAACTGATCTCTATCTCATAGTCACCGTAACTCACATCCCTGAGCACAAACGTTCCTTCCATTCCTGTAACATCAACCTTGTTAATGGCAGGTATGTGGATCACCACACCAATCAGTGGTTCACCGGTTTGGGCATCACTCACTTTGCCGCGGATTTCAGCGGCATACAAATCAATAACCTGAAATAGAAAAAGAGAAAAAACCAGGGTGCGAAGCATTAAACAGTATCTTTTGCTGTTGATGACGCAAAGGTACCGGGCACTTGTAACCGGCCGGTAAACCCTGTGTTAACAGCTAAATAAATTGCTTGCCATCTGTGTTAATCCGGTATTAGCCAACCGTAAAATGTGTTAACCTGGAGGTAATGTGCGATCGGACTGTTTCCGGATTCTGCTCATGGTATCATTCCTGGTTTATTGGTAGCAAGGATACTATACATGATCAAAAATCTTAACCACCAGGTGATCATGTTATTTCCAGCTACAATTTTAGAATTGGGAAACTGATAACAGGCATGGTAATCTACACCCAAACTATTGCCCAGCCCGTATTACCGGCTTTACTTTCACCGGAAAATTCACCGAGCGGGCTATAAAACAATACCGGTGAACCTCATGATGGATGGCTTTCGCCCGTTTAACCATATCTGCTTCAGCCACGGTAACTACTGGCCGCAAAACCACTTCCCTGAATTGCCCGCTGCCGTTTCTATCCTCGGTCATGTAACCGGTCGGCTCATCGGTATATTGCGTCAAAACAATGCCGGCATTCACACAAAGGTGCAGATACCATAGCATGTGGCATGACGAAAGGGAAGCCACAAGCATTTCTTCCGGATTGTATCGGTGCGGATCTCCCCGGAATGCAGGATCCGATGAACAGCGTATAACTGCCTTGCCTTTCGCTTCAATATCGTGATCGCGCAGGTAGCCGGCATAATTGGCCGTGCCACTGCCGGTATTTCCGGTCCACGTTATCTGCAATGTATAGTGGTGTTCTTTTTCCATGTCTTTTTGTTGGGCCCCTCCGGGGCCTGTGGCATTAGTACCGCCTGATTCCCAATCCTAACGTAACTCCTCAGTTTCAGGGTCCCGGCTTCACTGAAGCCCATTTGCTGATAAAAGCCGGTGGTTTCGTTATTGATATCGGTAAGTAAAACAACCTGCCGTATTTCTTTGAGCTCATCCAGAGCCAGCTCCATCAGCCGCCGGCCTATACCGCGACGTTTGTATTTCTTCAGAACCAGAATATCCTGGATGTAGGCTATGGTGTGGCCGTCGCCCACAATGCGTATCAGCCCGGCCAGCACGCCATTGTCCCGTGCTGTAATTACAAGCCCTGAATGATCTGCGGCCATTTTGAGCCGACAGGGGTCGCGGGTATATGCTGACCAGCCCGCATCATTATACAAGGCGAGCATTTCGTCAATATTGATATCGGTCTCTTTGCGGTAACGGATCATGGGATAATATCGGAATAAATCAGGGGCAATGTAATCAGCATCAGTGATTCGGCTTTGGGGTAATGCCTGTGCCGGGAGTACTGTTGAGTAGCCCTTATTGTGAAGTCTTGTCCGGTGTTTGATTTTTCATGTAATAACCCAGCGCACCAGACGGGCATTGCTTTACCTGTTCTATAATGTCTTCGGTGTCTGCGGCCTCCATGTTGATCCAGGGACGCTGACGGGGTTGAAACACAAGGGGTAACCCGCGTGTACAGCGTCCGCTATGAGTACATTTATGTGCTTCCCAGGTTACCACCACCTCTCCGTTGGTGTATTCCTTCTTGGTTTCCATAACTGAGCAATTTGGCTGTGCAATATAGGCTTTTTATGCGTGCACAGTATGCTCTGCTGTTTCTGCCCGCGATTTTAGCATGGCATTCATGCGTTCAAAACCTTTTCGGGTGCCGTTGTCAAGCTGTTTCCATAAAAGTGGTACCAACACACCTTTAAAGTTTTCGCGGTGGATAAAGTGCGTTCCCCCGGAATGATTGGATCTCAATTCAAAGATGTGCTCGCCATCAAAAATGCCCGGCATCCACATTTGCCCAAGCCAGCGAAAATGCCGGTCTTCTTCAAAGGCCAGACAACGGGGAGTAAAAGTCATGGGTTTGCCGCCTTGTGGCTGTATCACTACCTTAAACCTGCCACCTTCCCGCACGTCGCCTTCCAGTTGCCTGATGAATGGGTTCCATTCCGGATAGCGCTCAAAGTCCGTCAGAATCTGCCATACTCTGGCAGGCTCAGCGTTAATGTCAATTCGTGTGATGATGCTTCTCATGTTGTTGTTTGTTTTATTGATTCCGGTATCCGGTGCTTGGAAATCAGGAATGTGGGTTAACATTCTATTAATTAGCAGTTTGCTGTGGCAAAGGTGCATGCTGTATTTTTACCAGGGAAACACTTTCGACAGGTTGTGGTCTATTGTCGCCTAATTGAACTGCATGCCGGCACAAAGGATTTTTCCCGGTATTCTGCCGAGCCATGGATTTGCAGGGCTTTAGCTTCCAATTATTTCATGGTCTATCTGTATCAACCGGCTAATAACTGTGACAACTGTGATTGACGGGGAAAACTAAGAAAACAAAAAGTTATGTATAAAAAAAAACATGCACTGATTGATGGCGCATTCATGCAGCGTATCCTATCTTGTCCGCTGTTTGCTGAATTGGGTTTACATTTGACCCGCTCTGATTGTTCAGGTTTAATATCCATGCTATTTCACCATGATGTACCATAACGAGGTTGCCGACTATTACGACCATGATGCCCGAACGGGCTATGAGGAACGGGCCGGAGACAACGTGATCCTGGCGCGGATTCGCGGGCATTTCCGTGAACTTACCCTGCCATACGTGAGAGGGGATGTACTGGAGATCGGTTGCGGGCCGGGCTATGATGTGTGCTGGCTGGCATCCCGTTTTCCCGGTAGCCGCTTTACAGCGCTGGATATTTCGCCTGAAATGGTGGAACTCACCCGGCACCGCATTGCCGGGAAGGGTGTGTCCAATGCAAAGGTTCTTTTGGGGGATGCGGAGCATTTGCAAACCCATTTCAGCCCTGAGTCCATGGATTTGGTTTACGTGTATTTTGGTGCACTGAATACGGTGGAAGACCTGAATGCCGCTGCTGCGGAAATTACCGGAATTCTAAAGCCGGGGGGTACTGCAGTTCTTACTTGGGTCAATAAGTGGTATCTCAGGGAATTGCTTGTCCAGCTGCTCAAGTTAAAACCCCGCGCAGCCATGGCCAGGCTTCGCAAAACATGGGGCGGTTATTCCACTTCGCGTTTTCTGCCATCCCGATGTTATAGCCCCGGGACGATTATTAATGCATTCAGTGACATGGAATGCATCCGGAAACATGGATACAGCATTGTGTTTCCGGCATGGTATAATGCCCATAAAATCACAGGTAATCCGGAAAAAGCGGACAGATTGTGGAAACTGGACCAGATGCTTCAAAAAACCCCGTTTTGGTCATGCGGGGAGTACACCCTGTTTATTTTTCAAAAGCCGCTTTGATCTGTTTCAGCGTTTCTTCAGGCGTTGTGAAGTTGTATCCATGCAGCAGTTCGGGATAATTGGTGTCGGGTTGCAAGTTTGAAGTGAAGGCTTCCAGTACGGCTCGCTCTACAGTAAAAGGATAAAGTTGGCGGTAGTGTACGGCTTTGCAGTCAAAAAGGTTGCAAACCATTTCAGCAAATTCATATTGGGTGATGGCTGCCCGGGGATTGAATACATGGTAAATTCCAGGAGCTACCTTTTGCCCGGCATAAGCACACATGATACGGGCTGCATCATTGGCATTCAGTATTGACATGATGTTTCGCCCGTTGCCAAAAACGGGTATCACTCCGTGTTCGCGGATATTGTCCAGATAAAACCACTGAAACCACGAACCCGGTCCCAAAAGCCAGGGAAGTCTGAACAGGATCACCGGGTAACTTCCTGTTCGTATGGCTTTGAGTAATGGCAGTTCGCCGGTGTGGTATTGCCGGGCATAGCTGATGGGTTCAGTATGGGCGTCCTCGTAAACGGTTTTTGTGCGGTATCCGTAGCTCAATGTGCCTCCGGCAAAGTAAAGTGGAGGTCTCTTGTTCAGGGTTGCCAGTCTGCCGATCAAACGGCGATTGAGCCACCACGCATACATTCCTGCCAGACTCCTTCCCCAACTTCTGAGTATGGGCATGGTGGGTCGCGCCATGTGAAAAATGGCCTCTGTGGCCGGATATTCCGATACATTACCAGGTATAGCGAGTAGTCCGCCGTCCATAATACCAAGCAGGGGATGTTGCTTTGTCGGAGCTTTGCGATGAACTACAGCCTGAACTTTAACTCCGTCACTGATCAGCACATCAACTACCCGGCTACCCAAAAATCCTGACGGACCGGTGACTATTGCCTGTTTCATAACTTTCTGCCCGTTTCGACCAGTTGCACTTCAAGAGCTTTAAGTACTTTGCGTTCGTAATCTACAGGGTGATTTTTCGAAATGTGCGGAGTGGACATAAAGGCTTGTTGAAAAGCCTCTGGAGTATAACCGTTGTTTCGCCACTTTCGCCGCCATCGCCATGCAGTCAGTTTCATCAAGAGTCGATTGAGTGATCGGGGAAAAAGCAGATTGAGCAGTTTTTCACTGAGGGACTTAAAAATCGCCCGACCGTTGTGATACATAAAGGCCGTGGTACCACTTTGAGTGTAATTGGGTAGGTAAGAATGGATCCATGTATTCTGGGCCTTCATGGCATTAATGAGCGGGGCATTGTAAACTGGGATCAGGGTAGCCACTTCAATGGCAGTGTATTGATTTTGATGGCAAATGGTCAGACTTTCCCTGTCCACAAAGTAGTTCATGCAAAAATAATGCTGGCTGCCCGTGAGAAAGGTAAGCTTTTTGAATATATGCAGCAGTGTCCGGGCTATCCACAACCGGTGACTTCGGGTTATGATGAAGTAGTCAACATCGCCCTGCTTTCCTGCATACCATTTGGAAAGTGAACCCGAAATAGCTATGCCGTCTACAAATGGAAATGTAGCTATAATGCGGGTTCCCCATCCGGATTGCTGTAACAGTGCTAAAGCCCTTTCCTTACCTGCAAGCCTTTCTGAAACCCAATCTTTATGCAACACAGGCATAAAGTATTCCTTATGCCGTGCAATAATGCCTTGTTCACAGAGCATTTCCAGGCAATCTTTCACTTCCTCTAAACCGGCACTAACCGAAATAAAGGAATGAACCTCGGCGGCAGTCAAAGGATGCCTGAATACGGCAAAGTAATTCAGGCAATCGATACAGGCATGTTGAAGGGCTTCAGCACGGTTCACTCTGGAAGGGCTTTTTCTTAAATAACACCTTTATGGTGGCACAAATTATCCGAAGATCGAGTAACATGCTCCACTTTCGGATATATTCCAGGTCGGAAGCCAGTCTCATTTTGAGATGGTTAACATCTTCCACGGTGCCATGCCAGCCTCTTATCTGTGCCAGCCCTGTAATGCCCGGCTTCACAATCTGTCTTTGCGTGTAGTCTTTCAACAATTGTGCGTAATCGCTATCGTGTTTAAGCATGTGCGGCCGGGGCCCAACAAGGCTCATGTCACCGGTAAAAACATTGTAAAGTTGAGGCAACTCATCGATAAAAAGTGATCGGAACCATTTGCCCGGGCGCGTTATGCGCCGGTCATTGTTCATTACCGAAAGCTTATCGGCATCTGGATTAGGATACATTGTTCGAAGTTTATAACAGTAGAAGACCTTTCCCTGCCTGCCGGTTCGCTGTTGCCTGAAAAAAACCGGACCTTGGCTATCGAGAACTATCCAGACGGATGCCCAGGGAAGGATGAGAACAGCAAACAGGATACCCATTATGGAACTGAACAAAAGATCAAAACCACGCTTAATCAGTTTGTTTCTGCTGAATAGCAATGGCAAGGAAGATTGGCTTTTAAATTTTATCTCAAGGGT
>JBJHCA010000032.1:0-5808 GCA_050485785.1 Saprospiraceae bacterium | reverse complement strand
GTTAACAACTACATTCAAAGCTAAACTTGCATAGATACAATGATTATGATGTTCGCCGCAAGGGGCAAAAAATCAAACCGAAAAAAATTAATCCTGTTTGACGTTCTAGTACCGACTCGGTGAGGAAAAATCCTAGCAGGAACAAAACAGGGATAAACGGGAATAAACTGTTATGGGAATGAAACACAAACCTGAGTACTACAATCAGCAACAATACTCCCAAAGCCGGCAGTCCTGAACCAACCGTAGTTTCCAACCACTGATTGTGATAGTTGTAACCCAGA
This sequence comes from Saprospiraceae bacterium, assembly GCA_050485785.1. Classification (GTDB taxonomy): domain Bacteria; phylum Bacteroidota; class Bacteroidia; order Chitinophagales; family Saprospiraceae; genus JBJHCA01. The sequence goes on along the minus strand of JBJHCA010000032.1, from coordinate 5,524 downwards.
AATCCGGTGTCACCTGCAATGCCTGTGCCGGTATAAAGGCCGGCTTCAGAGTACCTGGCATCCAAAAGCTTCTGTCGTTCGCTCATGCCGGTACCACTGATCCAGGCATTGTGGTCTCGCAAAATTTCAAGCCCAAACCTCCATTGGATCAATCTCAGGTTGACTCCGTTCAGTTCAGTGGAGGCATCGTACTGAGCCTGTGTAATCAATTCAAGCTCCGGCTTCAGCAACACTGACATTCTCTGAAGAAATGGGTATGACAATACCAGTATTGCGGCCATTACCAGTGCAGAAACTGCCGGCCTGGCAGTGACCAGATTCAGTTGGTATCGGAAAATAGTATACAATGCTACTGGTAAGGTTAGGCTGATAAACAGCTTGGATGCACACAACAGAAGCAAAGCAACAAAGTATAGCATCAATATCGTATTGGCTTTCCCCGGAAAAAAGTCATCCGGTGTGCGGATCATCATGGTAATAAGTACCGCCGTAAAAAGTGACAGATACACCGCTCCGGCCGGCCATGGGCTGGCCAGTTCGTGGTAAGTGAACACTTGCCAATCGCCGCTTTGAGCAAATTTTATGCCTGATTCGGTCAGCATCACTACCCCGGCAAAGCTGATGGCTACGGCCAGAGCCTGCAATGCATATTTCCTCAGTATCGCACTGTTGAGTGGTATCAGGAGCATTATTACCGGAATGGCTAGTAAGCCCAGTTTTCGTTCGGCCAGATACCAATCCGGCCATGTTCCGGTAAACATTTGTTCACTGAATATATAAGTGCCAAACAAGATGAAAAACAATGCAGGAATGACCAGGTCTCTAAAGCACAGACGGATGCCATGCTGCAATGTGTGAACAAGCACCAGCGGGGTTAGTAACGCTATACTGATACTGTTGCCCAGATTCCATAGTGGCAGGGTAAACCACACCAGCACCCAGCAGGTGAGTATTAACTTATCCCGGCCCGGCAAGGTCATAAAAGAGTTTTTCATATTGGTCAGCAATCCGGTCTGGATGGTATATGGTTTTGATGCGGCTTACATTGGCTTCCCCCCATTCTGCCCAGAAGTTACCTTCAGTTGGCCGGCTCAAAAGTTCAGCCAGGTTATTCGCATCCGTAAAATAGCCGGCATGGTCTGCCGTCACTGCCTTATTGTAAGCATTATTGTGGGCTAAAATTCTGCACCCGCAGGCCATGGCTTCAAGCAGGGAAGGGTTGGTACCCCCTGCCGAGTGACCGTGAATGTAGTACCTGCTGAAATGACGCAGCGAAGCAGTAGTTTCAGGTTCGTAAACGGCTTTTAACAAGAGTATGCCCGGATTGCCTTTGTACTTGGCCACAAGTTTATCCCGGTAACTGTTTTCATTTCCTATGATCACAAGCGGGTGTTGAATTCCGGTCTTCAGATGTGCATCTATGGCCATCTCAATGTGGTTTTCGGGTTCCATCCGCGCAATCATCAGTTCGTAGCTGCCTGGAGATAACCCGTAAACACCCGGTATCCGCTGATCAAAATATGCCGGAATTTCAGTACCATAGGGAATGAAACTTACAGGTGTGGAATAGTGCCGGGTCAGGTAGGATTCAATAACCGGAGAGTCGGCAATCAGGTGGTCAGCCTTGCGAGCCGCCCATTTTTCGCTGCGTTGTAGGAACTTTTTTGCGCTGTTCGAATATTTGGCACGCTGCCATTCCATCCCATCCATATTGACGGCATGCCGGCTGCTGCGCGGCCACAAAAAGTGCCACAAGGCATCACTGGTATAGCCCAAATGCAAAACAACATCATAACTTTCACTCCGCGAATGGATATTGCATAAGCCGTCATACACTAATTGACCGGCAGCACCCAGGTATTGCTCAGGATTATAACAATGGATCAGCCTCACTTCTCCGTATCTGCTTTCCCGGAAAGGGTGATTATGCGTTGTGTACACGGTAATACGATGTCCGCGTGCTGCCAATCGTACCGATATCTGATGTGCAAAGGCCTCAAACCCCCCGTACCGGTTGGGTATTCCACGAGATCCGATAATGCCGATGTTGAGCTTTTCAGGCATGGGCAGTTGCAGTTTGGTAGGCTTCCAACGTTTGCCGGGCAGCCTCGGGCCAGGTGTAATGCCTTGCAATGTAGTCTTTTGTTTTGATATCACTTTTTGTGGCCAATGCACGACTGATGGCCTCTGCAATGCTTTCTACCGCATTGGCGTGGCAAAATTCTGCCATCCCACTGAAGTATTCCAGCGTGTCGGGACAAGTACCCACAACTGTGTTACAACCCATGGCGGCAGCTTCCAGCGTCACCAGGCCGGTGGTTTCAAACCAGCTTGGAAGCGCATGCACTTTCGATTGCTGATAATGAACAAGCAGCTCGCTTTGGGGCATAAAATCATAAAAGCGTACATGCTTTCCGGCAATACGCCGGCAATACGATCCGTAAGCCCTGTGGTTGGGCGGACTTTTTCCGATCAATGTAAGAGGTACATCCAGCAACCGGCAGGCTTCAATCAGCCGGTGCTGATTTTTCCGACCGTAGATCTGGGCAACGCAAAGTACACTGTCCACCCTTTCAATCGCCGGCCGGGGCTGTAGAAATATCCCGGGATTGATGCCATTCGGTATTTTCCGGTAGCTACATTCAATTCCCGTATCGTTGAGCAGCCGTTGATACTCGGCATGGCTGTTGGGTAAGAGCAAACTGCAGTACCGTAGCACCCTGCGCATGGCCCTCAGATGCCCGAGTATGTACGACCTGCTGCGCATGGTATCCTGTCCAAGAGCGAAACGGGCCATGTTTTTTATGTATTCCGCGCCGTGTTTTCCTGCAATTCCGGTGAGCAGACCGGCGAGTCCCCGTCGGTCATGTCGGTCATAACCGGAATAGTCTACATACACCGGACTGAGTACATAGGGCTTGTTTGCCCGGGCAATGTGGTAAAGATGATCGGCGGGGCGCTGGATATTGAAAAAATGTAGCAGGTCATACCGGTCGTAATTGATTTTGTCGGAAGCCCGGTAAACATCAGCCTGAACCTCAAGAGATCTGAGTGCAGCGGCAGTTTCCAGTACCTGTGTGGTATCCCCGCCTTTTACGGTTTGTAGGGTGGAACGGGCAATAATGGCTACTTTCATGCTGATGACTTTGCTGCAGGCGTCAGTTCAAATTCCGGCGGGCGCAGTTGAAACGCAAAAGCCCATATTACCAGTTCGGCAGCATTGATGGTAAAGCTGCCTGTAAACTGATAGATAAAGATAAAAACAAACAGTGTGAGTCCATACAAATTATTCCAAAGCCGGTGTCTCACAAAGAAGTAAAGGGGCAGTACCAGTTTCAGCATGAATCCATACAAGCCGTAGGTGGCTAGCATCTCAGCCATGCTGTTGGGTATGCGCACAAGCCTGGTAAACTCCCCCTCGTACTGGTAGTAATTGATGATCAGATCATGAGCCAGTACTTTGATCTGGCCGGGCCCCGTGCCGAACACCACACCATGGTGCAGAATCAGTTGCCAGGCAAACATGAACGATTCGTACAACCTCCCCCTTGCAGAAGTATCTCTCCCCTCAATGATATTGGCCATTCGCTGATGGACCGGGTTCTCCGGCCAAAACATATAAAGTACTACACCGGCCACTACGGCCATCACTGGCATTAACAGCAGAAACTTTTTTGTTTTGCCGGGCAAATGCCTGAATTTCCAGATACCCGCTGTCAAAAGTGCCAGCAATATGGCTATCAATACCCCAAACGACAAACTCAAGACTAAAGGAACACAAACTGCTATCCATAAAAATAAAGGCCGTTCAGCTTTTCCGGTCAACAATTTCCACAAAAAATAGATCCATACCGGAGTTAAAAGCAATGCATAGTGGCTGGGCTCAAAGGCAAACATGCTGAGCCTTGGAAAGGAAGCTATTCCCGGTGAAATGGGTGTCGTGTCCCACATTACGGGCATGAGTGCCGGGAGGGGCAGCACCAGCAATGCCGGTAAAAGCAACCAGGTGTTCCAGGTCAATAAGTTGCTGAAAAGCCTGCCGGCAACCGGCCTCGCATCTTCGGCTACTTTCAGTGCTACAAACAACAGTATCAAGGCTGCGGCTATCAATCCGGATGATAACAGATAAGAATGTAGTTCAGGAGAAGTCATCAACTGAAATGGAACCGGAATCAACAGCAAAACTCCCCATTTTAACATGCCCGTCAATCCTCCCCGGCGATACAGGTAGTATAACAACATCGGACTCAGCAGGGTAGTGTATAGCAATCCCTCCGGCAGAAACAGGCCATTGAAGAAGAAGAATAAGACGAACCAAAATATTAGTCCGTTGTATGGATGCCCTGAACTCACTCTAGCAGAAGATTTGGATTAACTTTTTTGCGATAAATATAGTAATACCCAAACACTAGTGCGCTGAAGGTAACCGCTGCCAGCTGAACAGGAATATTTTCAGTGGCAATGGCCAGTGTAAGGGCCAGTGAAGGCAACATGGTAAAACCAACTTCTTCCAAGGTGTTTTCCTTCAGTACTTTCCTGTTGATGAGGTAATACATTAAAGGCAGGCTGAGCATCAATGCCGCAATCTGTCCGATAATCAGACTTTCAGCTGTACCGGCCACAATAAAACCGATGATCATGCCGGCAACCAAGGCAGATTTGTAAAAAAATTCAATGGCCGTAACCAGTCGCATGGATTTGATGGCATTCAGGTAGATCTTGGGCACAATGGTTAAAATCAGAAACAGCTCAAACACGATGAACAAAAGCAGAAAACTTTTCAGGGAATTGAAGTACTCTTCGCCCAGCCATAGGGTAAACAATGGCCCGCCAAAAAAATGAATGCTTACCATTACGGTCAGGGAGAGGCCAACAGAAAACCCGCGAAGGGTGTGAAAGTATTCTCTGGTATCGCCGATCTGCTCTTTTAACCGGGCCACCTTCGGAAACAGCCAGCCCACCATAGCTTCAAAGGCAAGATGGAGCTGATTGGCAATGGTAGCTGCCAATACATAAAATGCTACTACCTCTGTACCCAGAAACCAGGCCACAATAAACCGGTCTATCTGAAATGAGGCTACCCCGATCAAAGTCTGAAGCCATGTCCAGAATCCATATCGGTAGAGCGAAAATCGCTCATCCACAGCACGAATAAACTGCAACTTGAAACCGGGCCACATGCTGTATGCCTGTAATGCTTGTGCCAAAACAGTAATCAGGTTGACCACCAGTGCAGCCATAAAAATTGCAAACAGGCCATATCCCTGAAAAACTAGTGCAGCCTGCAATATCAGCGCTCCAATGCGGTTGGCAATATTAAACACACCGGCCAGATCATACCGTTCATATCCTTTAAACACGCTCTGGAACAGCAACTCTGGAAACTTGAGGGCAATCAGCACCGTAGCAGGTATAAGCACCTTCATGGTGTATTGATCGAACAGGTGCCATCCTGACCGGTAAGCTATGAAAAGCAACAGCGAAACAGTCAGCATTAACAAGCTCAAACGCCCAAGTACAGCCC
>JBJHCA010000031.1:0-35852 GCA_050485785.1 Saprospiraceae bacterium | reverse complement strand
TAGCTATATAGTTTGGCTACTGCATTTCAACGTCCGCTTTCGTTACTTTTTGCTGCAGGTCAAAAAGTAACCAAAAACCCCGCCGCTGCCGCATCTTAGGCTAAAATATCAGAAATAGCGGGGAGCCGCCAAACTCGCTCTTCGAGCTCAAACAGCGCCGGCTCATTTTCCTGCTATTTCTGCCATTTCTTTACGCCTAATCTGCTAATGCGGAGCATTACTAAAGCAATGGACTGATGGTTAAAGGCTGTATTTTGCTTTTGACGTAGATGGGTGGAATCTTTTTTTACGTGGATGGAGTGGTTACGTTTTCACAACTGCCGGGCATCTCAAACAGCGCCGGCTCTGTTTCCTGCTATTTCTGCCATTTCTTAACGCCTAATCTGCTAATGCGGAGATTTTTTAAAACAATGGATAGATGGTTAAAGGCAGTATCTTTGCTTTTGACGTAGAGGGCTGATTTTGACGCTGAGGCTGCTATTGACGTAGATGGTGAGGTTTCTGTTTTTTTTCTTGAGGTTGGCTATATAGTTTGGCTACTGCATTTCAACGTCCGCTTTCGTTACTTTTTGCTGCAGGTCAAAAAGTAACCAAAAACCCCGCCGCTACCGCATCTTAGGCTAAAATATCAGAAATGGCAGGGAGCCCCCAAACTCGCTCTTCGAGCTCAAACAGCGCCGGCTCTGTTTCCTGCTATTTCTGCCATTTCTTAACGCCTAATCTGCTAATGCGGAGATTTTTAGAACATTGGATAGATGGTTAAAGGCTGTATTTTTCTTTTGACTTTAATGGTGTGGTTCTGCTTTTTTTCTTGATGCTGGTTTGCTGACTTAGTCACTTCATTAAATGCAAATCTTTCGCTACTTTTTGCATTTGATCAAGGAGTAAGCAGCGTGGTTTATTGCACATTCGCAGTGTAGTTAATTTGTCTTTTATGGCACCAATGGGAATACGTAAAACGCTTTAGTCTGGAACCGGATATTCTCACCTCCATTTTAAGCAGTATATCAAGGGTATAAGGATAACATTTTGTTATGCTCTATTCACCGCTTAATTATTTGAGCAGTTGTTGGCTTTTGTCATTCCCGCAGGTTGAGTTTTGGCAGAAAGTTACATGAATTCTTTAACCCCCCGCTGGTATTTTGCCTGTAAACCCGGTATGGTCATTCATGCCTGTAATCGAAGTGCGGGTTTACAGAAGTAAAGTTGATAAGGATGCATTGCGGGGGGCTACAAAATGATATATATCACAAAAATCTAAACTGATTGCTTTATCTTCTTTTAAGCTGATAAATATCTTTGAGGTGAGTTGTTTCACCATCAGGCCCAATCACTTCAAGCTGATACCTGAACCGCACAGTTGTGTTTAAAGGCGCGTGATAGTAAATAATCCATGCATCACCTTCGCCGGTGCCGATACACCCGTTTGAATAGGCTTTACCCAGCGTTTCAGGATTAGTGGTGGGATGAATAAGTGCCCCTTGTCGTTGCCCTCCTATTTCAGGTTCAAGCCAGGGTATCCTTGGCATCCTGGTTCGTTGACCATCATCCCGAAGCGTTGTGGTATAAGATCTGCCTGTTGCAGGGTTAACAAAATAGGGGTTAGTTTCAATACGAACTATCCGTCCGTTTCCAATGGGAGTTCGTAAACTTACCTCTCGCCCTGCAGTGGCAAGATACTTACGCTCATTTCGACCTACACGAACGTTGAATGTGTATTTAACGGTATCGTTTTCCAGTATTCTTAGCTTGAATTCTGGTATATTGACATCGATTACTGTGTTTTCAAGTTTGTTTGTGATTGCTGCGGTGCTTATACTGTCAGGTAAAAATATAGTGTCGCCCTGATGCAATATAACCACTTCACGCAAATCGTAAATAAATCTGCCTTTTGACATTTGCACATAGTAATCAAGTGCAACCAGACTATCGATAATGTGATAATTGTGATGAACTATAATGTGTTCACTTACTCTGTAGGGTAGAAGTTCATTCCAGGCATTCGCAAGGCTGTCGATAAAGCGGAAGTACCTTCCAACGGTTACATCCTTTTCTATAGTAAGCAGAATGCCGGTTCTTATGTCTGAACTTGTCAGGTTATCGGGTAAGGTGTCCGATAGATGTGGTTGTTCCCGGGCCATTTGCGCAGCAGGCTCATGCAACGGTAATGAAGTTTCGAGGGCATTTTGTTGTCTGCTGCATGCCGATGTGGTGACCTGCAGCAGACAAACAAAAAGACTGAATATTTGAATCTTCATCATCTTGCTGATTTTTATCCGCCTCCACCTCGCTGGGTTGGAGTTCTACGTTGCGGTTGTTGAGTTGGTTGTTGCTGTCGGCTTGCTGGTGAAATAGTTCTTTGTTGCCTGGTAGCCGGCGGCCTGGGGTTGGTTCGCTCCCAGCTTTGTTGATGGTGATCACGGGCTCTGTCAATCCGCCTTTCCGGCGGGGTTTGCGGTTCAATCACCTTTTCCCTTGGTTGCAGTCTTGTTGCCGGAGGTTGTGCAGGAACAATGGGATCTGCCCTTCGTACCGGAGCAGGACTTACATCGCGAATGGGCGCTTCAGCCAGTAATTCTTTTACTCTCGGATAGCGATCAGGATGCTGAGACACAAATTCACGAGGTGTAAGTGTTTCCCGTCCGGTTTCTCGTACCGTGCGTTCATAATCCGTCCTGAACTTTCCGTATTCCCTTATCCTGTCAATGCGGGTTTCCCGCTCAGCAAGCCAGGTTTCGGGTACTTCATCGCTGTGCTCCCTCAACCAGCCACCTACATAATAGTGTACAGTACTAGCACGTCTTGGCCCATAATAGTAGCCAAACATATGCCCTGTAAAGTGCGGATAATGGTAAAAATGGTGGTACCGGTACAAGTACCAGTTAAAGAAATAGCCTGACGGCAGGTTGACAAAAACAATGGTGTTCCCGGGTCCGTAGTAATATCCGCAATGGTACCACCACGGGTAGGGATACCACATGTTGTAAGTGTACCACCACGGGCGTCCAAACCAGTATGGGTAAGGGCGCCAGACATGGTGAACGATAACTCTGGTTTCGGTAACGGCCGGTGCGGGTTTATCGTGGATAGCCGGATCATAATAGACGTCGTCATAGCCATGGTCGTCCGCAAAATCCCTCAATACGTTTTCGTACTCAGCCATGGCCTCCGGGTCCTCTTCCAGCATCCTCTTCCATTCAAGCAGATCTTTGGCATTCTGCTCAGCCAGGTCAGCTCCCAAAGCGTCGAGTTCCTGCATGAGCAAATCGGGATACCGTTGGTAAAGGTCGCCCAATAACACCGTCATGGTCATATTGTCTGTAAGTATTTCTGTTACATCCGGAAGGCCAACAAGTACCCGGTAAGCCTCTCTGATATGCTCGGGGTGGTTATGCAGAACACCGGCAAACCTTTCCGAAGCTTCGCGGTATAGGTCACGCATTGACACCAGCACGCCAAAATGATTCCGGCTTGCTGAAGCAGCTTGCTGGTGGACGTTATCCGGATAATCGGCCACGGCCTGTTCCATTTGAGCTGATGGCAGAGGGCTGCCCGTGGCGGTCAGTGCTTCGATAAGTTCCGGGAATCTGGCCAGGTTATACATGGCCTCACGGGTGTCGTCATTCAGTGGTTCAAGCAGGTTTTGAAAGGCAGTTTCAGTGCGGGCCCGCACATGCTGCATGTGAACCAACACCTGTGGGGCGGTGGCAGCATTCAAAATGGCTAACCGCTCTTTTTGCGGATACAGGGCCAGTGCTTCCACGGCATTGCGCTCCAGTTCGAGTAACTGTTCTATAGGGGAGGTTTGCTGACTGAATAAGGGGTAAGCCAGCAAACAACAAAGCATCAAGATAAGATTTCCTGTGTGTTTCATGACATTTTGTTTTGGTTTGGCATTGAGTATAACAAATAGCAAGTTACTCCGGATCAAAAGATTATGTTATGATTTGGATATGGCCTTAAAATGATTGTGGTCATATTGTTGCCTGAAATGTAGTAAAGCTGATGGCCGGTCAGGCTCAATCTGATACCTGCATGCTGAAGTGTGGCAACCCATAATGGATGGCAGTGAAGTTAAAGTTACCGGCCAGGGTTATGTATGGCTGAGGGAAAATAACTGATAACTCAGCTATTGTCTGTCTTCCAGAAACCTCCACTGAGTAGAGTAATTTCGGGGCAGCTCCTGCTCAAGCAGAAGGGCACGCACCAATTCTACCGGAAGGGAGTTGTTGCTGATGATCTTGTCATGAAACTCTTTTTCAGTCATGGCTCCCGAAAGTACCAGTTCATTTTTCAGTTCCATAAACTGAAGTCCCCCGATCATATAGGCAATCTGGTACAAAGGTCCATAGCGGCCGGTGAATGATCGTCTGACCTCTGCTTCGGCATTGGCCCGTTCATGGCCGACACGTTCCACCAGATAGTCAATGCATTCCTGGGGAGTCATTTTTTCCATGTGGTAACTGAGCGAAAAAATAATCCGGGCAGCGCGGTGTTTGCGCCAGAACAACATGCCGATCCTGTCTTCAGGCGTGGCGGCAAAACCTTTATCGTAAAGGTTAAACTCCCAATACAGTGCCCAGCCTTCAATCCAGAATGGCGTATAGAACAATCTGCGGTATGGGTGATGCCTTTGATTCATGAACTGCTGCATGTGATGCCCCGGTATCAGTTCATGGTGCACCACAGCACGGGCAAAGTGTGGATTATTGCCGCGCAGACTCATCATTTTATCGTCGTGAGCCATGTTATGGGTAGGGTAGGCAATGATAATGGCCTCACCGCCTAAAAAGAAGGGACTCATTTTCTGCCTTTCGGGGCTCATCATGATCATTCGCCAGGTTTCTTTGGCCATATCGGGGATAGTCATCAGGTCGTGATCTTCGATAAAACTGATTGCTTCCAAAGCCATGGCATGGATGCGTTCCGGCCATTCGCCCGGGGGCAGGTAGCTGTTTTTAACATGTTCCAGGGCAGCATGCCAGTTGTTGCCATATCCCAGTTCTTCTGCAGCCCGGATCATTTCTTTTTCGCACCAGGCCAGTTCCTTTTCGGCCAGAGCAATGAGCTCTTCAGGGGTGTAAGGTATCATTTCAAACAGCAGGCTTTGGATAATGGCATCCCGGCCAATAGGTCTGCCGATGATCCCGCTTCCGTCATCTTTGGCCTGCTGATCCGTGAAGTGTTTTACCAGTGCCGCCTGGTATTGATCAAGTGCTTCATGGAGCATTTGAAATGGCTGCTGAGCCCACCAGGTAAAGGCAATGTCGTAGCCGTAGTAAAAATTATAGGCTTCCTCCAGGGCATCTTTAAGTGATTTTACTACTCCTGAAGCTGCTTCTGCCTGTTGCCAGCTGGCGAAGCGATTTTCGTCATTAAGGTCAGCTAAAGCCCTGTTGGTTTTGGAAACCATGTTATGAAACAGTTCAGCGGTAAGCGGGGCGTCGGGCTGTTTCCCTGTTCTGCGTACTCTGATGAAATCATACAGTGGCCCGGCATATGCGGTTACATGCTGCACCTGTAAAAACTCGTTCCGAGCCAACTCCAGTTCATATTGTTGCCTTTCAAGCACGTGCCTGAATGCAATGTAATCGATGCGGTCATTCAGATCAAAACGTTCAAAGTCCATGGCTTCAAGCTTGCCGAGGTGATCGCTGTACAATTGCAGTAAACGGGTATAGAATTCCTCTGACTGGCGTATGCTGTACAGGCGATGAAGTGCGCTGCGGTCAGCTTCAAACTCTGCAACAGGCTCATACATTTGCTGTGCCCGGAGTGTTTCAATGGACAATGAGAACAAAGTCAGTGCTGACAGGAAAATCAACCGGTACATAGAGCAGGGTTATTTGGGTGAATAAGAATAATTCCATAGCCCGGCTAAGATATAGATTCAACCTGTAATCCCCGCGATTGATGATGTAAATCTGCCGGGTCAGAACCGGTTGACGTGTTCAGCAAAGGCTTCGGCAAACTGCCGGGTTTGCTGAAGAATGTCGTCATTTAGGGGCTTAGCCTCTTCGTCGAGTTGTTTATGGACTTCGCCTACCAGCAACATCCGTGGCTGCGGAAAAGCCTGAATGGCCAGTACGAGGAGCTGCATTTGCAGTGCGCCGCGCATGCCTTTGAGCGGACCGTTGGATACGGAACTAACGGCTATGGGCTTGCCGGCAAATACCGGACGAGGCATAATATCCACCAGGGTTTTAAGCCCTGAGCAGTAGCTGCCGTTATATTCCGGAGATACAAATACCACACCCTGAGCACTGCGTAGCTTCTCTTCAATATCGAGCAGCGTTTGCGGCGGGTTTTCCATTTTGTCAAGACGTTCAATAAACTGGGGAAGATGAGGCTCGTAGGCATCGATCATGAAGGGTTCAATATCGTTGAGCTTACGGAGAGCATCCATGATGGCCAGCGCTACCCGGTGCGACTTTTTACCGGTGCGTGTACTGCTGCTGATTACGGCTATTTTTTTCATGAATTGATATTAACCTTTTGGTATCAGTAACAAGCCTGAGGCACGATAGTTAAGATTTTTCCGCACTGAAAGCTACTTTAGGTTTTGACCGTGAAGGATTTTATCCTTAACTTTCCTGAAAGTCAGACAGTACCATGCGCAAAGCCACTTTATTAGTTTCTGTTCAGTTATTGTGCATGATTGTGCTTATTTACCTGTTGCCTTTATTTCCGTTGAACATCATTCAGGGTGCCGGCATGTTTGCCGGCCTGGGCCTGGGCTTATGGGCGATGCTGAGCATGCGCTTGAATACTATACGGGTATCACCGGTACCTGCCCGCTCAGGCAGACTGACAACCAACGGACCTTACCGCTACATCAGGCATCCGATGTATACATCACTGTTGCTGTTTTTTGGCATCTGGGTTGCCTTTCGGCCATCAATTCCCGCAGTGCTTGTGTACGGGGTGCTTTGTGTGAACATGATCATCAAGCTGCGGTATGAAGAAAGATTATTGATTTTGAAATATCCCGAATACAAGGCATATTGCCGGGAGACGCACCGCTTAGTTCCCTTGATTTACTAACCGCTGTAATGGGGGGTCCGGAGCTGAATCCGGCCACACGCGGGGGCGATGATGTGTGGTGGAGCAAAGATTTCGCGAACAAAAAGTGATCAATAATAAAAATTTTAATCCATAACCCGGTGATGAGTCATTGCATGCAGAATACCGGAAGAGAATACCGGAAGAGAATGCCAAATAGCGGAAATCGTGTTAAAGTTTGGCTAAAAGCTGCATTAAACCGTCAATAGACAGGGTTTAAACATACATTGCATCAAATAAATATTACCTTTGCCATGAAGCAAAATGCGGAATCAACCTAAATGGGGTTCTGCGAGGCAAGGGGTTTGGTTAATAAGCTAACCCTATGCATATATCAAGGCAGAGGCATTACTGATGAGGCACCACATAGTCATATGGCTGTTGTTGGTGGGTATGCTGGTGCAAAATCCTGTAAACCTACCCCAATCCGCTACGGATAATGCCACCCCTGCCGCTGTACTTTCCTATCCTGCTCCTGATGATTTGACGCAGTTAAGTGCGATGAACTCGCAAAGTTGCCTTTGTAAAGGTCACAAGCGACACTACAACTGGTATTTTGGGGACAATGCCGGCTTCACATTTATGACTGATCCGGTCAGTATTCTAGGTGGCAGTCAGATGGTGACAGCTGAAGCCACATCGGTTCTTTCAGATGAGGACGGTAATTTGCTGCTTTATACTAACGGAGAAGTAGTTTGGAACGGAAATCATCAGGTGGTGCTGGAGTTGAATGACTTGTTTCAATCTTCGGTCATTAATCCCCTGATCAACATGTCGGCAATGGGAGCTGTTTTGGTACCTGCACCCGGCAATGACAACCTGGTCTACTTTTTTGGTGTAACACCGCATAATGCAATACCGCTGTTTCAAATGTTATTTTATGCTACCATTGACCTGAATGCGAATGGAGGAATTGGTGCGCCAACAGGATTAGCAACCGTAATAGACTTTGAGTACTCTGAGAAAATACTGCCTATCTGTAAAAGTGATGGCTCGGGATTCTGGTTATTGGTACCCAAGGCAATCGGTACAACTGCAACAGGACATTATACAGCAATCAATTTAACATCCACCGGCGTAACTACTCAAACGGTGAATGCGGGGTTGCTTACTTTGCATTCGCCAGGTGCAGCCAATAACACCATGGCTGCCAGCTTGAACGGTGACCGGGTTGCTGTTATGATCTGGAACTCAGTGCTCACTCAATCAAGAGTTCAGGTTTTCGACTTTAATCAGGTGACCGGGCAACTCAGCAACCCTGTTGACATTTTTCATAACCAGAACGCCAACAACACACTGACTAATTACCTGCCCCAGTCCGTGGCATTTTCCCCGAGTGGCAGGTTTTTGTATGTGGTTGACTATTTATCCGGGAATCCGGCGCATAGCAGACTTTTGCAGTATGATCTTGAAGCAGCCAATGTGAATGCATCCCAGGTAATGATCACCGGCAATGCGTCTTCCAGTGCCGGTGGAGTATTTGGTGCTATGCAAAATGCTCCTGATGGCAAAATATACATAGCCAGAAGAATCCCAAGCGGTGCTGCGCAATCGCATGTAGCCATCATACATCATCCCAATATCAAGGGACTTGACTGTAACCTTGAAATGACGGGTTTAACTTATAACAGCACTTCAGCTGCCGTCCGTTTTGGTTTGCCCAATTTCCCTGTTCAGTGGAACAATTATAACCGGGCAGAATTTACCTATGCAGATACCTGCCTACACGATTTTACACAGTTTTACCTGGTTGATTCCACATCATTTGAGACCGGATGGACCGTAATATGGAATTTTAACGATCCTGCAGGGGTTACCCTCAACAGTGGTCCTGCCTCAGGAAACTTTTCTCCCCGGCATCAGTTTTCCACATCCGGACCACACACGGTTTCAGCGATAGTTAGTTACGGACCCAATTGCCCGCAAGATACTTTTATACAGGAGATCAATATTCTGCATTTGCCCGAATTTAGTCTGGGGCCGGATATAACGCTGTGCCACGACCATACCATGCAACTGACAGCACCTCCGGGCTATCTCTATGCCTGGTATCAGGATGGGGTGTATACCGGAGTCAATACTCAGCAATATACGGTGAGTGAAGCCGGAAATTACGAAGTGCTGGTTACCCATCCGGCTGATCCGTCCTGTACGGTTTCAGCGTCTATACAAATAAGCTATTTTCCCATGGATGTGGGTTCGTTTACCACGCACATCTGCTATGGGGACAGCTATTTTTTCGGCAACAGCCTTTATTCAGCTTCCACCACGGTTACGCATACCTTCATCAATCAGAACGGGTGTGACAGTACGGTAACCATGACACTCATAGTGCGCAATGAAGCGCTCCATACCCCCGATGTTACCCTTTGTTACGATGAAAGCATCAGCTTTAACGGGGTTACCTATAACCAAAGCGGATTTTATACCGATACCATTCCAGGGGGTTCATTCCACGGATGCGACAGCATCATTCACCTGCAACTCAATGTTTTACCGCAGCCATTACTGATTGTTACGGATACCATTTGTTATGGTGAAACCATTCAGTATGGTGGGCAAACACTATCTGTATCCGGCAGCCATGTGATCAACTTACCCGCTGCAGGCTATTTTAACTGCGACAGTACCATACAAGTAGACCTCACGGTATTGCCGCCATCTGAACTTGAGGTTGACACCACTGTATGTGCCGGCGAGTGGGTTGAATTTGGCGGGCAGCAGTTCGGTGTTACCGCCAGTTATCCCATTGTACTTCCCGGGGCGGGTTTTTACGGTTGCGACAGCATGATATATCTCAGTTTAACTGTACTGGATGAGGCTCGTTTTGTGATACATGACTCTTTGTGTTACGGAGGTTCACTCACTTTGGCGGGCGAAGTGTATGATGAAGCCGGTATCTGGTTTGACACCCTACAGGGTATGGCCTATTCAGGATGTGACAGCATAATTGAACTGCATTTGTTCATATACGATCAGCATATGCTGAATATTGACACCACGCTGTGTTTTGGCGAAAGCATAACCTTGGGCGGCATCACTTATTCGCAAGCCGGGGTGTATGAAGACACCCTGTGGAACAGTGCTGTATCGGGTTGTGACAGCATTATCTTTTTACAACTGGCCTTCTACGATGAAATTGTCCTCGATCTGGGGCCCGATATCGAGCTTTGTGAACCTGAATCCGAGACGATAGGAACCAATCTTTCGGGCTCATTTTTATGGTCAACGGGAGAAACCGGAGCTTTTATCGATGTATGGTTGACAGGCGAGTACAGCTTAATCTATACATCTCCTGATGGTTGTGTGGCCATGGATACGGTAGAAGTGACTGTGTTTCCTCTTCCCCAGCCACAGATTTCAGGGCCCGGCTTCATCTGTGAAGGAGATACCGTTACACTGACTGCAGAACAAGCTGCAGGCTTGTACACATGGTCAACCGGGGCCACAGGACAGCAGATCCAGGTACATCAGGCGGGAATATATTCCGTCACTGTTTACGACCCAAACGGGTGTTCGAACTCTGTATCCCATACATTGGCATTCCATCCCCAGCCTGTAGTCAGTATCACTTCAGCCGATACCCTTACCATATGCATTGGCGACAGTATCTGGCTTGAAGCTTCAGGCACATCCGGAGATTTCTACTGGTCAACCGGTGCTTCTTCCCAAGGGATATGGGTCAGCATGGAAGGCCAGTACGATGTAATGCTGGTGGATGGCAACGATTGTATTGCCACGGATACAGTATTTGTACAATGGCTGCCGGTTCCCGATACGGTTGTTATCGACAGTATGCTGTGTTTTGGTGAAGGCTTAGGTGTGGACACATTCTGGGTGGATGCACCCGGAACGTATTGGTTTAACCTGATCGCTTTAAATGGATGTGACAGCATAGTTGAGGTGTCACTAAACTGGCATCCGGTATATGCCGATACCCTGACTGCGGAGTTCTGTGCAGGTGATTCGCTTTGGATTGAAGGAAACTACCTGACCTCGTCTGGCATGCATACCTTTAATTACAGCACGGTGAATGGCTGTGATTCAGTGGTCAACTGGCTGCTCACCATGAATCCGGTTTTTGCGGATTCATTTTACTGGCAGGCCTGCGCTGGGGATACCCTTTGGCTTGAAAACACCGCCGTAGTTTCCGACACCATGTTTGAAGTTTTGCTTCAGAGTTCTGCATCATGCGACAGTTTGGTTTGGCATAGCGTACAGTTTGTTGAGGCTGTGCTGGATTCACAGTCCCATTTTATCTGCCCCGGCGACAGCATTTTTGCTCAGGGGGACTGGCAATTGACGGAGGGCATCTATATTGACACATTTCAGACTTCATTCGGTTGCGACAGTATTGTGATTGCAACATTGATCTGGCATGAGAGTTATGAGATTTTTGACACCGCAATGATCTGCACCGGAGACAGTGTTTGGCTGCAAGATAACTGGCAGATGAACCCGGGTAGTTTCACAGATGTATATAGCACAATCCACGGCTGTGACAGTATAGTACACACAACGCTGTGGTTGTTACCGGTGTATGAAGATACTTTGCCCACACTTTTTATCTGTGAAGGTGATAGTGTTTTGGCAGAAGGTGAATGGATTTCCGCACCCGGGCTCTATGCTTATCATTATACCTCAGTTAACGGGTGTGACTCAATAGTGTACGCAGAAGTGAGCCAGTGGCCAGTGTACAGTGATACAGTAGAAATTTCAGCCTGCGCCGGGGAGGAAGTTGTCCTTCATGATGAAGTTTTTTACACCGACACCGTGGTATACCATGCGTTTACCACCATCCACGGTTGCGACAGTATTGTGCAATACTCAATACTTTTTAACCCCGAAAGCTTTACACAACAAGAGCTGATTATCTGTACCGGCGACAGTGTGATGCTTGGCGGCGCGTATCAGCATGTAAGCGGAGTGTTTTATGACACATTGAGCAACCAGTTTGGATGTGACTCTGTAGTAGAAACCACGCTGACCGTACTCGATGTGATTGAAACTTTTGAGCAGACGGACATTTGTTACGGAGACAGTGTCTGGATTCACGGATCATGGGAATCGACAGCAGGCGTGTACACACAGAGTTTTATATCGGCGGCCGGTTGCGACAGCATTGCCACCATTACCGTTGATGTGTGGCCGGTGTATCACGATACCTCATTGTTTACCATTTGTGCTTACGACAGCATCTGGGTACACGATAACTGGATCAATACATCAGGCACATATACCGGCAACTTCACGAGTGTACACGGCTGTGATTCTGTTTCTACGGCGATAGTCACAGTGCTGGTACAGGAGCAATCTGACCAGTATTATTATGGTTGTGTGGGTGATCCGTTGTTCTTTCAGGGCAATGCAATCTACACGGATACCATCATTCTCCAGGTTTCCACCGGTTCTGACGGATGTAATGTACTGTCGTGGCATCACTTTGTATTTTACCCCGTGCATAACGATACCTTGTTCATCAGCCTTTGCAGTGGTGACAGCTTGCTGGTCAACGGAATATGGCAAACAGAAAGCGGTATCT
Source organism: Saprospiraceae bacterium (assembly GCA_050485785.1). GTDB lineage: Bacteria > Bacteroidota > Bacteroidia > Chitinophagales > Saprospiraceae > JBJHCA01. The sequence goes on along the minus strand of JBJHCA010000031.1, from coordinate 23,248 downwards.
ATACGGAATGGAATACTTCATTTCAGGGATGTGACAGCATTGTGGTGTTTGATCTGCAGATTGAGGAATCCATCATGGGTTTTGCTTCCTACGGAGTGTGCGCCAATGATTCATTGTTGATTCAGGGGCAATATCTCAGTGCGGGGGACACTTTAGTCACTTTCTGGCAATCTGCCGGGGGCTGTGACAGTATCATGGTGGAAACCGCATTTGCACTGCCCGTTTACTCTGATACGATCATTGCCGAAATATGCACTGGCGATAGTTTCTTGTGGCATGGAAGCGATTATGAATTGCCTGGATTTTATGAACACTTTATGCAGAGCAGTCAGGGATGTGACAGCATTCAGGTGCTTAATCTGATCACCGTTCTGCCCGATACAACGGTGGTGGATACCTTGTTCACTATCGGCACCGTATTTGCCGGATCGGTAATCAATCAGGATACCACCATCATTCTATCCGCCCCGGGTATACCCTGCCCGCACTACGTGCTTTATCAGATCACTGCTTCTCCCTTACTTTATGAATCGGATACCCTGCAACTTTGCCTTGATGACTGGTATTTAAACTGGCAGGTTTCCGGCGACAGCTTGTTTGTAGACACCTTACAGTCCGCTTCCGGAATTGATAGTGTAGTAGTATCAGTGTTTATACAGGCAGGCACTCCCGGTGAACCGATTGAGTTTTTTCATGCAGTTTGTTTCGGAGATTCGATCTTCGGTATGCCAGCGTATACCCACTTTATCCATACAGACACCTTTACCGGCTCTAATGCCTGCGACAGCATTCATATACACCATGTTACTGTAATGGATCCCGATACGGGCTATACCGATGTGTTTTTATGTCCCGGTGCAGAATTTTACGGCAATTCCTGGGATGCCGATTCAGTATTTCAATTAGTATATCCTACAGCATGGGGCTGCGACAGTGTTCATATTTATGATGTACAGATTCTGCCTCAGCATAGTCAATCAGATACCGTTGAGCTTTGTGCCGGAGCGTTCTATTTTGGACAGCCGCACTTTTTGCCTATGGATACATCACTGATGTATATCAACCAATTCGGTTGCGACAGCATTATCCACATGCATATTATGGTCCATTCACCGGATACGGTTGAGCTGTATGTTGATGTATGCTACGGAGGAACTATTTTGGGAACGGTGATCACGTCGGACACCATCCTGACGGAATCGCAGATCAATCAGCACGGCTGCGACAGCACCACCATCCGGAATATTTCTGTAATCGATATCCTGTATGACACCCTGATGTTTACCGGCTGTCCGGGCTCGGTTTGGCAGGGGATAGTTATTGACTCAGATACATCGTGGAGTGAGACACAAGTAGCTGCATCCGGATGTGACAGCATTACCACTTATATAGCCTATATCTGGCCTGAATTACCGCTGACCACGGTAAGTATGCAGCTGTGTTACGGGGAGCAGTTCAATGGACAGGCGTTTTTTCAGGACTCTGTGTGGACTGAGCAATATCAGAACATCAACGGCTGTGACAGCATTGTGGAAGTTTCGGTTCAGGTATTGCCTGTGTACGAAGCTACAGTGGAGTGGTGGATTTGCCCCGGAGACTCATTGCTAGGGCAAGTGTTTTTTGCGCCCGACACCGTTCCTGAGTTACTGACTACCCAGCATGGATGCGACAGTTTAATTATTCACCATGTTCACCTTTTTGAGGTCTTTGAGGACACCATGATCTGGCAGGTTTGTCCAGGCAGTTTCGTGGACGGGGTTGAGATTTTTTATGACTCTTTGTGGAGCGTAAACCATGTAAGTAGCCAGGGTTGTGACAGTATTGTGTGGCATTGGGTTGAAGTTACTCCTCAGTATGCGGATACCTTCAGCTATGAGTTGTGTGCAGGCAGCCTATGGAATGGGATACCGGTTTCGGCGGATACTGTGGTTACAGAAAACCTGCTTACTACTGCCGGGTGTGACAGCATAGTGGTGCATATTCTTACAGTAAACCCACTTCCTGAAGTAAACATTACCGGTGCTGACCTGATTTGTGAAGGAGCTACATCAACATTGACGGCTGACGGAAATTTTGTGAATGCTGAATGGAGTAACGCGTTTGCCGGCAATGCCATTACCGTGTCGGATACCGGATGGTACACAGTGACCGTAACCGGCAGCCAGGGTTGTATCGCTATTGATTCAATTTACCTGGCGTGGTCACCCCCCATTGTATTGGATACTGTGTTGGTACAGAACGCATCTTCGCCATTTTCACAGGATGGAGCGCTGGGTATCACGGTTTCCGGCGGAACGGGCAACCTGAGCGTTCTTTGGGATGGAGGCCTAACTTCACAGACTTTAACATCACTGGCACCCGGTTTATACTGTGTTACCGTTACCGACCAGATAGGGTGTGAATCAACAAACTGCTATACCATAATCTCTCCTGATACTTTAAAACTCAGTATGTCCACGGGCAATTTGCTTTGTTTTGAGGACGCCGGTGGTTTAATTGACATGGTGGTTAATGGTGGAGTTGCTCCATACAATTGGCAATATCAGCATACAACCCAGGCCGGGTTTACGGGTAGTGGCACGATATCGGAAGAAGGAATGGGACTGACAATTACCAATCTGATTGCCGGCACCTATGAGCTCATCATTACCGATGCACTGGGAATTACACTGGATACCACCTTAAATATTTTGCAACCCGATCCTTTGTCAGTTGTATTGCTGAACACAGATTCTGTTTCCTGCAGCGGTCTTTCGGATGGGTCATTACAAGTGCAGATATTGGGCGGCACCCAGCCATACCAGGTCAGCTGGAGTCAGGGGCAATACTTTTCATCCGGCACCCTGAGCCAAAGTTACCACTTACCGGTGGGTGAGGTGATCATGACGGCTACTGATGCCAACGGATGTACACTGGTTCAGTCTTTTGTAGTGCCGGGCCCGCTGCCGCTTACCCTTCACCTTGAATGGCAGGATGCTGACTGTTACGGCGGAAACAACGGCTCAGCAGCCGTTTTTGTACAGGGTGGAACACTTCCTTACCAGTATACATGGTCAACCGGGCACACCGGCAGTATTGCCACGGCCCTTTCTGCTGGTATGTATCAGGTTACGGTAACCGACGCCAAAGGATGTATGGTGATTGGATCAGCACAGATCAGTGAAGGTTTGCCCATGGAAGTTTTTGTAACGGCCACACCGGTTAGTTGTTTTATGTATGGCGATGGAGTAATCCACGTCGATTCTGTGCGCGGTGGTGAAGATCCATATCTATATACTTTGGCAGGGGAAATGGTGTTCACCGTGAATCCGACTTTTGAAAACCTGTTTGCCGGCAGCTATGAAGTTTTAGTGCAGGATGTTTTGGGTTGTGAATCATCTGTTACGGTGCAGATAACCCAACCCGGTGAATTCATCATTTCACTGGTGGCCGACCATAACATCATCGGGTTAGGCGATACTGCCATTGTGGATGTTTTGTCGAACCAGGGCTGGTTTCATACGGTAAACTGGTCGCCTCATTATAATTACACATGGCTCGATTCCGGCACTATTATGGTGTATCCGCATGAAACAACCACCTACTGGCTCCATGCCGAGAACACCAATGGTTGTCCTTCTGCATCATCCATTACTATATTGGTCGACCCGCAGAAGAATATCTTTGTGCCCAACATATTCTCACCGGGCAGCATGAGCGGCAACGATGTATTTACATTGTATACCGGACCCGACGTTGAGATAATACGCCAGTTCAGGGTGTACACACGCTGGGGTGAATTGGTTCATTTCAGACAAAACTTGCTTCCCGATGACCCCGAACTGGGTTGGCACGGAAATATCAACGGCACTGCTGCCGGTTCGGGAGTATATGTGTATATGGCCGAAATACTGATGAAAAACGGCGAAACGGTAGTGCTGGAAGGCCATGTAACCCTGCTCAGGTAAAGCAGCACTGCTAATGACGCTCCCTTCAAAATAAAACTTTATCGGGATTCAGTTTACGGCCTGACGGACAAGATGTAACACAATTTGTACCAGGCCCAAAGCCAGTCATTGTAGAACCCCTTTAAAAAAAGTTTTTCAAAAGGTCTGGCTTTAATGGCAAACAGCAGCTTCCCGGCAGATATTGATACAGCGGGTTTGAGCCTTACATAGGTGCGCCACAAATGATTGTATTTTTTGAGTACTTCGTTACTCAGACGCCGATCGGCACCGGCCAGGTTATTAATGGCCTGCTTTGTTTTTTCGATAAATTCTGCATTGCCGGAAAGGCCCGTATGCAACACCGGGTTATCAATATGGGTAATGCCGTACCCAGCAAGATGAAGTTGGATGGCCAGTAAACTGTCTTCGTGGCCATATCCCGGAATCGATTCATCAAACGGGTATTGTTGCAGTAATCTTCTGCTGATCATGAAATTATTGGAATGGAACGAAGTGACCGGGTTCTGTTGCCTGGCCCGGGCAGTAAGCGCTTCTCTTTTTCGGCCGTATTGCCAGTGAAGTCTGTATTTTCTTTCCGGAGGGGTATCGGTATATTTCGTTCCTCCGTAAAATATGTTTACGGGATTGTCTGATTGGGCATGAAGTAGATAAGTACTGATGAATGCATCTTTTACCGGAAGGCTGTCAGCATCCAGAAACAGAAGGTATTGAGCCCGGGTGTGCATAAGAAACCTGTTTCTGGTAAGGCTTCGCCCCATATTTTCACCGTTCTCAATGTATTCGGTTCCATATTGCAGGCAGCAGCGTTTGTTTTGTTCAGCCATTTCCCTGTTGGAGGAGCCGTCATCAATCACTATGGAGCTGATTTTGTGCTGAGTGATGTGCATAAGTTCCATATGGATGGCATCCAGAAGCGGCACAACAGAATAGTTGTAAACGGGAATGCAAATGCAAATTTTTTCCATAGCCGGGCTAAAGTATGATTAGTCCGGTATTTTTTATCATTTTAGCAGGGATAAATCACAGTCCGGTTTTGGAAAAGATACTGATCATTCAAACCGCCTTTATTGGCGATGTTATTCTGTCCACTGCAATTGCTGAAAAACTGCACCTGCACTATCCGAAAGCGGAAATCCATTATCTGGTCAAGAAAGGGCATGAATCCCTGTTTGAAGGCCATCCCTACATTCACCGGATATGGACTTTTGACAAAACGCGCAAGATGCGAAGCCTGTGGAAACTGATCAAAGAGATCAGGGCTGAAAAGTATAACCTGGTGGTGAATGTTCACAGGTTTTTCAGTTCCGGCCTCATTTCCGTTTTTTCCGGAGCGGATGAAATTGCCGGGTTCAACAAAAACCCATGGTCATTGCTGTTTACTCATGTGGCCCGGCACATTGTCAGTAAACAAACCCACGAAGTGGTGCGCAATCAGGGACTGATCGCTGAATTTACCGACACCGAGCCCGTGCGTCCCAGGTTGTATGTGGCTAAAGATGCCATTGATTTTATACTGATCCGCAGACCTTACATCGTGTTTGCTCCCGGCTCGGTATGGTACACCAAGCAATGGCCCGAAGAACACTGGTCAGAACTGGCTGCCAGGCTTGACAAGCGATTTACCATTTATCTCATAGGCGGCCCTGCAGATGTCAGAACCTGTGAGATGGTGAAAAAACAATGTACCCACCACCTGGTTTTTAATCTTGCAGGCCGGCTTACTCTGCTCGAAAGCGGCAGGCTGATGCAGGGGGCATCCATGTGTTATGTCAATGACAGCGCACCTATGCACCTGGCCTCGGCATTTAATGCTCCGGTAACGGCTATTTATTGCAGCACGGTGCCATACTTTGGGTTTACTCCGCTCAGTGACAAGTCATACATTGTGCAGACCGATCACGAACTGGAGTGCAGGCCGTGCGGCCTGCACGGAAAACGCGAGTGTCCCAAGGGCCACTTCATGTGCAGCGACATCAATTTGAAGCGGTTTACCCTTCCGGATGTTTCTGACCTGCTATTTTAAAAGCCTGCAGCATTTTCCGGAAGAAGTGTTTTAGTTTTGACCGGTACAGTATTCACCGTACCCGGGTGTTGAGTTTGGGCTAAAAAACGAATCCGACGTTCACGGAAATGATATTGTTCTTGACATCCTGGCTGTAGTAGCTCTCTTTAAACATGGTGGTGAGGCCGTATTCAAACACAACATCTACGGTCATAAACCACAGATCAGCACCCAGTCCCCAGTTCAGGGCTCCGGTGGCGGGAAAAAGATCGTCACGGGTGAAGTAGGGATTTTCGTTGACGCCGATATTGAGGTTAGCGGTTACACCACCCAGTGCCCGAAGTCTTATCCAGTCAATCTCCAGGTAATTGAGCCCCAGATTGAAAGGCATTTTCAGGTTGTGGATGTTAAAACCGGTAGGGGAAAACTCAGGATTGTTGACAGGCTGCATTTCTATTCCGGTGTTGTAATAATGCATGCCAAGCAAAAGATATAGCCGCTTTTGCCCCATTCGTGCATCAAATCCTGCATTAAACCCAACCCTTGCATGGGAGGTGTTAATGTTCAGATCGCCTTCAATGTCGTATTTCGAAAAATTTATGCCAACTTTGGGGTTCAGAATAGGCTGTGCACTTAATAAGCCGGCGCTCATTACCAGCCCGAGGATCAATAATTGTCTCATGGTTCTTGTGTTGTTCCAATTTATGACGCTATCATCAGGGAAATGTTACATAGTCGGGTCTTAAATTTTATATTATTTTATCTGCGTGCCGATACTGCCTATTCTGTCCACAGCCCCAAAGTTTACCGTTTAGCCCGGGAAGTGCTGGACAATTATACAGGCGTGGAACACGCCCCACAAAAAGATATCACTCATCATTCTCATACTGTTTCAACAGAAGGATTGCATAATCACGATGCTTCACCCTTAAAGGCCGGGTACAGCCGGTTTATGGCCAAAATTGCGGATGTGCTTTCGCCCGGCGGATCGCAGTCAATGAATTGCCTCGCCTGTGCAGAACTTAAGGATGGTGACCGGCATGGAACCGGAGAAGCAGCACCAATAGTTTGGTATTTTGCAGGAGCTACGGATACAGGATTCTCGGAAAGTAAGCAGGTTTCCCGATTTGTTTTTTATAACTCTTTGTGGGTGGACGACCCTGAAATGGACGTTGTTTTGGCCGGATTGTTGACATGCAGCGGCGTGATTATAGGTAATAAGCATAGCTGTAAGTCGTCTGCTCAGCTTTGGAATCGACTTAGGTCAGTGGCCTGTTCGGGATATTTTGTGGATATGTATCACACCGGTGTTTATATACCCAATGCCAGGCAACGGTTTCCAGTTTATACCAGGCTGATCCCGTCACGTTGGAAACCGGTATCACCGGCGCAGTTTTTTCCTGGCATTAAAGCAGCTTCAAAATAGTGGCGGCAGCCCGTTCGCCGGATTCCATGGCGGCATTGCTGGAGCCGTAGGATTCGTGGTCGCCACAAGTGAAAACGTGGTCTTCAAGCTTGTTGAAGCCATTGCCCAGTGGCAGATATCGCTGAGCCGGCAGCGCAAAGGGAATATGGAACGTGTCAAGATGCTCCCAGGTGGAAGTTTTAAACCAGGGGGTAAGTTCTTTCTTGATCAGTGCCGGGAGGCTTTCCATTTTGCCGCCGGGAATCGGGTCGGGCGATGAAACGGCAATCAACGATTGATCGGGTGGTGCGTAGGATTTAGCCACTTCGCTGAGGACAACCATATTGTTGCACCACAGGTCGGTGTCGGTAAGCATGGCGAGAATTGCCTTGCGCACCGGCGGGTACTTCGTTTTTAAATACACTGTGGTTGAGCTGCGCCAGTTCTCCTGCTCAGGCGGGGCAGGCGGGCAAGCGTACAGGATCACCTTTCCGGTGTATTCGCTGCCGTCGGAAGTTTGTACTGATTTTCCCCGGCGAAGGGTTACTTCTTGGTTGCAAAGCAGTGTTCCGGGTTTTAGCTTGCCGGCCAATTGCTGCGGAATGGCTTCCATGCCGGCAGCGGGAACTGATGCATAGCCTTCAGCGAACATTTTGAAAACGAACTCAAACATTTTCCTGTCCGTACTCAGTTCCCGGTCAAAGAAGATACCCTGAAAAAACGGTGCCAGAAAATGGTTGATCATTTCAGACCCAAAGCCGTAATCTTCCTGCCAGGCCAGGACGGTGTTTTTTGGACTTTGTGGCCAGATTTCCTCTACCGGCTTGTTGAGCAGTTTCTTTTTAGCCTGAAGAATTTTCCATTTCTGCCCCAGGCCACCTACCGGTGCAAACAAAGTTGAAAAAATGCTTCCCGGTGCTTTTTGTGGATCACCCACAGCATACATTCGCTTGTTGTGGAGCAACAAGGCTCCGGGCGTCAGTTTCTTCAGATCCAGAGCATCCAGATCGAGTATGCGCTTACCAGCAGGGTAAGCGGAAAGGTATATCTGGAAGCCGTGATCGAGCTGAAAGCCTTCTTTCTGATCGGTTTTCATGCGGCCGCCGGGACGGTTTGATTTTTCGAGTATGATCACTTCCGCCCCGGATTGCTGAAGTAGTAGGCCTGCGGTCAATCCCGACAATCCTGCTCCAACAATGGTCACGTCTGCTTCCATATTCAGTATTTACTGATGCTTCAGTTCGGCATAGTGTTTAAAAAAGTAGGGAATGGTTTCGATACCCTTGTAATAGTTGAATAAGCCGAAATGTTCATTGGGCGAGTGGATGGAATCCGAATCCAGACCAAATCCCATCAACACCGTATTGGCACCCAGTATGTCCCTGAACAAAGGCACTATAGGAATACTGCCGCCTGTCCGCTGAGGAAGCGGGTCTTTGCCGAATGTGTCGCGCAAGGCCAGTGCCGCAGCTTCGTATTCTACCGAATCAATTGGGGTTACCACCGGCTCACCGCCGTGATGGGGCGTAACTTTTACCCGCACGCCCGCAGGGGCAATGGATTCAAAGTGCTGTTGAAACAGTGCTGTGATCTTATCGGATTGCTGATCCGGCACCAGACGCATGCTTATTTTGGCATAGGCTTTGGAGGGAAGCACGGTTTTGGCTCCTTCGCCTGTATATCCGCCCCAAATTCCGTTCACATCCAGTGTGGGCCTTATCGTTACCCTTTCCAGGGTAGAAAACCCCTTTTCACCGTACACTGCATCAATATCCAGGTGTTCCATGTAGGCTTTCTCATTGTGCGGGGCTTTTGCCATCATGGCACGCTCTTCACTGCTCACTTCGATTACGTCATCGTAAAAACCCGGTATGGTGATATGCCGGTTGGCATCATGCAGGGAAGCGATCATACTGCACAACACATTGACCGGATTGGCCACGGCGCCACCGTAAGTGCCGGAATGCAAATCGCGGTTGGGTCCGGTTACTTCCACTTCAACGTAGCTCAAACCTCTCAGCCCTGAAGTGATGGACGGTGTATCGTTGGCTATCATGGCCGTATCCGAAACCAGTACCATATCACAGGCCAGCTTTTCGGCATGTTGTTTTAAAAAGCCTGCCAGATGTGATGAGCCCACTTCCTCTTCACCCTCGATAATCACTTTTACATTGCAGGGAAGTGCATCATTGGCTATCATGGCTTCAATGGCCTTTACATGCATATATGCCTGGCCTTTATCGTCGCTGGCACCGCGGGCATAGATCTTATCATCCTTGATCACGGGCTCAAATGGCGGAGAATTCCACAAATTGAGAGGGTCAGGCGGCTGAACGTCATAATGCCCGTAAACCAGCACAGTGGGTTTAGCTGGATCATCGATTTTTTCACCGTACACTACCGGAAAGCCCGGAGTTTTGATCTGTTCAACGGCATCCATGCCGGCTTCTGCCAGTCTTTGCTCAAGCCATTCAGCAGCGGCAAACACATCATTCTTATATGCGGGGTCAGCACTTACGCTGGGAATCCGGAGTAAGTCGAGCAATTCATCCAGGTAGCGTTGGCGATTCTGTTCGTGGAAGTGGTCAAGTCTCTTCATGTCATAAAAATTTAGGCGGCAAATATAGCATTTTAAGCCATGGTTTCAATGCCGGCCACTTGCCTGAAAACGCGGTGGTAATGCTGCATGAGCTTTTGGACAGTGGCTGTTTTCACAGTTCTGCCGTCGAGTTGCGAAACCGGAACAATACCCCTGACGGCATTACTCAGGAAAGCTTCCTCACTTTGTTGTAAAAGCTCAGGCTTTATCACCTGCTCATGAAAGCTAAAGTCAGCAGGCAGGTTTTCGCGGATAAAGGCCGCAGATACGCTTTGAACTGCGCCGGATTCTACCGAGGGCGTGATGATCATGTTATCCCGGATTAAGAACAGGGCATGGCTTGCTGCATCGGCTACCTGACCACGGGCATTGGATAACCACACTTCATCGGCATCCTGATTATTGCAGTAAATGGAAGCCATTACATACGGCAGGCAGTTCAGCGATTTTAAACCGGCCAGTAACCCCTGATTGGCGTGAATATTGCCGGGTGCGGGCATAATCCTGTAACCGGTGTGAGCGGAAGGCCAGGGTGTTTCTCCGTAAGCACTTCCCGTGAACCACCAGTCGCATTGTGAAGCTTCAGGGGTATACAGGCCCTTGCCACTGCGTACCAGATTGATCCTCACCCTGAAAAACTGTGCTTCCGGATGATGAGTGGCCAGTTCATCCAGAAAATGCTGCAAACTGAGTTCGAGATCACCAAATCTACCCGGTGAAGGCCAGGTCATTTGAAGAACTTCCACGCCTCGTTTCATTCTTTGGCGGTGGTATTTCCACAGCGGGCAAAACCGGCGAGTCAGCAAACAGGATTCAAAAATGCCGTCGCCATAGTTGAATGCTCTGTAACCGGCGGTATAGAACTCAGCTTCAGTATACAAGGCATCCCGGTAGAAATAATGAACCATGGAATTCGCATTTTTTGCCATGCCGGAAAAAGCTCGCAAAGTTGCTGAACTATCCGTTGAAAACATTATTCACCAAGGTATGAAAAGTTTTCGCATTGAAACCACGGTAGCCATGCCAGCTGAGCAGGTATGGCAGCACTTTAACCGCGAATTGTTTGAACACCTCAAACCAGGATGGATGTCTTTGTTGATCGTTCGTTTTGACGGTTGCAGAACGGGTGATGAATTTGTTCTGAAAATTGGTCCCCTAAGGCAAATCTGGCATGGTAAAGTAAGCCAGCACTTTGAATCTGATTCAATTTGGTTTTTTATTGATGAAGGAATCAGACTGCCATTCCCGCTTCGTGTATGGAAACACAAACATCAGATACAAGATTTAAATGATCACACCTTAATTATTGATGATATTTCATTCAGCACGGGATTTGTTTTGGCTGATTTTGTGCTGGCTCTAATTCTGCGTTTAATGTTTTCATCCAGAAGCAAGACATATCGCAGGCTGTTTGGCCGGCCTTAACTACTCTGCAGTCTGCTTAAGTCGTTCTATTATGGTGTTGGCAAGCATGGCGTAGTCAACCTGTTCAAACGGATGAGGAGTATTGGCCAGTTCGAGATATTCTCCCCTTTGTAGATAATTGGCTGCCTCCTGTGACGTCTCCGCAGAAACCATCCTGTCAGCATCGCCTCGCATGATCAGCACCCGGTTTGGAATGGCCTTCAGTTTTTCTGCATTCAGCAGTTGCCGGTGACCCAAATGAAGCATCAGCAATGCTGTTTTCCACATATTGCTGCGCCAGTCCGTTCCATGATGCCGGGAATCAAGGAGCCGGGCAAAAGCCGGCACTTTACTTTCGATCACTTCAGGCCTGAGCATGCCAATTTCCTTAAATGCCAAGTCAACCGTCCAGTGAAACTGCGTTCCCAGCGTAATCAGCCGGCCAAATCTCTGCGGATGTTCAGCGGCAGCATGCAATGCAATATAGCCGCCCATACTGTAACCGAATACATGAGCCCGCCCGATGTCATTCGATGCCATATACCGGAACAAATCATCCGTAAACAGTTCTATACTGAAGGTTTGGTGGCGGGAGTCGGCTCCATGCCCCGACAGATCAAAAACGTGAACTTTCGCATCGATAGACAGTATTTGAGTAAGCGGCTGCATCTGTGACGCACTGCCCAAAGCTCCGTGCAATACAATGAGGGGTAGTTTTTCCATGGTTCGGGGTGTTTCCTGTAGAAGCAAAGTTCAGTTATTATCCGGGAAAATGGTTCTCTTTTTCTCTGTGTTGGTTTTCATTTTTGAGGATATCTTTTTGTTGGGCCGCACGCATGAGACGTTTTAGCGATAGTGCGGCCTGTGGCCTGAAGTAGAATAACATTGCCGCAAAGATTGCAGGCAACCAATTTTCGTTAAAGTTGGACCTGTACAACCTTGTTAAATCACACTGCGGTATAACAGCAATTGTACCTCCGTGCCCGGCAAAAAAAAACGGAGCCTGAATGAATATCAGGCTCCGTTGATCCTATGGTTGAATGGTTTTCCTGCGCTATAAATGGATTACTTCATCATAAGCGGCGGCAGCAGCTTCCATGATGGCTTCACTCATAGTGGGATGCGGATGAACCGATTTGATGATTTCGTGCCCGGTAGTTTCCAGGTTTCGGGCTACAACTACTTCGGCAATCAACTCCGTTACGTTGTAACCGATCATGTGAGCACCTAAAAATTCGCCGTATTTGGCATCAAATATTACTTTCACAAAGCCTTCCTTGGCTCCTGCCGCACTGGCCTTTCCTGAAGCTGAGAAGGGGAATTTACCCACTTTTACTTCATATCCGGCTTCTTTGGCCGCTGCTTCGGTGTAACCAACCGATGCTACTTCAGGGATGCAGTAGGTACAGCTTGGCAGGTTGTTGTAATCCAGGGGCTGAACGTGCATACCTTTGATTTTTTCCACACACAGTATGGCTTCAGCACTGGCCACGTGAGCCAGAGCCGGACCGGGGATCACATCACCTATGGCGTAAATGCCCGGCACATTGGTGCGATAGTATTCATCAACAGTAATGAGACCATGGTCGGTTTTTATGCCCAGCTCTTCAAGGCCAATTCCCTGGGTATTGGGGCTAATGCCGGCTGCCGACAATACTACGTCGCATTCAATTACCTCCGTTTTACCGGTTTTATTGTTCTTTACGGATACTTTGACACCTTTGCCTTTGGTATCCACGCTTTCCACGGCAGTTCCGGTAAGAATGGTCATCCCGGCTTTTTTGTAAATCTTTGAAATTTCCCTAGCCACATCTGCATCCTCGCGGGGAAGCAGGTTGTCGAGGTATTCCACAATCACAATTTCGGTGCCGATGGCGTGATAGAAGTAGGAAAACTCTACACCGATGGCCCCTGCACCTACCACCACCAATTTTTTGGGTTGCTTGTCCATGGACATGGCTTTGCGGTACTCAATCACTTTTTCACCGTCAATGGGCAAGGATGGAAGTTCTTTGGCTCTGCCGCCGGTAGCTACAATGATATGTTCGGCTTTGTAGGTTGATTTTTTACCATCATCAGCAGTAACTTCCACTTGCTTTCCGCGAAGCAGTTTGCCAAATCCGCTCAGAACGTCGATCTTGTTTTTGCGCATCAGAAACTGGATCCCTTTGCTCATGCCGTTGGCCACATTGCGGCTGCGTTTGATCATGTCGGAAAAATTAACCGAGGCGTTTTCCACCTTAATGCCGTAATCTTCCGCATGATTGATGTATTCAAACACCTGTGCACTTTTGAGAAGCGCTTTGGTGGGGATACAGCCCCAGTTGAGGCAAATCCCACCCAGTGATTCCTTTTCAACCACGGCTACTTTGAACCCCAGCTGAGCGGCTCTGATGGCTGCTACATACCCACCGGGGCCGCTGCCTATAACAATGATATCGTATTGCTGCATGACCTGTATTTTAATGAGGCTGCAAATATACGAGTATTATGAAAAGATTAAAGCTGAGGCTGCTTATACCTGAATGCCATGCTGATTAGTAAGGAAATTGCCGGTTCTCTGTCAAATACATCGGGAAAAGGTAAGCACCCGGCCACAGTAGCGCGGAGCGCTACCCACAAAGAGATATCCCCCAAAATAATCATTCAGCAAGGCATTTGAGCAAAAAGAGACTTACTGCATACAGGAGGTTGGAATTCAATATCCTTGAGCCTTCTTTTTTATGTAAGTTTATCTGCCTTTAACCTACTTATTTCTATTTTTTTATCCCGTTAGGATGCAAATGAGTTTCTTTGCCGGTAAGTATTAAATACCAGATTTTATGAAAAGCTTTTTCAAGTTCACCTTTGCCTCTTGCCTGGGTGTGTTTTTAGCCATGATGCTGGCCGGTGGTGTATTGGCTCTGGTGATAGGCAGGATGGCCTCATCAGGTTCAACGGTTTCGGTTAAGCCCAATAGTGTGCTGATGCTGGATTTTAAGGGCATTATTCCCGAGAAGACCAACAATGCACCTTTTAGAATGAGCGATCCTGACTTTAGTGAGAAGACCGGCTTTTTCGATATGCTCGATGCCATAGATTTCGCCATTACAGACCGCAATATCAAAGGTGTGTATCTCGAAATGCAGCGATTGCCCATAGGCTTGGCCAAAATACAGCAACTTCGTGCCAAGCTGGAAGAGTTGAAGGCCGAAGGGAAATTCGTAGTGGCTTATTCGCCGTATTATTCGCAGGGAGCCTATTACCTGGCCTCGGTGGCCGATGAAATATACGTGGACCCTATGGGTGGAGTAGATTTTAGGGGGTTTGCCATTCAGCTTCCCCATTTTAAACGACTGCTCGACAAGCTCGACATAGAGCCGGAGGTGTTTTTTGTGGGAGAATATAAGAGTGCGGTTGAGCCATTCAGGTTTGAAAAAATGAGTGATGAAAACCGGGAACAGCTCCGCGATTTGATTGAAGGATATTTCAGGGTGTTTATGGAAGACATAGGAAGCTCCCGGGGGCTTAGCGTTGATTCACTTCGTGCCATTGCCAATGGATACTTGTCGCGCAATGCATCCAGCAGCAAGGAGCTGGGCATGGTGGATGATATTATGTACAAAGATCAGGTGATCGACCGGCTTCGCGAAAAAATAGGGCTTGATGATGGCGATAAAGTACCGGTGATTGCGCTATCTAAATACGTGAGCCATTACAAGGCCAACCGCAGTGCTCAACGAGGTGATCGCATAGCACTGGTATATGCCGAAGGCAATATAGTTGACAATAGTGATGAGCCAGGCACCATTGGCGGTGTGCAATATGCGCGCACCCTGAGGCAGATCAGGGAAGACGGCAACGCCAAGGCCGTTGTTATCAGGGTTAACTCCGGAGGGGGCAGCGCGCTGGCTTCCGATAATATTCTGCGCGAAGTCAGGCGCTTACAAGAGGAAGGAATTCCCGTAGTGGTATCCATGGGGGATGTAGCTGCATCAGGGGGATACTATATCTCCGCTCTGGCCGATTCCATTTTTGCCGAACCCCTTACCATTACCGGCTCTATCGGCATTTTCGGACTGTTCCTCAATATGACGGATTTTATGAGTGAACGAATTGGCATTACGTATGACAGCGTAAAAACAGCGGAGTTTGCTTTAGGATTGAGTCCGTTTTCGAAAATGTCAGATCGTGAGCGTGAGATCATTCAGGGAATGCTGGAGCAAACTTACCAGCGATTCCTCGACAATGTAAAAGAGGGGCGGAACATGACTGATGAGGAGGTGCATGCCGTAGCCCGGGGCCGTATCTGGACCGGTGAGCAGGCACTTGCCCTCAATCTGGTTGATCGCCTGGGCACCCTTGACGATGCCATTGCATCGGCAGCAGCAATGGCCGGGATTGACCGGTACCGGGTATCCGAGTATCCCCGATTGAAGAGTCCTTTTGAACAGATCATGGAACAAATTACCGGCGGAGACTCCAAGGACATTCAAAGCAGGCTGTCAAGAGAGCTCGGCCCGATGTACACTACCTACCAGGCTTACCGAGACCTCAAGTCGATGGAGGGGTTTCAGGCCAGAATGATGCTGGATCTGGTGATTGACTAGTGAGGACTCAAAGCCCATGCAGAGCAACTAAAGAGTTATCCACGTGTAGTTCAGAAACCTGAAAATCAGAACTCCTGTTGCATACGTTTGATTCTGGTTCTTCTTCGCATCTGCGAACGGAAAATGCCATAAAGCACCACCAGTCCAATGGGTGTCAGGAAATTGGCATACTTAAGCATGTTTTTTTGTGCTGATTCCATTTCGGCAATGGGTCGCGATCTTACCTGTTTTGACCTGAGTTCTATGAGTCCGGTATCGTCAGACAGAAAGTCGACACTGTTCACAAACAAGTTTATATTGTCGGGGCTGAGCTGTTGCTGCTGGCCGGGAGGGCCGTTGACGGCAAAATCGCCGTCAGCAATAACCACAATGCTGCCTTTTTCGGGGCTGGATGACTCCAGAACGCCGGCAACCACCAGCCCTGATTGCGTATAGGAAAATGTATTCCACTCCTGCACATTAAACATGTGTGGGGTGGTTTTAACATCCGACCGGCCGGAAGTAAAAGCCAGTGGAGTGAATTGTATGCCGGGGTTTGAACCCGTGAAATTAAGCGGAGTTGGAAACTGCAGCAGCACCTGCTGAACACCCTGGGTTACCGGGTGATCGGCAAAATTGGTGATCACGGGTAAAAAAGGGCATTTGATCTGGTTGGTTACCATGAAGATTCCACGTTGCTGCTGTACCGGAACCGATCCGCACTGGTCGTCAATTATCAGTTCCGGTCTTAGTGACAGACCTTTGGTTTCGAGCCAGTCCTCCAGTCCGGTGCTGACGGGTGATGCCATCATTTGCTGGAAATCCGCACCAACACGGTTCAGGGCTATCACCAGATTTCCCCCGGAAGCTATATAGTTGTCAAGCAGTGCTATGTCGCGCGGAGAAAAGCTGTCTTGCGGGGCCACAATCATCAGCGTGGTGTACTTTGACAGCTCATCGCCTTCCATGCCCAGGTACACGGAGGACACATTGTACAAAACATTGAGGTTTTCCCGTACCTGAGCCATGTAATCGAGTCCCGGGCCATTGTGACCCTGAATCAGCCCCACGTGGGGTTTATTGATGTTGGCCAGCTTTTTTACGGTTGTACTCAATGCATATTCCATGGCAATACCCGGTTGAATAACCGGAATTACTTCTGTGCGGTCGCGCCATTCGAGCACGGCACCCAGAAAAATATCCTGGGCTACAAACTGATTGTCTTTTCTGATGCGTATTTGCTGAGGCATTACACCCTGCTGCATGGCTTCGTTTTGCAAAACTTCCGTTGACGGATCAATAAACTCGAAGTAGATGTTGCCTCTTGCAATTGAGGTGTATTCCACCAGCATATCCCTGAAATCTGTTCTGATCCGGGAAATCTCCGGGGGCAATCCTTCGGTAAAATATGCTTTGATGGTAACTGGTTCGTTCAGGTTGTGAAGTATGTCCCGTGTAGCCTGGCTCAGAGTAAACTGGCCGTCGGCGGTGAGGTCAGCACGGAAGTATAGCCTTGATCCAAGAATATTGACCAAAATGGCAATGCCCGTCAGTAAAAGGATGGTGAGTGTTTTGTTCATAGCAATGTCGTGTTTTATCAAGACCGTGAAGCAATCTTAAACTCAGCCAGGCTGGAACTCAGCACAGCTATGGTGAGGAAATAAAGCACGTCGCGGGTATCCAGTACGCCACGGGTAATGGATTCAAAGTGATTACTGATGCTAATGTATTGCAAAATCCTTCCTCCGGTGCCGGAAGTGGCTGCTGCCAGCATATCGAATATAAAATGAAAGAAAATACCGATAACCAGGGCGAGCAGAAATGCTACAATCTGATTATTGGTGATGCTGCTCGCAAAAAGCCCGATGCCAATATACGCTGCACTCATCAGCATGAGGCCCATATAGCCTGAAATCACCGTGCCGTGATCTACATCCCCTATCTGGCTGATGGTGAGATAATACGGGAATGTGAACAGCAGGGCAATGCCCACCAGACCCAGACAGGCCAAAAATTTACCCCAGATGATGTCCCGTTCCCTGACCGCTTTGGTGACGAGCATTTCAAGCGTGCCGGTCTTTTTTTCCTCAGCCAGTTGTTTCATGGTGAGGGCCGGAATAAAAAAGAACAGCGTATAGTAGGCAATGCCAAAAAAGACGCGTAGATCGGCTTCACCCCTAATGAACACATCAACACCGTAAAGCCAGGTGAAAAAACCCGAAAATCCGAGAAATGCAACCAGCATGATGTAAGCCGTAAGTGAGTCGAAAAAGGCATGCAATTCCCTTCGGGCTATGATCCATGTAGCTCGCATAAAGAATTAGTTTAAGGTTAGGTTTCTGAAAATATCCTCTAGTCTGGTTTCTTTGGTGGTAAGTTCGGTGAGTACCCAATTGTTATCCACGCACATGCCAAAAATCGCTCGCTTATTGGATACTTCAGGTTTACCGGTAACCTGAAAAGCATTCCGCCCGGGCAAGGTTAAGGCCTCGGCTTCTGCCACACCCGACAGGCTTCTGAGTGACCGGAGGATTGCATCGGGATCGCCGTCTTCGATAGTACAGGAAATTATTTCTTTCCCTTCGGCTTGTTTTCTCAGGGTTTCAGCTGAACCGTCGGCCACAATTTTCCCGCGGTTAATGATCATGATGCGGTCACAGGTGGCTTCCACTTCAGGCAGAATGTGGGTGCTCAGGATTACGGTTTTTTCCTGGCCCAGCGTTTTGATCAGTTCTCTGATCTCTACAATTTGATTGGGATCGAGTCCGGTGGTGGGTTCATCCAGGATGAGGATTTCCGGGTCATGGATCATGGCCTGTGCCAAACCCACGCGTTGCCTGTATCCTTTGGAAAGTTCAGCAATGAGTTTGTGCTTTTCCCTGTTTAAGCCGCACAATCGCACCATTTCTCTGATCCGTTCAGGAATGCGCGATTTTTCCACACCCTGTAATGCTGCACAAAAAGCCAGATAATCAATTACCGGCATATCGGTGTAAAGGGGATTGTGTTCGGGCAGGTAGCCGATAAATTTGCGCAACCCGGGCCCTTCATCCTGCACTGACCTGCCGCCAATGGTGATTTCACCTTCCTCTACGGGCAGATAAGTGGTGATGGTTTTCATGGTGGTGGTTTTCCCGGCACCATTGGGTCCCAAAAACCCGAGTATTTCACCGGGTTTCACATCGAAAGAGATATTGTTGACGGCCAGTTGTTCTCCGTATCGTTTGGTCAGATTCCTTATCCTGATATCCATACTCCGATAAATTGGCATGTGTTTTTGAACGCCGGCAAAGTTAAAAAATCGACATGGGATAGCCAAACTCACGCCAAATGTACAGCGAGCACCTTTTTGGCCCGCACAGCGGAGCCGGCAAAGAGGTATATAAAAACCAGAACACCGTGAGAAAAATTTGACTTCTATGTCCGTCAAATGAAAGCTGTCACCACAGGATAGCTAAGTAACTGTAAGGTATCAGCGTTAATCAGGCCATGTCCAGAATGGAAACCCTGTTGCGGATAAAATATTCCAATGCGCCGGGATTTCGGAGGGCATCCTTATTAGCTGCTTTGGAAGGAGGCAGGCCCATCAGAATTTTTTTGACAGGCGCTTCCAGCTTTTTACCGCTGATGGTGTAAGGGATATCCGGAACACTGATGATGATATCGGGGACATGCCGGGGAGAATATTGTGTTTTTAGCCTTTGTTTAATATCGCTTTCTATGTCATTGTTCAGCGTTGCACCGGGTTTCATTTTCACGAACAAGGGCATGAAATGTCTGCCTCCATCCAGTTCGAGATTCAGGATGATACTGTCTTCCACGGCTTCCACCTGATCTACTGCCCGGTAAACTTCTGCCGTGCCTATTCGAACGCCCTGCCTGTTGAGGGTGGCATCAGATCGTCCGTAAATGACCATTGTGCCGTCTTCGTTCAGCTTCATCCAGTCACCGTGCCGCCACAGTCCGGGATACATTTCAAAATAGCTTTCGGTATACCGCTTCATATCCGGGTCATTCCAGAAATAGACCGGCATGCTTGGCATGGGTTTGGTGATCACCATTTCACCCAATTGTCCGGTTACGGCTTCCTGATCATCATTCAGCGCATAGAGGCTGCAACCCAGCGTGCGGCACTGGATTTCGCCGGCTCTGACAGGTTTGTAAGGGCTGCCACCAACAAAAGCCGTACATACATCGGTGCCGCCGCTCATGGAGCACAACCACAAATCGCTTTTCACGGCATCATAAACCCAGTTAAAAGCTTCTGGAGGCAGTGGGGCACCGGTTGAACCAATGCTTCGCAAACTGCTCAGGTCGTAGGTTTTACCGGGAACAAGACCTTTTTTCATGCAGGCGGTAAGGTATGGAGCACTGGTGCCAAAATGGTGAATGCCAAAGCGTTCGGCCAATTTCCACATGGCTCCCAGGTCGGGATAGGCAGCACTTCCGTCGTACAGTACAATGGTGGCACCTGTTAGCAAAGCTGCCTGGGTAAAATTCCACATCATCCAGCCGGTGGTTGAGTACCAGAAAAAACGCTCGCCGGCATGGCAGTCGTTATGAAATGCCAGATACCTCAAATGTTCCAGCAAAACTCCTCCGTGGCTGTGAGTAATGGCTTTGGGAATACCCGTTGTACCCGAGCTGTAAAGCACCCAGATGGGATGGTCAAAAAGCAGCGGTTCGGTAATGATTGGATTGTTGATATCTTTTTGTTGCGTATGCTCCCAGGGTATCATATCATCAGGAAAAGGCTTTTGGGCATCATTCAAATAGGGAATGCATACTGTGGCCTTGAGATCGCCGAGCTTTTCCCTGATCTGCCGCACAATGTCAAGGCGGTTGAAAGGTTTGCCATTGTAAAAATAACCGTCAGTAGTAATCAGCACTTTGGGTCTGATCTGCTCAAAACGGTCAATGACTGAGGAAGCACCGAAGTCAGGAGAACATGATGACCAAACGGCACCCAGGCCAATGGTGGCCAGCCAGGCAATGGTGGCTTCGGGAATATTGGGCAAAAACGCCACCACGCAGTCATTTTTGCCTACTCCCTGACTGATCAGCCACTGCTGAAATGAGGCTACTGCACGGCTCAGCTGCTCCCAGCTCATCTCGCCATCCCTTCCGTGTTCGGTAGCATAGAGTATCGCAGGCCTTTCATCGCTTGCCTGCCTGAAAATGTGCTCTGCGTAATTGAGCGTAGCCCCTTCAAACCATTTAACGCCCGGCATACTCTGGTCACTCATCACGCGGTGGTAAGGGGCGTGGCTGATCACTTCAAAATATTCCCAGATACATTCCCAAAAAGCAGCTACATCACTAACGCTCCATTCCCACAGCGATTCGTAATCATGAAAGCTCAGGTTTCGGTTTTCCTTCAGCCACAGCTCAAAGAGCCTTAAACGGCTGTTGTTCATGAATTTTGCTGAAGGCTTCCAGAGAATATCAGTAGGCATAGCGGCTGAGTTTGGCGTGTAAAGCTATAACATGCTGCAGTTATTGCCAAACCTGTTATTAAGTAGTGTGGTGTATTCCCTGAGCAGAGAGTTGTTATAGAACAATGACTTGAAGGCATGGGGTTTGATCAGGCTTTATACAGCAAAATAATTGAGGGAAGAAAGTGATTGCGTTACGCAGTGATGTCGATTAATAACACGCGGGTTTAGTGGAGTGGCCTGGCAGTAAGATATTTATGCTATGTTCACACACAGCGTGTTATAATAATTCGAAAATTCGCCTGCCAAAAACTGCTAAAAAAAATTGGGGAAACGGATAAAAATATTTGCACCTGCTCATATATATCATGATATTTGGGCAGTTATTCACCATTAAAACCATGGAGCTATGAACCGGTCAGACCAAATCAGAAGTGTAGTAAAACTCACTACCAATATAGATGCCGCTTCAAGTGTGCAATCCATAATTGAAGAAGTATTGAGCCATTGCAGTGTGCTGGAGAAAATCGGACATCTGCCTTCGGGAACGTCAGATGCGCTGCAAATCAACAAACAGGAGATGGAGGAGGCCATGCAAAAGATTCTGAAAAACCCGTTTGTTCTTCAGGATGATGATGATGAGGAAGAAGATTTCGATGACGACGACGATGACTTTGACGATGATGACTTTGACGATGACGGCGATTTCGAGGAGGAAGATATTGATATCGAAGACTTTGATATAGCTGATGACGATGAGTGGTGGGAGGATGATGACGATTTTGATGAAGGCGACGATGAATCTGAGGATGAGGATTTTGAGGATATGTTTGACGAATCAGCCATGCCGTGGATTGAAGAACTGAAGCCTACAGCGGTGCAGAGTAACTAACAGGTTGGCTCAGATATCAGTCAATGTCAGGAAGGGAGTGCCGGTTCGGTACTCCCTTCCTGTTTAATATCCGGTGAACTTTTGGGTCATGGATTGTTATATCAGCAGAGATTTCCAGCATTGTTTAAGCGTACATCATGAGCCCAAAAACAGGAACCACCGGAATTCATCACATCACGGCCATAGCAGGCCCGGCCGCCAGAAATTACAAGTTTTATACGGACTTGCTGGGCTACAGAATGGTTAAAAAAACTGTCAATTTCGACGACCCCGGAACATATCATCTCTACTATGCTGATCATATAGGGACACCGGGCACAGTGCTTACGTTTTTCCCTTACGAGCTGGCTCGGCGCGGTATAAGAGGTACCGGCATGGCGACTGCTGTGGGCTTATCGGTTCCCGAAGGCTCACTAAAATACTGGAAAAACCGACTTGAAGAAGAAGGCGTGATTCACAACAACATCAGTACCAAGTTTGGTGAAAAGTATATTCCGCTGATCGATCACGATGGCTTGAAAATAGAGCTGACGGAATCCCGTTTCCCGGCCGGACAGCGATTGCCGGCTGCAGACCCGGAAGTTGCAGGGGGACCATTTCACCATGCCACCCTTACCCTGGAAGACGTAGTGCCTACGCGTGAAGTGTTGGTTCACCTGCTGGGTTACAGAGAGTTTCAGCAGGAGGTTAACCAGTACCGGCTGGTGAACGATCGTACCGAATATCCTCAGTATATCGACCTGGTGCAGGCACGGGGAGAACAGCAGGGAAGAGTAGCAGCCGGTTGTGTGCACCATATTGCATTCAGGGTGCCTGATGACGAAGCTCAAATGAAGATCCGCCGGGAAATTGCCGATGCCGGATTGAATATCACAGAGCAAATTGACCGGAACTACTTTAAGAGCCTCTACTTCAGAGAGCCGGGCAGCGTGTTGTTTGAAATTGCCACTGACCTGCCTGGATTTGATGCAGATGAGGACATTAGCACACTGGGGC
>JBJHCA010000030.1:0-36475 GCA_050485785.1 Saprospiraceae bacterium | reverse complement strand
GTGAAGGATCAGGCCAGGGATGCCATTTCCAACCAGGCTCCTGCAGCCACTACACAACAACCTGCAACACCGGCCGCACAGCAAACTGTTCAACCCGAAGCACCCAGCGGACCGGTTACCACTATTTCATTTGACATGGAAACTTATGATTTTGGCACCATTGCAAAAGGGGAAAAAGCCCAAAACGTGTTCCGTTTTACCAACACCGGTGAAGAGCCTTTGATCATCAGTAATGCCAAAGGAAGCTGCGGATGTACTGTTCCTGACTGGCCACGCAATCCTATTTCTCCAGGTGAAACCGGTGAAATCAAGGTTGTGTTTGATTCCAAAAATCGCAGCGGAAATCAAAGCAACCGGGTAACTATTACTGCTAATACTAACCCACCACAAACGTTCCTCACCATGCGTGGCGTGGTTGAATAAAGAATTACAGAGCCTGACCCGCGGTCATAACTGACCGTTCATAACGTGGTTAAATCCGTGCTGAGCTGATGTTCAGCACGGATTTTTTTGTGTTACATTTGCCCCATGATTCAAAGGTATTTTTCTCTGGTAACCTTTAGCCACACCATCTTTGCCATGCCTTTTGCCATGGTGGGCTTATTTCTTGGATTCAGGGATACCGGGCAAATTGAAATTTCGGTCGTATTGCTGGTGATTGCCTGTATGGTATTTGCCCGCAATGCAGCCATGGCATTTAACCGCTATGCCGACCGGCGTATCGATGAGCGCAATGCACGAACTGCCATCAGGGATATTCCTGCAGGAAGAATCAGTGCCCGCAGTGCGTTGTTGTTTGTGGTGATCAATGCATTATTGTTTGTGGCAGCCACCTGGTTCATCAACCCGCTGTGCTTTTATCTTTCGCCCGTAGCCCTTGCAGTGGTTTTGGGATACAGCTATACCAAACGTTTTACGGCATTTTGTCATCTGGTGCTGGGCCTCGGGTTATCATTGGCTCCGGTTGGTGCTTACCTGGCGGCTACAGGCTTTTTTGCCCTGCCGGTGATTTTGTATGGATTATTGGTATTGCTTTGGGTCAGCGGTTTTGATATCATTTATTCACTACAGGATGTGGATTTTGATAAAAACCAGCGGCTTCATTCCATTCCCGTAGCATTGGGTCGGTCAGATGCACTCAGGCTGTCGGCGTTGATGCATTCCGGTGTAGTGGTGCTCTTGTTTATGGCGGGTTATTTTGCTGAACTGCATTGGGTTCACTGGATTGGGGTTGCTGTATTTACCGCCATGCTTATCTGGCAGCATTCTCTGGTCAGTGTTAACGATCTCTCCAGTGTAAACAGAGCATTTTTTACTACCAATGGCATAGCCAGTCTGGTATTTGGTACTGCAGTTCTTACAGATATCCTTCTATATGAACATGCTTTTCTTAAAGTCCAATGGTAATCCTGATGGGTAGAATTTTAGCTTTGGATTACGGGAAGAAAAGGACCGGCATTGCCGTTACCGATCCGCTGAGAATCACCGCCGGGCCGCTTATTACCGTAGATACTGTAGATTTACCCCGGTTTTTATCACAATACATGGAAAAGGAAGCTGTGGACTTCATTGTTATCGGTGATACTTCAGACGATGATTCGTACCATAGCCATATAGGTCAGGACGTGCAGCAACTCAAAGAACGGTTAACCAAACAGTTTCCCGGTATACAGGTTGTTTTGCATGATGAACAGTATACTTCAGCCAAAGCCAGGCAGATTGTTCTGCAGTCTGGTGCCAGAAAAATGAAACGAAGAGATAAAAAACTCACAGACAAAATAGCTGCTTCACTGATACTTCACGACTTTTTAGAAACCCGTCAACTCTGGAATAAATGATCCTCCCTATTTATGCATACGGCCAGCAGGTGCTCAAGCAAAAGGCGGTACCGCTGAAAGCCAGAAACCCCGAACTCGACAAACTGATCGCCAACATGTGGGAAACAATGTACCATGCCGGTGGTGTAGGGCTTGCAGCACCTCAGGTTGGTGTTTCAATTCGACTGTTTATTGTAGATACTGTTCAGCTTAAGCCCGATAAGGGTGATCCCGAGCCGGCCGAGGGCAGGATAAAGCAGGCTTTTATCAATGCAACCATGCTCGAAGAGTCAGGTGATGAGTGGGCTTATGAGGAGGGCTGCCTCAGCATCCCCGAAATCCGGGCCGATGTTTTCAGACAGGAGCGAATAGTGCTCAGATACCTGGATGAAGATTTCAATGAGCATCAACGCACATTTCACGGAATCAATGCCCGCGTGATTCAGCATGAATACGATCACATAGAAGGCATTTTGTTCCTCGACCATCTGACACCACTCAAAAAACGCCTGCTCAAAAGGCGCCTTGACAACATCCGCACGGGAAAAATTGAACCCCGGTATACAATGCGGTTTGCCCGGTAACACTGCATTTACCTCATTAGCACTACCCGGTGATATTCTGTATGCCATTCAGTGTGTATACCCAACATGTAAACCCCGTTGCTGAGGTGATCTTGAAGATGTATAACATTTTGTTTTGGTACAATTTGTCCCGATTGTACCAAACGACCATTGAGGTCGTAAAGGCTGTACACTCCCTCACTGATACTAGCCTCTGATTGCAGGGTCAGCCGGCCTGCTGAAGGATTGGGAAAAACCGTGATTTGCCTTGGATGTCCGGCAATGTCAATAGCCGGTGACAACAGATGGGCCAGCAATGCAATATTGTCGTATCGGTTATTTCCGTTATCCATGGTTGTATTGCCTTCCCAGGTTATGCGTACGGCAAAGTTCGGATTATTGTCAACACCTTCGATGTTGGAGAAATCAAACACATGATGAATGTATTGCTCAGTAATTCCGATAACGTGAGGCTCCAGGCCATCCTGCTGGAAAGTAATTCCGTCGAGGGTGTATTCAATATGATTCACCAGCATACCCTGTCCGCTTCGATGAACATCAAACCTCAACTCTACCTGAGTGCAGTTAACTGTAGGCAGTTCAATAATCAATTCTTTGTTTTCGGATGGGTTGCGAACGCGAAGTGCTTTGCCGGCAGGAGTATTTAACTGTGCTCCCAGCGAAGATCCCGTACCAAAATCATCCAAATACCCCGTGCCGGGCCCCTGATAGATCAACAACGGAATGGAGGTAGTTGACAAGCTGAGGTCAGCCGGAACCTGATCACTTTCAATGATTCCCTCAGGCAACTGATTAAAATGCCAGTAATGGATCAGTGACTTGGCTGTAGGCATTAGTTGAACAGCAATGAGTGTATCGGAATTGATCGTCATATCAAACTCCTGAGGATGATATTGATCCGCCTCAACGCTCACGGTATATTGCCCGGGCTCTAATGTTGCAGATGCCAGGCCCGCAATATCACTCAGCAAGACCATTCCGGCTACAGTGATCTGGCCTCCCTCCACGGGAATATTGTTGTGGTGCAGGTAAAACTGAACATCGTGGGTAATCACTACATTCACCAAAGCGCTGTCAGTGAATCCTCCTTCTGCCGTTGTAACCACAACCACAGCCTGGCCGGGTTGATGGGCAGTTACCAGCCCTTGGGCATCGACACTGGCCACGGAAGGAGAAAGGCTCTGCCAGCTTACATTCTGGTTGTCAGCTGAAGCCGGGATCACCTGAGCCTGCATCGCATAAGACTCGCCCGGTGAAAGTTGAAGTACTTGTGGCAACACTATCACACCGGTTACCTGATTGCTGATAGGCAGGCCCTCAAGCACTACATTGTCAAAACGGTTATTTCCATTAAAACCGGTGTTTTGCTCATAGAACTTTATCTTAACCCCAAATCCCGGATTGTCTGCAACTCCAGGGATCGCACCAAAATCCGCAGTAACCGTCTGAAAGTCCGGAGTTACATAGATGGTATCGCCAAATGGGGAATAATTACTTCCGTCTGTGGTATAGTAGATCACCTGTTTCAGCATCCCCTGCCCTGACCGTTGTGTAGCGTAGGACAAAATGATGTCGGTAAAGCCTGTGGTGGGTAATGGCATCACCAGTTCCATGCTATCAGAAGGATTCCGCGTTCGTATTCCGTTGCCTGCCGGCATCCCTAAGCGGGAATTCATAACGGTACCGGCAACTTCATCCATATATCCGGCATCAATCACATTGGGATAAGCTGCACGGTATTTGATATGGGGCACCGGAATACTGCTGAAAACATCTGCCGAAACTGAATCAATGATCCCCGACACTTCATTGAAGTGCCAATAGTGGATAATGTCGTTTCCATTGGGAAGAGGATCTCCTTCCAGCACAATGTTGTCAAATCTGTTGTTGCCATTAGCGGCAGTATTCTGCTCAAAAAACAAAATCTTCACACCAAAATCCGCATTGTCGTTCACAGCTCCGATAGCTGAAAAATCAAAGCTCACCAGTTGGTAATCCTCAAGGACATATACTGTATCACCGATGGGGAAATAACTTGTGCCGTTGGTGGTATAATACACTACCTGTTTCAGCATACCCTGACCTGAACGCTGTGTGGCATAGCTCAACTGGATATTCTCAAACCCTGTAGTAGGCAAAGCTATTAAAAGCTGCATACTGTCGGATGGGTTCCGGGGTCGGATGCCATTACCGGCAGGTTCATCAAAACGGCTGTTGATCACAGTACCTGCAACCTGATCCATGTAACCTTGATTCACAACCACAGGGTACGCGGCTTCATACTTAAGGGCGGGTGCTGTGATTCCGGAATAAAAATCCGCTTCCACGGTTTCTACAATGCCGCTAACCGTATTGAAATGCCAATAGTGTATAACGGATTGTGCGGGGAGATGTAAAAACAAAAAGCTATAAAAAAACAAAAGGGAAAAATACTTCATGACTACTCAGGTTTGAGCAGCAAAGTTAATAAAGTATACCCCTGCACCGGAATTCATCGTATGAATTTAGCATTAAACCTGTTAGATCATAGATTTTCAGAATCAGTTTTAAGGGTACGGGATATTCAAGTTCAAAAGAACTCGGTACTTTTTTCGGCTTCCGGCAATATCTGACCCTAAGGGAAAGAATATTGCAGAACAATTCACTATCTTTTACCCTTAAATCAGACGGGCAAACTCCTCTTTATGCTTAGATGGTCTATTCATGGATTTTTAATACTATTTCTGTGTTTCACAGGGTCGGAGAGTGTATTGAGCCAAAGTTCCCGGGCTCAACCCATGGATTTGGCCACAAAAGGGCATTCACCTAAACCGGTTCACAGCGCCAAAGTGCTGATGGAGCATCCGGAGATATTTTTGCAAAGCTACGTACAGATTGAATCAGTAACTGGAAATGAAAAGCCGGCCGGCAGTTACCTGGCTCATGTTCTGGATGAAATGGGTTTATATGTTGAATTGCTGGGAGATCGCGACAGTAACTTCAATGTAGCTGCGTCAATTTACCCACTGAGTTCCGGTAAGCCCAATCTCGTGCTGCTAAGCCACATTGATGTGGTTGAGGCAGGACCGGCAGCCCATTGGACTCATCCTCCATTCAGCGGCCATATAGCAGATGGCTACGTTTGGGGGCGTGGTGCATATGACAACAAAGCATCTACTATCATGCAATCGGTAGCTGCTTCCAGGTTTATCGCTGAAATGGAAGGCCGTGATCTTCCATACAATATTACCATCCTGGCCGTATCGGGTGAAGAAACCGATTCCTATTACGGTGCCCCTTATGTGGCAGATCATTATCTGGAATATCTCAATCCCGTCCTCGTTCTTGGTGAAGGGCCACCCGGCGTCAGAGACGTACTTGAAAATCATCCTGATCGTCTCATTTTTCCACTGGCCATTGCCAATAAGCGAGAGCTCTGGGTTACACTTCGCCTTGCAGTCGATTCTCACGGTCACGGCAGTATTCGCCCTGAACGCTACGCCATTCAGGAAATGATCCGGGCACTGGAAAGAATTACTCAACACCAAAGTCGTATTCAGTTCAACCCAGTAAACAGGAAAACTTACAGACAGTTTGGCAAGCTGGAAGGAGGACTGAAGGGCTTTGTATTGAGAAATCTGAGATTCTTCAAACCGGTAGCTGCCGGGCAGTTGCGCAATGAACCCGTCATTGAAGCCATGTTTACCAACAGCATTACCATAACGGAATTGATGACTGTGGCTGAAGGTGATCGCGCTCACAATGTAATTCCCCAGGTGGTGGAAGCCTATCTCGACTGCCGGTTGTTACCGGGGGTATCAAACCGCCAGTTTATCCGAAAACTCAGGAGAATTCTCAATAATCCTGACATTGAGATCGAAGTCTACAAAGAAACACCGGAAGTAAAACCCACGCTCAACGACTATTTTCTTGAGATGGCCGAAGCGTCGATTGTTCAGACTTACCCTGAAGCTTCAACGATTCCCATACTTTCACCTACCGGCTCAGATTGTAATTACTTCCGGTACTATCAGATTCCGGTAATCAGTTTTATGCCTTCAGAGGTAAGCCATGAAGTGCTGGAAAGCATCCATGCTGTTAATGAAAAATTTCCGGTGGAATCCCTCGAGCCCGGTATAGCGACTTACCTGGCATTTTTCACAAGGTTCATGGGTTCAGACATTCCACAAAAACAGCAGCACAACCGGATTACACATCAGCATGAAAATCCAATTGACGAATAATCCGGATTGAAGCCACTATAACAACGGGTTTCCCACCTCTTCATTTGATGGCTTATGTTACCCTAAAACCTGGAGTCATCAATACTTCTCAGCCAATCCATGGCTTTGCCTGCAACTGTTTTTACACACCCTTCTCCAAAGGGATCCATCAGTCCGCCTAGCTTCACAATGCTCAGGAATGACCGGCTTCCTCCCACTTTACAGATATTCAGGTAATCTTTCCAGGCTTCGGTCCGGTTCTCCCCTTCTCGCACCCAAAACTGAAGGGCACATATTTGTGCCAATGCATAATCAATATAGTAAAATGGCAGGCCGAAGATATGGTTTTGTCTTTGCCAAAACCGGCCCTCATCAAGGAATCCGTTTCCGTCGTAACTTCTGTGCGGCAGGTATTTCTTTTCAAGGCGACGCCATACGGCATTTCTCTCAGCAGGACTCATGTCCGGCGCACTGAATACTTCGTGTTGAAATTCATCCACCAGCACACCGTAAGGAAGAAAAGTCAATGAACGTATCATGTGGCCAAAGCGGTATTTGTCGGCATCATCACCAAAAAACAGTTCCATCCAGGGCCAGGCAAAAAACTCCATGGCCATACTGTGAATTTCCGCAGCATCAGCGGTAGGCCACCGGTAATCCAGTTGTTCCAGCGGCCGGCTCATGTATCCCTGAAAAGCGTGCCCGGCTTCGTGAGTCAATACGTCTATATCATCGCTGGTGCCGTTAAAATTAGAGAATATGAATGGCGATTTATACTTGCTGAGAAATGTGCAATATCCCATTGGGGCTTTGTTTTCCTTGGTAGTGAGATCAAGCAAACCCCTATCCTCCATAAATCGGAAAAACTCACCGGTTTCAGGCGATAATTCATCGTACATGGTTCCGGCTGCAGCTACAATTTCATCCGCACTTCCCGAAGGTTTCGGGTTGCCGTTTCTGAAAATAACTGGTTCATCATAGAAGTGCATCTTGTCAACACCCAGCCTGGTAGCCTGGCGCTGAATCAATTCCTGTACAACGGGAACAATATGTTCGGTCACCTGATCCCTGAAACGCGCCACCGCCCGGTGATCATAATCCGAACGCAGCATCCTGTAGTAGCCCATGGTGATGAAGTTGTCAAAACCCAGCTTAGAGGCCATTCCGGCTCTCAACTTTACCAAACGGTCGTAAATTCCTTCAATTTCGGCAACATGAGCAGCATAGAAGTCCCATTTGGCAGTAGCTGCTTCGCGTCGGGTTTCTCTGTCATCCGACTTTTCAAAGGGGCCGATCCCCGATAAATTATAGGTTTCGCCCCTGAACGGTATATTGGCCTGCGAAATCAATTTGATATACTCATCGGTCAGTTTATTTTCCTCCTTCAGATCATCAATGATCGATGGGTGAAACGTCTTCTGCATCAGTTCAGCAATAATGAACAGCTGATCACCAAACTCACGGCGCAGTACTTCCTGGTGGGGCAGGTCAGGCAAAAGCCTGAAAAATTCAGCTTCCAGCTCCTGATACAGGGGCTGATTACTGCTGAAAAACTCCTTTTCTGCGGCATAAAATTCATCGGCCGTATTAACCGTGTGTCTGATGTAGCAGAGATTGTACATGGTATCCCAGTCAGCACGCAGCGTCTCAATTTTTTTTAGGGCAGCCAGTAAACTGGCCGGTTCTGTTTCCTTGCGCAACTGTGCGATAGCATTCTCAAACTGCTGCCTGAAGTCGGCAGTAACGGGACGTTGATAAGCGTAATCCTGAAATGTTTGCATGATCAAAGCTTTGAAATCTGTAAAAAAGTTTGCAATATAGCGTTTTTCCGTACACGTTTTGCCGGGGCTTACCGGCTATCACCCGGGTACATTAGCCCCGGCTACAAAAAGTTATCCCAAACCCACAAATCCTATGCATACCTTGACCCCCTTTCTCAGCAATCAGCCCTCTATAGATGAAAAATCCGGGCATGCTGCCCATTCCGGTGGGAAAGAGACGGTTTTTATGGGATTTGCCTGTGATGAAGGCGTCCGAAGAAACAACGGAAGACCGGGGGCTGCCGGTGGTCCACTGGCATTTGCTGCACAGTGGGAGCATGTTACGCATGTGATTGACGGAGGACTGTACACCATGCAAAGTCAGGCATTGTCCTTGTTTCAACAAACATTTAGCCGGGCTGTAGCCAAAACCATGGATAGCGGACGTACTGTGCTTGCCGTGGGAGGAGGCCATGAGATTACCTGGGCAATGCATCTTGCCATGCTGCAATGCGCTCAAAACGAATCAATGCCCTTGATCGGGCACATCAACTTTGATGCCCACTTTGACCTGAGGCCTTACTTTAATGGGCCGAATTCCGGAACCTCATTCAGGCAAATTGCCGATGAACGCAGGCATAATGACCTCCCCTTTCACTATCTGTGTCTGGGGCTTGACACCAACAGTACTCCGGAATTTCTGTTCCGTACGGCCCGCGAACACAAAGTTCAGTTTCATCTCAATACCGAAGTCCAAAACTGGCAAACTCCCGACTGGATCCAATGCATTGAAACATTTGCCGCATCCGTCGACAGGCTGTATGTGACCCTGGACCTCGATGTATTCCGTGCCGATACGGCACCCGGGGTAAGTGCAGTGGCCAAAAACGGGCTTGATCCCGAAGCACTCATGCCGGTATTCAGCCATATCAGTACTATGCCCGCGGTAGCGTGTATTGACATTGCAGAGCTCAATCCCGTTTACGATATTGAAGGGGTCACCGCTAAACTGGCCGTAGAATCAGCATTGCACTTTACAGGGCATCGCCGGTAAAAATTGCCTTCCATTTTGAGTTAAATTTTATACCTTGGCATGCCTTTCGGGATTCAATTGGCCCTATGGAACACAAGTCATTGCATGTAGAATATGAACAGTACGCCGAGCCCGGAGAACTCATTGCAGAAGAGAGGGAGCTCTTTTTGCTGAGTCGCAAAGTGCTGGAAGATGCGTATGCCCCATATTCGAAATTTTTGGTAGGATGTGCAGTTAAAATGCAAAACGGCGAGATCAGTACCGGTGTCAATCAGGAAAATGCCTCCTTTCCCATGGGCTTTTGTGCTGAAATGACAGCGCTAGGCCGCGCAGGCTCAGCCTTTCCCGGGGTTCCGGTTTCCACAATGGCCATTTGCTGCAACAGCCGGTTGTTCGAAGTTAACTTCCCGGTAAGCCCATGCGGTGCCTGCCGTCAGGTGATTACCGAATGGGAAGTGCGTTACGGCCAGCCCGTTCGCATCATTTTTGGCGGATACACCGGTCCGCTCATCGCAGTATCATCCATCAGGCAACTGATGCCATTTATGTTTACTGCCAACGATTTTAACCGCAGTTGATTGATTTTTTTTTTTGATGTCTCTTTATGGGCTCGCTCCGCTCGCTGTGAAATTAAACCGAAAAAGCCTGCCTTTGCTACATCAGATGATTAAGCTCAAACATTCCTTTTCGGTAATCCGTAAATCAATGGTTCATGATTTCCACTGAACTTGCCCAACAGAAGATTTTGCAATCCTTCGCCAATACGGCCAAAGTAGGCACTAAGGCCGCTAATGCTTATTTGTTGGTACATTCCGACAAACTAGGCCTGCATACTTCTGCTGCATTAGGTACAACCCATAATCAACAGGCCAATGTAAAACAACCACTCTATATGGCCAGCGTTGGCAAGTTGTTTACTGCCACGCTTGTAGCCATGTTGCACGAGCAAAGTAAAATTTCATTCGATGATCCTGTCAGCCAATATCTCGATCATGACCTCATGGATGGGCTTCATGTATACAGAAAAAAAGATTACTCCGGACAAATAAGCATCAGGCACTTGCTCAACCAAACATCAGGCCTGTATGATTCATTCTGGCCATTGCTCAAGCAAATGCTCGGCAAACCCGGTTTCAATATGGAGCCCCGCGATGCCATCGAATGGGGAAAAGAAAATCTCAAACCCAAAACCCCTCCCGGCTACAAACATTACTATACCGATACCAATTACTATCTGCTTGGGCTCATTATCGAAAAGGTGACCGGAATGTCATTTTACGAAGCGATGCATCAGTATGTTTTTGACCGTACAGGCATGGACAGTGCATTTATGTTCGGAAAAACCCGGCCAAAGACCGAAAACCCATACCCGCTGGCGCAATTTTTCTTCAAGGGAGCTGATATCTCCCAAATGCCACAGTTTGCCGGGCTTGATTTTGCAGGCGGGTCTGTTTGCGCACCCATGGCTGATCTGCTTGTTTTTATGCAGGCTTTGGTCAATGGTAAACTGGTGAGTCCGGAAACACTCGAAATCATGCTTTCAGATGATGCACGCGGATTGCCCGGAACCCGATACGGCTATGCTGTTTGGAAATATATAACTATCCCGCTTATCCTTCCTGAAAGATACAATTGCTGGGGCTGTGTGGGTGCTTCAGGTGCTTTTTTGTTTTATCATCCCCGAACTGAATCCTATCTGATTGGCAATTTTAATGATGTACGGTTCATGTCTTCCGCTATCAGATTCATGATTTCCAAAGTGATAGGTCGACTGCTCAAGGTAGAGTAATGTAGCCTCTGCCCGGCAACCAGCTTGTTTCAGGATGATCTGCAATAAACCACTTTTACAAAAGCAAATATTATCGTTTCATGGAAAATTGGATATCTTGCATGCAAATCATAGCACTATGAATCCAATATTACAGAATGTTTTGGCAGTAATTGCCGGCCTTATCTCAGGCAGCCTGGTCAACATGGGAATAATTTCCATCGGCGGAACGCTCATTCCACCGCCCGAAGGAGTTGATCTGTCTTCGGCAGAAAGCCTCAAGGAAGCCATGCATTTACTGGAAGCAAAACACTACCTGATGCCTTTTCTAGCCCATGCGCTGGGAACGTTTGTCGGAGCAATGATCGCTGCACTCATCGCAGTTTCCAGGCTCACGGTGTTTGCCATGGCCATTACCGGATTCTTTTTTCTGGGTGGGCTCATCATGATCATTACTCTGCCGTCACCGTTGTGGTTCACCATCCTCGATCTGGCACTGGCTTACTTTCCCATGGGAATTCTGGGAGTCACGGTTGCACGTTTTATCAGAGGAAGGAACCTATAGCCGGCAGCACTTTCCCCCGCTCATGCAGGGACATTGATCATCCTTTACGGAGTGGATCAGATTGATAAATTAATCTTACCCATTTGAATACTATGGCTGCACCGGATAAAATGCACAGCACCAATTATTACCATACGCTCATTGAAGTAGCCGATGACTGCAAGGCCGAACGCGGAGTTGTGCCTCCGTTGCGGGCCGGCGGTAAAACTCTTGCAAGACTGCAGTTTGAGCTATTATCCGAATCGCCATATCACTTTACTTCTGATGAAGTGCTGATTCAAATCCACATGCAGCGAAAAAACTTACCCGGCACCATGCTCAATCAGGTCCGGCGTGACTTATTCTCAAAAGGACAGCCCTGCCTGAGAACGTCTCCGCTGCCCAGGCAATACGGCTGGGGAATTCATTTTAATGCTGAAGGAAAAATAGCTGTTGCCGGCCGGGAAACTGATCTTTACCGCCTATGGCAAAATGAACCCGAAATAGCAAAACTGAAAGCCATGCGAAGCAGCAGGGTAAAATCTAAGCAGTGAACTACGCTGCATCTCTTCTCCACATGCTGATCCATTTCACGGCGGTAAGCAGGGGTTATGCATGGCAAGCCGACCTTGCCGCCCAACAAAAAGTCATGTCAAATCCAGAACCTATGATGCCAAACCCAGGGCTTTACGCAAAAACACATTGACATCCTTTCCGGCCTTAAAGTACCCGATAACCCGGTCAAACAACTCATCCTCTCCCATGGGAGAAACCGGCTCTTCACGCATAAAATAGAACTGCTTAAGCGCAATGGCCGGAAATTCGTAGAACAACTCCCGGTATGGTGCATTCAGCCGCTTATTGGTCTCCCCTTTCAGGGTTTCGTAATGGCGTACAAAGGCATTATCACTCATCAGGGCCTCAAACTCATTCCTGTGCTCCATCATGTATTTGCGGATGGCTTCCACGGCATCTTTGTCCGGTGCATACACACCACCGCCAAAGTACATCTCTTCCACACCAAATTGCATATAGTACCCGGGGTAGCCCATTCCGGTGCTGCCATACGGAGTAAAATTGGCGGCAACATGCAACTTGTACGGAGATTTGTCGGCTGAAAAACGGGTGTCGCGGTGTAACCGGAAAATACATTTGGATGCACTCACCGGCATGGGGTCATCAAATTGCCCAATAGCCGTGAGCACCCTTTCACTGAACGCCGCAAATGGCTTCTTTACCGTTATCTCATAGCGTTTCTTGTTCTCGTTGAACCACTCTTTGTTGTTGTTCTGTGACAAGTCACTGAGAAATCCGGTGATGGCTGAAATGTTCATATGCTGATTGAATTGAGTTAAAAAGTGGACAGATGCCAAAGTTACAAAATGTGCAGTTAGATGATGATTTTTTATAACTCTTTTTGGGCAGTGCATCCGCCCTGCCTGAAGGTCATCAAATATCCCTTCCTTCACTGTCGCGCACTAGCAAATGCGGACTTGCCATATACCATTGTTCCTTATCTTTACTGTAACCAAAGGTAGCATGCGGTAAATAGATATTAAGATCCTCCGAAACCCGCTTGAGATGCTCTGGAAGCAATGACACCACATGCGAGTTTCCGTCCATCAGCCTGAAAAAGATGTGACCGCTTTTTCCTACATTGAAACCATACGGCAATTTTTCGGTGATCACCGTGTACACCCACACAATGTGCAGCGGCCTGGACAGCAGTAGCTGCATTACCGGCGCATTTTCCGGGTTCCATATACGCAATGCGTACACGGTAAGCCCTGCTGCCAGCAATAAAAACACACAACCCAGTATTCTCAACCATAGTAATGCCATGGTACTTTCTGCCGGAAACAAAAAGAAAAAAGCCCCCGGAATCAGTGAAAAACCGGCTACCATCAACCGCGAATTCCGCTCAAACAAAATGCCTTTGCAAAGCATTTTCCATGCAAAAGTTCGGCGGATCGATTCGTTGTATATACCTTTGGTATCGGGCATCACATCAGGTTGAACACTGTGGTTTTGAAACCGGAATGCGGATGGATTGTTGAGTAAAGTTATGGATTTAAAGCAATATACCGAAGATAATATCCGCTCCCTCGACTGGAGAGAGCACATCAGGCTGAGGCCTGGAATGTACATTGGCAAACTGGGCGACGGCTCGGGTGCAGATGACGGCATTTACATCCTCCTGAAGGAAGTAATCGATAACGCCATCGATGAGTATGTGATGGGTTTTGGCAAAAAGATAGACGTAGCTGTCAGCCCCGAAAAGGTTGTGGTGCGCGATTATGGCCGCGGTATTCCTTTGGGTAAAGTAGTAGATTGTGTTTCACGCATCAATACAGGTGCAAAATACGACAGTGCTGTGTTTAAAAAGTCAGTCGGCCTTAACGGAGTGGGAACTAAAGCCGTCAACGCACTCAGCGATCATTTTACCGTTGAAGCTTTCAGAGAAGGACAAACCAAAATGGCTATTTTTGAAAGAGGGATATTGATCAAGGATTTACCAGTGGAACCTACCGATGAGCCCAATGGCACCCGGGTTACTTTCCACCCTGATCACACCATTTTCAGAAAATACAGGTTCAGGGAGGAGTACCTCGAAAATCAGATCTGGAATTATGTCTATCTCAATACTGGTTTGCGTATCCGACTCAACGGCAAAACCTATCACTCCGCCAACGGCTTGCTCGATTTGCTGCAAAGCAGAACTCAAGCCGACACACTTCGCTACCCCATAATCCATTTGCGTGGTGATGACATTGAGCTGGCTATGTCACACGCCCAGCAATACGGTGAACAATACTACAGTTTTGTCAATGGTCAGCACACCCCACAGGGCGGTACACACCTCAATATTTTCAGGGAAGCACTGGTAAAAACCCTGCGCGACTACTACGGCAAAAACTACGATGCCCGGGATATCAGAGCTTCCATAGTGGCAGCCATTTCAGTCCGTATTGAAGAACCCGTGTTTGAATCGCAGACCAAAACCAAACTGGGTTCTACCCATGTGTCGGAAGGAGGCCAATCGCTTCGCAATTTCATAGGTGATTTTATCAGTGAAAGGCTGGACAACTTTCTGCATCGCAATCCTGAAATTGCCGATGCAATCCAAAGGCGAATTAACCAATCAGAACGCGAAAGAAAAGAAATTGCGGGCATTAAGAAACTGGCTAATCAGCGGGCCAAAAAAGCCAATCTGCACAACAAGAAACTCCGCGATTGCAGGGTCCATTACCCTGATTCCAACCACGAAAGGCATCTTGAAACCACTATATTCATTACTGAAGGGGATTCAGCCAGCGGTTCCATAACCAAGGCCCGTGACGTGCAGACTCAGGCGGTATTCAGCCTTCGGGGTAAACCGCTCAATTGCTATGGCGTCACCAAGAAGATCGTTTACCAGAATGAAGAATTCAACTTACTCCAGCACGCACTCAACATTGAAGACTCGCTGGATGATCTCAGGTACAACCGCGTGGTAATAGCTACTGATGCCGATGTGGACGGCATGCATATCAGGTTGCTGCTGCTGA
This sequence comes from Saprospiraceae bacterium, assembly GCA_050485785.1. Classification (GTDB taxonomy): domain Bacteria; phylum Bacteroidota; class Bacteroidia; order Chitinophagales; family Saprospiraceae; genus JBJHCA01. The sequence continues at coordinate 21,219 of JBJHCA010000030.1, read as the reverse complement.
CTTTCTTTCTTCAGTTTTTTCCCGATCTGGTAGCGGCCGGTCACCTTTATATTCTCGAAACTCCGCTGTTCAGGGTGCGCGACAAACAAAAAACCTTTTACTGCTACGATGAAGCTGAAAAACAACAAGCTATTCAAAAACTGAAAGGCAAAGCTGAAGTAACCCGGTTTAAGGGGCTGGGAGAAATTTCCCCCAATGAATTCAGCCGATTTATCGGTCCGGATATGCGCCTGGAACCTGTAATTCTGCAAAAAGAAACCGATACCGAAAAAATTCTCGAGTACTACATGGGGAAAAACTCCCCGGAAAGGCAGCACTTCATCATCGATAATCTGAAGATAGAAAACAACGAACCGGTTTCAGCATGAAGGAACACTTCTGGATAGATACCCATGCACATCTGTATGCCGCGGAATTTGATCCCGATAGGGATGAAATGATGCAAAGGGCACGCGCACAAAACATCCGGGCTGTAATTCTTCCCAATATTGACCCTCATTCTGTCGAAAAGATGCACAGGCTTGAAGAAGAGTCTGGCGGTGTTTGCCATGCCTGCATGGGTCTTCACCCTTGCAGCGTAAATGCCGATTACAAACAAGCCTTGAAACTGGCAGAGCAGTGGCTGGGCCGGCGGAGCTATGTGGCTATTGGCGAAACCGGAACTGACCTTTACTGGAACACCACTTTCAGAGAACAACAGGAAGATGCATTTGTCACTCAGCTCAAATGGGCTGCAGAACTGGAGATTCCGGTAATTATTCATGCCCGGGAATCACTGGACTGGACTATAGATCTGGTGGAAAAAAATCAGGATGGCCGTTTAACTGGTGTTTTTCATTGCTTTGATGGCAGCTCCGGGCAAATGGAAAGAATTATTGATCTGGGGTTTTACTTAGGAATCGGTGGCGTATCCACTTACAAAAAATCGATATTTAAAACCTACGCTCAGCGGGTTCCCACAGATAGAATTTTGCTGGAAACCGACGCCCCCTATCTGGCGCCGGTGCCTTTCCGCGGTAAGCGCAATGAAAGCAGCTACATGATCCACACAGCCCAAAACCTGGCTTTGCTGCTCAATACAAGTACTGAAGAACTCGCTATAACAACTTCGCAAAATGCCTTGCAACTGTTCTCAATTCCAGGTTTACAACATATTTAAACACACATTGGAGATGTGAAGCGGAATTCATTATCTTTGCAGGCCTCAAATGCAGTTGTCTGCTTACGGAGAGATGGCCGAGTGGTTTAAGGCGCACGCCTGGAAAGTGTGTATACCTCAAAAGGGTATCGCGGGTTCGAATCCCGCTCTCTCCGCATCCTTTTTCTCAGCCGATTACCCATCCAGGATCACTGGTATACCCTTAACATTTGAAAAGCACAAATGCTTAACAAATAGCTTATTGTGCTGTGATGATGTACTGATACTCCAGTGAGGCAATATCCATTTCAAACTGAGTGTAGCCGGCCTGTTTGAGTTCTTCTATTACTTCTCCCGATGATACTTTCAGGGCAACCGGAGGCCCAACCGGTAGTGGTTCTTTTTTGAAATCGACGATGATGAGCTGGCCGTTTTCCTTTAATGCAGATTTCAGCCGGTTAAAGTAGTTCACCCGGTCCTCGATGAGGTAATAGGTGTTCACTAGCAGGATGAAATCAACTTCGCCGGGTTTGAGCTTCGGATCATCGTAATCTGCCAGTCTTGTTTCAATGCGGGAAGCCAGTTCATCGGGCAACAACCGGGCCCGTGCATTGATAAAATCCAGGAACCGGGTATCCACATCAATGGCAATTACCTTTTGTACCATGGGTGCAATCCTGAAAGTAAAATATCCGGTACCCGCACCCAGATCAGCTACAATCTTTTCTTCCATGTTCTCGAATGCTCCCAGCAGGTAGCCGGGTCGCTGCCATGCCTCCCGGTCAGGACTTTCGTAAGCAGCAACCATATCTTCAAATGACTGATCTAAGTACTCACGCGTATCCTCCGAAAAAAGGGGATCCTCTTCGGATGTATCGCGGGTAGAGCTGGTAACACAGGATAGCAGCAGCACAGAAGCTGAAAACATCAGTATCAATAACCGGAAAGCTGCCATGCCTTGCCTTTGTTTTAGAATATTACTTTCAATCCCGGTTCAGATCCGTCCTTGCCGAACCCCGGAATTGGGCTTGTTAAAAAACCTCAACCCTTGGTCCTGCTTGTCTGATGGCTTCAGAGGCTCCGTCTTCAAACTGTTTGAAGTTTTTGCTGAACGACTCTGCCAGCGAAGCTGCTTTGGCATCATACGCCACCGGGTCAGCCCAGGTAGCGCGGGGATTCAGCAGCTCATCCGGAACATTGGGGCAAGACTGCGGCACAGCCAGATTAAACACCGGATCATGCTGGTACTCAACTTGGTCAAGCTCTCCCTTTAATGCAGCGTGGATCATTGCCCGCGTGTATGACAACTTCATTCTGTTACCAACTCCATAAGGGCCACCGGTCCAGCCTGTATTCACCAGCCATACTTTCACATTGTGTTTGTCCAGTTTGCGACCCAGCATTTCGGCATACTTTGCCGGATGCAAGGGTAAAAAAGGTGAACCGAAACAGGCTGAAAAAGTAAGCTGTGGCTCAACAATACCCACTTCAGTTCCGGCTACCTTGGCTGTATATCCGGAAATAAAATGGTACATAGCCTGGTCGGCGGTCAACCTCGAAACAGGAGGTAATACACCGAATGCATCGCAGGTCAGGAAGAAAATATTTGTCGGATGCCCTCCTACTGACTTTTCCAGTGCATTGGGAATGTGGTATATCGGATAAGAAACACGTGTGTTCTCTGTTACAGAGTCATTGTTATAGTCAGGTGTTCTCGTGTTATGATGAAACACGATATTCTCGAGAATTGCACCATGCCTGATGGCTTCGTAAATTTCCGGCTCTTTTTCAGCACTCAGGTGAATACATTTGGCATAGCAGCCACCTTCAAAATTAAATATGCCTTCATCTGACCATCCATGCTCATCGTCACCGATCAGCTTGCGGTTTGCATCAGCCGACAGCGTCGTTTTACCGGTACCGGACAATCCGAAAAACACAGCTACATCACCATTCATACCTTTGTTGGCAGAACAATGCATGGACAGCACTCCCCTGTCGTGAGGCAAAGTATAATTAAGCACGGTAAAAATGCCTTTCTTGATCTCTCCGGTATAGGCCGTTCCGCCAATAAGTATCATTCTCCGGGTAAAATTGATCATGGCAAAGTTGTGCTGCCTTGTTCCGTCTTCGGCGGAGTCAGCTTTAAAACCCGGGGCACATATTACAGTCCACTCAGGATTGTGGGTGTCCAGCTCTTCGAGTGATGGCCTGATGAACATGTTGTTGACAAACATGGCTGCCCACGGTGTTTCGGTAATAGCACGAACACTCAACTGATACCGCTCATCGGCACAGGCCTTAACATCCTTGATGTAAATGTTTTTTCCCTGCAGGTATGCACACAGTTTTTTGTGCATGCTGTCAAAAATCTGGCTGCTTACCGGAATATTGATTTTGCCCCAATTGATAACTCCGGCTGTATTGTCATCCTTCACTATGAATTTATCCTGCGGCGATCTGCCTGTAAATTCACCGGTGTTGACGCATAATGCACCAGTATCAGACAATACCCCCTGCCCGAGTTTTACGGCATGTTCAGTGAGTTCAGCAGGACTCAGATTCCAGTACTGTACGCCTGTATTGCTGATTCCCGCATTTTCCAGACTTCCGTTGCCGGGCTTTTTACCTATAATCTTTTGAGACATAATACAGATTTGATCAATAATGATTTTGAAGGTGCAAAATTAACAAGATATCCCGTTTACAGGAATCGGGGCTTCAACTTATTTCTGACTTACTCCATTTTTTAACGAAGTTAACTACCGGTCAGGGGTCTCCTGCTGTTCAATGCGCGCATATGACCCCGGACTCAGACTGTGCAGAAAACCCGAAACCCTGCCATGAGCATACTCGGGCATAAACCGCCTGATCAGTACGGGAAGCAAATACAGATCGCAAATAACTGCAGTAACCAGCGTAAGGCTGATCAGCAGGCCTACGGTGACGTTAGGAGGAGATGACGAAAATAACAGGATCAGAAAGCCGGCAAACAGAATTATTGAGGTTAAAATAATTGCTTTTCCTGTTTCGCGGGTCGTAATCAGTAATGCTCTGTTAACAGAATGACCCCTGGCAGATACCAGGCGAAATTTTGCCAGAAAATGAATGCTGTCATCAACTGCTATGCCAAAAATGATGGCAAACACAATGGCCACACCGGCTTCCAGTTCTATTCCCATAAACCCGATCATGGCAGCAGCAAAAAACAAGGGCACAATATTGGGTACCAAACTGATCAACACCATGGGCCAGCTTCTGAACAATAAAAACATTAAAAAACTCACCACCAGCACTGCGGTGCCCAATCCGTAAAACAAACTGTCGCGCACATACTGCGAATTCTTGTCCACAATTACACCTGTTCCGGTAAGTCTGAAATCAAACAAGGATGTGTCGCGTTCATTCACGATTCTCACGCTTATTCTGTGGGTCAGATCCTGAATACTGTCAGCACCGGCATCTTTTACCCGGGCACTGATCCTGGCCATGGTACCGTCATTACTGATAAGCCCTGAAGCTACCGATTCACCCTGTACAATCCGGCGTAAAGCCTGCTTGTATCGAGAGTAAACGGCAGAATCAGCCGGGAAGTGGTAGTATTCGATCCGATCACCGTGCCAGGCCCGGTGGGCCGACTTATAAGCCACCGCCGGTGACACCACCTGATTGATCAGTTCCTCGTCCTTCAGAATTTCCTCAATTGCGTTGATTTCAGACATCAGGGCAAAATCAGTGATGGTATGAGGTGAGCGGGCAGTAATAGCCAGTTCATAAGGCCTGAATCCGGCGAGCTTTTGCTCGAAAAATTGAAAATCGCGGGTAATTTCCGCACCCAGCGGCAAATTGGATTCAATCCTGTAGTTTGTACTGACTTTACTGATACCCCAGCCAGCCAGCATTAATAAAACAACCGCAACTCCGGCGATGCGTCCGGGAAACTTTTGGGTGGTCAGGTATATAGCTGTAGTAATCCGCCTCCAGAATCTTGCCAGTCGTCCGTTTTTTTCAAGCTGCCCGTCATCATATGCCGACATCATGGCCACGGTTAATGTGATTACGGTAATGTAAGCAATCATCACTCCGGCTGCTGCATTCAATCCGAATTCTTTAATAGGCTGAATTCTGCTGGTAACCAGCGAAAGAAACCCAATGGCTGTAGTTACGGAAGTCATCAGAGTAGCCAATCCTATTTCCCGCAGTGTAATATCCACCGCCATGGCCTTGCTGCGACCTGCCCTGAGCTCATGGGTGTACTTACTCATAATATGCACCACATCCGATGTACCCACAATGATCATGAGAATCGGATACAATGCCGACATCAGGCTGAGCTCCATACCCAGCAATGCCATATAGGCCAGAAAGAGCAACATTCCCGTACCAATTGAGACAAGGCTGATCAAAACACCACGGTAGGTCCTGAGAATTACAATCAGGATCAAAGTGACCAAAATGACTGCCACCACCGTGGAAAATACAATTTCCCTGATCTGCAGCTTCACCATGGTATCCTGAAAATAAGCCCTGCCCAGAATGTAGTAGTTATCCGGGCTTGACGCTTTGAGCAAGTTTCGGAGCTCAGCCATCAATGTCTCAGATTCCTCGAAGAACATATCATCCTCGGTTTGCAGGGCAACCACCAACACAGTGGCATCGCGGTCAATGAGCTGACCAACGAATCGCTCGTCAGCCATAATGGCTATGCTGTCACGATGATACCTGTCCGGCTGGTCAATGCGTATGGCCGGAACAGTAATGAAGGCTTCAGGACCAAAAATAACACGTACAGGGTTCACCCAATTGGTGAGTGAAGTGCTTCGCGTAACATAGGGTAAATGCGCTGCATCCAGGGTAAACCGATGTACTCCGGCCAGAAATGTACTGTCAAAAACACCCTGTTTCCTTTCAAAGGCAATCAGCAAAAAGCTGTCATCAGCCCGGAAGGCTTTCCTGAATTCATTAAAAAACTCGAGATCAGGATCTCCCTGAGGAAAAAACTGTTCAAAATCAAAACTAAACCTGAGCGAAGGGATGAGCCACAAACTCCACCCTGCAAGTAATATATATATGCCAAAAATGGTGACCCTCCAACGTGGATTCATACAAAGTGGCCGCTTTCAGGGATTACATGAGCCGGCTATGTTTTGCCATACTGCCCTGTCATCCGCATTGAATGAGTTGTGGAATACCTTTCAGATAAGTGACAAACAAGGTTATGACCGGTTTGTTGAGCTATTTTGATAAGGTCCTCACAAGTTCTTGCGCCCGGTTTCCGTAGGGCTGGTCTTCAGGCTTTATCTCCCGAAGTAAAACTACGGCACTTTCGGTATCCCTGAGCCTCAGATAACAAAGAGCCATGTAAAATGTAGCCTCAGCATAAAGTGACGTATCATTGTAACGGACTTTCTCCAGATATCTGAGGGCTTCTTCAAACCGGCTGGTTTCCATAAGTGCCATTCCGGCATAAAACCAGGCGATCGTATTTTCAGGATCAGCTTTCAAAACCTGTTCAAAGGCATGGATGCTTTCGTGGTATCGCTCCAGGTCATACCAATAAAAAGCTTTGGTCTCACTGTCTTCATCCCTGTCCGGGGTTTCATTTTCTCCTCTGAACGTAAGAAAGTGGAAGTTCTCATAACTCGTGAAATATTGGTCGTAGAGACGAACATGCCACAAGCTGTTATAATAAACAATGCCTCCGCTAATCAGAAGTATTGCTATTGCAGCGGCTGCTGCCAGCGGATACAGGCGGCGTATTATGCTTGTACCCGCTCCGGACACTTTGAACAGTGAATCAGCTTCATCATCCATTTGCCGAATGACGCGGGCAGTATCGGGAAATGTCTGCCAGGCCTCGAATGCTTCGTTGCAATCAGGACACTCCAGCAAATGCTTTTCCACCTGAAGCATGGCTTCGCGCCCAAGGCGCTGAGCTTCATAATCTTCGATTTGCGCCAGGGTAAGACATGGGTATATGTTTTCCGGAAGCCTATCCATGATGTTCAGGAATTTTCTAAAATGCGCTTCAGGTTCAGTTTTCCATTTTGCAGATACGACTTGACCTGTTTCAATGAAAGCCCGGTATCATCTGCAATCTCCTTGTAAGTCATATCACTAAAATAGAACATTTGAATGCAACGCCGATGCTCTTCTTTGAGCTTCTTGAGTGCAGCATTCAGGTTGTCCTCCCTTTGTAATATCAAATCGCTGTTGATACGACGTTCCACCGGGTCAATTTCCACATTTTCAGGATATAAAAATCTTATCATCCCCGGTTTATTTTTCTCGAGCGACTGTTTTTGTCTGAGCCTGTCCATGCATAAATTTCGGGTCACTATGCAAAGCCATGCTCTCACATTCACAACATCGGGCAAAATGCTTTCTCTTTTCCTCAGTAAGCGTTCAAAAATATCGAGCACCACATCCTTGGCTGCCACCGGATCGTTGAGGTATTTAACGGCTATGCCCAACATGATATGCCGGTACCGCTTGTACAACTCTCCCAGGCATGCCCGGCTGCCCTGGCTTCTGAATTGCAGCAAAAGCTGCTGATCGGTTTGTTGCTGTACGGGTATGTTGGTCATGTCAGCCCATGATTGGCAGGCTCAAATATAAAATAGACTGATAAGCAAATGCCAAAAAATAAAAACTATTTACCGACCTTGTTTTCCTCATGCTCAAATCATCTGACAATCGTCAGACTACAAATTATTATAACCGCTTATTGCCGGTATTTCACAGGGCCGGTTATCACAAAAAGTGATGTAATAAAAACTAAGCCAAAGTGCGGGAAACAACAGCCAGAACTTCCAAAATTTACCCCTGCAACCTGAAAGTGTTGAGTACGTAATCAAGCTCCATCATCAGGTTGCGCTTATCAATGCCGGGTGCCAATACAAACCCGTCAAGAAAAATGAGGCGATTGCGGCTTTCATCCAACACGAGGTAACTGATAAATGGACCGCCAAAAAAATCGCCTTCCATCTCCCAGATTCCTCTGGCCTCAATGGCATAAGCCCCATTAAGCTTTGTTTGGCCGTAAATTACAGGCAGATCGACATCATTAACCTGCATGTAAGCGCCTTCAATCTGCGATTGAACATAGCGTTTCCCCAGCGTGTCTCTGATCGACTTGAGATGATGTCCGCTCAGCTGTTCGCTGTCGGTATATGGCTCTTCATATACAAATATTCCGTATGTGGTATTGCCCACTCTTTTTCTGAACCAAAGCAATTCATCCTCTTCAAGCACCTGCACAAAACCCCCAGGAATGGTCAGATTCGCACTGAACTTGGATCTTACTCTGTCAGTCAGTGTATTACTGGTTCCCAACAAATATGCCTTGGCCCGCACTCTGGTCTGCTCCGACTCCATAACCCGCCTGCTGATCACAGGGAATGTTCTGCGGATGTTACGGGCCAGCTCCTCTTCATTGTTTCCGAAAACAAAATACACTGTCTGCCCTACAGCCCAGCGGTCAGTGGCCACAGCACTGTAGTAATCCGGATCATTCATGGCCCGGTTCACGTTTTCTTCACCCAATGCTCTGCGTATCTGATCGTTGGTGGCATTATTACGGCTCAGATCTCCCAAAAAAATCACATGCCTCAGCTGCCTGCGTGCTGCCACAAAATCCTCATACGGATAAGCGCGTACATCAAATATTGGCTCGGGAGCAGGCAGCAGCAAATACGGCGATTCGTATAGGTGGACAAAAGTATCCATCACCATGCCATCCCAGCTAGACTCATCCACCAGAACGGTTACCTGACCAATACTGCCTATGGCCGGCGGCAACACACGCTGATCAAGGCAAGATGAAGTCAGCGCCATGTAAAAAATCATCGTGATTCCTGCAATCGTGCCCATCAATCCGGACCACGCAAAATACTTGTTCATAATACAGCTGTTCATAACCGGTAAGATGCCTTTAGCCGCTTTTTTGGTGTTTGTACGCAAAATTAACAGTATTCCTGCGTTAAGGGTTGACGTGAAATGTCCAGTGGCAGCAATGCTGTACAAATTGATTGGGATATCTCTTTTTTGGCAGCACTCCGTGCTGCAGTAGCTGTTGAGCTACCCGGGTCACAACAATTTGCAAGGTACCCGGAACACATACTCACCCTGAATACAGCGTGGTACTTGTCAAAGAAACTGTTGAAACATTAAAGTCTGGGAAGTTCGGGCATTTTTACTATGCTCCCTGCCCTTAGCGGTTCATTAGGTGACAGAACGCCATTGATGCGGATCATCTGAATTTCGCACTGTTGCTTCTCCTTGGCTATCTCTCTGATGGTTTGTCTGCCGTTGGCTAAATGATAATTGTCCCACAACCGGCACACATCCATACTGCCACCGGTTCTGCCAGGGATACAATGAAAACCGGTCTGAACAAGATCTGCTATGGCAATATCCACAGTATTGCGGGCAACATTGAACATTAACTTTCCACCTGAAATTTTCTGCTGCAACTGAGAATAACCCGGCAACTCGTGGAAAAAGTCAGCCTCCATATCCTCAGCTGAGGCCAGGGCTTCATCGGATTCCGGAGAAATCTCTTTGTAAACGGGTACTTTGACGGATTCACGCTGGTAGTAAACCAGGCGTTGATTGGGGTGTATGGTATTGCTGCGAAGATTATTCCAATTGCGAAGTTGATTGACCGAAGTACCGGTTCTTCTGGCAATAATAGAAAGGTTATCACCTGACCTGACGGTGTAAAGTTTACGTACGGACTCAACCCTGGTAATATACTCCAACTCAGGATTATCGATAGTTACCGTAGGGTGGTAATCAATATTCCGCATGCGTAAACCCTGGAAAGAGGACTCAGCAATAGCGTAAGGTCTGAAATTGAAAAAAGCTTCCTTTTTGCGCTCGGGAATCAGCATTACATATCCACCCGGAGCAGCAGGTACCGCATCTCTTACAAAAGAAGGATTGAGCAACCTGAGATGGTCTTCGTCCATATCCATGGCTTCCGCAAGCATATCAAAAGGTGTGTAATCAAACACTCTCACCTTGTGTACGCGAAACAACTCCTGGGGAAGCTGTGTAATTTCTATGCCATGCATGGCATGGAAATTCATGACGTACATGGCCGAAATAAATGCCGGAACATAATTCTGGGTTTCACGGGGCAGAAAACGGATCACCTGATCAAACCGGTTTGTCCTCGCCATCCTTATCGCGCGATTTACTCTCCCGGGGCCGGCATTGTAGGCACAAAAGGCAAGCGCCCAGTCATCATACATATTGTATAACTGCTTCAGGTATCGTGCTGCAGCCCTGGTTGATTTTTCAAGATCACAACGATCATCGATGAAAGATGTCTGGTTCAGATGGAAAATTTTGCCTGTTGCCGGCATAAACTGCCAGGGGCCCCTGGCACCTGCACGGGATGTTGCCCGTGGCTGCAATGCCGATTCCAGCACTGCGAGATACTTTAACTGTACAGGAACGCCTTCCTCCTCAAGCCATTGCTCGAACATCGGGAAGTACAGTTCAGCGCGACCCAGCAATTGCGCAGTATGGGCAGGGCGCCGCTCAACATAACCGCGTATATAACTGATCACCACCTGATTAACATCTATATGAACCATGGGATCATAAATACCATGGATGCGCTCGGTGATCATCAGATTATCGCTGTCGAAATCCTCGCCTGAAGCCCATGCAACCTGCGAAATACCGCCGGAAACCATTATGGCCATCAATAAAAATCGGGAAAGTAAGGAAGGTACAGATGCTAGTTCCATAGAATGCCTTTGTTGGATCAACGTGCAAAGATCATGAACGCATTGCTGTCTGCAAAAAATTGCACAGACAATAACAAAACTTTAATCCTTTGAAAAATAAGTCAGTGGGGCCATATTCCAGTACATGGTTCACGCCCGGTCAGGATTCCTTGATTTCAGCTTTGGAACCTTCTTTCGCCTCGCCCTCTTTAATGCCTTCTTTCAGTTCACTTTCGAGCGTGGATTTTGCGGAGTTAAACTCTCTGATGCCTTTGCCAATGCCCCGCATCAACTCAGGAATTTTTTTGCCGCCAAAAAATAAAAGTATGGCAAAAAAGATGACCAGCATTTCGGGTCCCAGAAAGTTAAACAATAACATGGTATTCATAATTAGTGGGAAATTTTTGCAAAGATACGAATATTGCGGACTGCGCCGATAATCCTGTTAACCTGCTGCTTCCGTGAAAAGTTCCTTTCACCGCACCCGGTAATACACGGACTGAATCCAATTCGGATTAGTGCTAAGTTTACCAAAATAGCCATGTAACTCCCGATTCCTTTGAATTTTGCAAACCGCCAAAAATTGAATTTGTTACAATGATGAACCAATCCTGGCACTGGCCATTCATTGTAAATACTGAACATGAATGGACTGTAGAATTCAAAGAAATATTGTTGCAGGGTATTGTTTCAGAATTTTCAAAGCATTGGTATGGACAGGTATTCCGGTCAAATGAAGACTATTTTCTCCGGGCAAACTGCCCGGCAACAAATCAGGTATAAAAAAATATCTGCTTCAATTGCCGAAACTTCCTTAATTGGCGTCTTTTCGCTAATATTGGGCGCTCAAAACAAAGTAAACATTTTTTTAATCGAAAGTATAAATATCAAGGTGGAATGAACACACTGAAAACCAGGTTTTTTGAAAAGGCTTCGGCACTGGGCGAAGAAATCAGATCATTGCTGAAGGACCACGGCAATGACATTATTGATCAGGTAACACTAGCGCAGGCATACGGAGGTATGCGGGGCATAAAATCGATGGTTTGGGAAACCAGCGAGCTGGATCCTATGGAAGGCATTCGTTTCAGGGGGTACTCCATACCTGAACTCAGAGAGCAGCTTCCCAAATCTGCCGGTGGCAAAGAGCCTTTGCCGGAAGGTCTTTTTTATTTGATGCTGATTGGTGAAATTCCTACCCGTGAAGATGTGGAAGGTATAACAAAAGATTGGCTAAGACGAAGTGCTATACCCGATCACGTATTCAAAACCATTGATGCGCTGCCCGTAGATACTCATCCTATGATTCAGTTTTCCACGGGGATACTCGCACTGGGTACGGAAAGCGAATTCAGTAAACGCTATGATGAAGGCATGGCCAAATCAGATTACTGGGATGCCACATTTGAGGATGTTATGAACTGCCTGGCCAGGCTTCCCAGACTGGCAGCCTACATATACCGAAGGAGTTTTCATCAGGGTAAGCATATCGAACCGGATCCGTCTCTCGACTGGGCAGGTAACTTTGCCCATATGCTGGGGGTTGAACACCCGGATTTTAAAAGCCTCATGCGGTTATATCTTACCATCCATGCAGACCATGAAGGCGGAAACGCATCTGCCCATGCTTCTCATCTGGTGGGCTCAACGCTAAGTGATGCTTATCTGAGCATGTCGGCCGCCATTAATGCTTTGGCAGGGCCACTTCATGGCCTGGCTAACCAGGAAGTTATCAAGTGGATCTTTGAAATGACCGAGAGTATCGGAACTGAATCGCCATCCCGCGAACAAATTAAGGATTACGTTCACTCTACGCTTGAAGCAGGTAAAGTAGTACCCGGGTATGGCCATGCCGTATTGCGCAAACCCGATCCCCGGTTCATGGCACAAAAAGCCTTTGCTGAGGACTATATAAAAAATGATCCGACCGTACAGGTAGTATGGGATGTATTTGAAGTGGTACCCCCAATCCTCGAGTCACTGGGCAAGGTTAAAAATCCATGGCCAAATGTTGACGCTCATTCCGGTGCATTGCTGGTTCATTACGGCTTTAAGGAATACAACTATTACACTGTTTTATTTGGCGTATCCCGGGCCATGGGAGTGTTAGCTCAATTGATCTGGAGCAGAGCGCTGGGCTTTCCGCTTGAGCGGCCAAAATCAATTACTACCAACTGGGTTAAAGCCAAGTTTGGAAGAAGTTAATTCCGATTCGTTCAGACATAAAAAAAGCGGCTCCATAAGATGCAGCCGCTTTTTTTATCATATTCTTCAACCCATTAATGGTCGTGATCATGGTCATGATCGTGATCGTGATCATCTTCTATTCCCAGAGATTTTTTGAGATCATCCCAGGTTTCAACGGTAGCTGCTCTAACTTCTTCGAGTTGGGCATTAAGTTCAGCACGTCGTTGATTGAGTTCAGCCTGCATTCTTTCAACTTCGGCACGTGCCTCAGCACGTACTCTTTCCATTTCTTCCGAAATCTCTTCAGCTTCTTCTTCTGCAGCGGCTGCTGCTTCATCGGCAAGTTCACTCATTCGCTGCTGTAACTCCTGCAGACGGGCATCCACTTCAGCAATGCTCGCTTCAATGGCTTCCAATGCCTTTTGACGGGATTCTTCAAACTTTTCACGGGCCTCTTCTTCGTTGTTTTGATCGCCACAGGCTATAAACAGCACTGGAAAAAACAAGGTTAGTAGAAGTAAATTTTTCATAGGATGTAGTTTAGGATTTCAGGTTAATAATCTGAGGTTCACGGCAAAGTTAGTGATTCTTTATTTAGAATGTCGACTGACAGTTAAAAAAGTTAAAATTTACCCAATAGCCGAATTATGCCAATAACCTCAGATTCAGCCCAAACAGGCCACATTTCAAAAACTATCTTTCCAGACTCTGAGCATTAATTTAAGGCCGTGGCTATGCGTCTACCTGATTAACATTCTGGACTGTAGAGGCAATAAAATTAACCTTCACCTTTTTGAAAAGTCTGATAGACTATACCTGCTTTACTCAGGCGCTTTTCAATCATGCTTTCCCAGGCTAAAACCGGAGTCTGGAAACCGGGTAGGTATTTTTTCTTCCGCACTGCCGTAAGCTGACAGATAGCACACTCTGCAAACATTTTAGCGGTTTCATCGTAGCCTGGGTCAGCTCCATTTACTCGGGTGTGGTGTATCTGTCCATTAACTGTTGAAAAGAAATCCAGAGTAAACAGGCTTTTTGCCCTGCGTTCATCAGATGGACCTTCACCCGGCTTGAATCCGGACATGATAAAGTTCCTCAAGGGCCTGAATTTCAATAACAATGAAGCAACAGAAACGATGAGTACAATCCGAAACAGCGAAAACAGACTTCCAAAAGTAAAGTACTGTGAATAACTGAAGTTCTGACCGTATACCTGAACCATCCCCTGTGCAGTTCTTTTAACAATGGCAGGATCGATCACCGGCATAGGTAAAGCCCACCGATTTAACGCGGTACAAAAGTGAACCCGCCGTGAACGACCTTTATGATGCCTGATAGTTTCTGAAGGGTTTTCCTTTCCGTAATTCCGGTCAAATTCACGGCTTAGCGCCAGAATTGCACTGCGAATAGTACCTGAAGAGTAAGTCGCATTAGTGGTCACGTATGCATTGATGTGAATCGAATCTTTCATAACAATACTGTTGCAATGCCTGAATGCGCCTGTATCTGCAGGCACACTGTCAAAACCACAGCAATGAACTATAGTAACCTCTTTTTCCAAAGCTCTGGCACTATACAGATGCCACATTTTTTTCACAAAGGCCGGTTCGCCTGTAATATCCAGATAATGTGTGCCCGCGTCCAAACAAGCACTGATTACCGCCTCACCGTGTAAAACATAAGGTCCCACTGCCGACATTAGTATTGAAGTACTTCTGCACAATGCCTGTAAACTTGCTTGATGGTCAGTATCTGCCTGGATACATGGCAATCTTACTCCGTATAAATCATGAATGTGATCTGCGAGCTGCCTGAGTTTGAGAAGATTTCTGCCTGACAGTGCAAAACGAAAGTTTTCTTTCTGAATCAATTGAGCAATGTACATAGCTGTAAGTCTTCCTGCAAATCCGGTAGCACCAAGAAGAACAATGTCATATTGTCCGGGTTGATCTGTCATTCGTTGATTTTTTCGAACAAAATATTTATTGCTGATGACGTTCGGTTAAAGATAGTGCTTACTGAAAAATGCTCATGCCATTCCTGTGTAGATTAGTAGCCAACACAATCATCCACCCTTAAAAGCGTCACAACTTATCTTCTTCAGTATACCTTTAATAAGGTGCTGACAGGGACTGATTCTGACATCCGGGAGTATCCTGAAAAACATTCTACATTTACCGGCAAGACAAGCCTGCACTGAATGACAGGCAATATCAGTATATTTGCGGCTGGTTTAGAATGATTTGGATATGATTTTGAGATTTTGGTCAGTGCAGGCCATTTGGGTTTGCTTAATATGGATCAGTCTTAACGAAATTTCTGCACAGCAGACCATCAGGTTTTCACATACTTCAGGATGGTACCCTTCTGCTATTCTCCTGGATATCCACAAGGAGAAAAACCAAGGTGATATTTACTATACCTTGAACGGTGATAAGCCGGATACGCTGAACGGGACTAAATGGCGGTTCCCCATTGTACTGACTTCCACTCCTAAACATATAGGACTGTTATCGGAGATACCTACTACTCCTTTACAAGGTGAGCGGTTTTATGTGTGGAAAAAGCCTCAAAAAAAGTCACCACAAGCCAATATCATCAGAGCTCAATTGTTTGCAAACGGTGTACCGGTGGGGGATGAAATCGTCGGTTTTTATATGATCGGTGACGAAGCTTCCAGGGAAAACAGCCGCTTTCCGGTAGTTTCCTTAATTACGGACAGCATACATTTGTTTGATTATGAATCGGGGATCTATGTTCCCGGCCTTCAGCATGACATCAATCACCAAAGCGAAGACCACGGCAACTATTATGGCAGTGGAAGTGAGTGGGAAAGGCCTGCATATATGTTGTTTTTTGAATCTGACAATGATTTGGTACTGGAGCAGTTGATTGACATCAGGATACATGGCGGATATACCCGCAGGTTTCCTGTAAAAACACTCAGACTTTACGCCAAGAACAGCTACGGAACAGGCACTTTTGATCATGATATCTTTGAAAACCAACACCGGCAGGAATTCAAGAGATTATTGCTCAGGAATGCAGGCCAGGAATTTAATAAGAGTTACCTGGGAGATGTTTTGATGGCAGCCGTAGCATCAGGTTCAGGAATGGAATACCAGCTGTACAGACCCTCAGTGGTGTATATCAATGGTGAATACTGGGGCATACACAACATTCGGGAAAGAATTGATAAATATTTCCTGGCCAATTTCCACGGCCTCCATACTGAGCGTGTTGATTTGATTAAGTTTGACAACGGCTTTGAACTGGAAGAAGGGGACTGGAATGCCTTTAATGCCATGTGGGATAACATCAGTAATCACGACATGAGTATTCCCGCTGTTTTTGATGAGTTTTGCGAAATGGTGGATATCGACAATCTGATCGACCATTATGTTTATAAGATCTTTTTTGGGGTTTATGACTGGGGCTCAACCAATATCAGGATCTGGCGACCTAAAATTACCGGGGGCAAGTTTCGCTGGATTTTTTTTGACAATGACGGCGGATTCAGGGATCATGAATTTGACGGCTTTATGCATGCCCTCGAACCCAATGGCCCCGACTGGCCCAATCCGGCATGGTCAACAATGATGTTCAGAAATCTGATGCAGAACAGAACTTTTCGCAATAATTTTTTGCATCGCATGGCCTTGCATTTAAACA
The DNA here is from genome assembly GCA_050485785.1 of Saprospiraceae bacterium. GTDB lineage: Bacteria > Bacteroidota > Bacteroidia > Chitinophagales > Saprospiraceae > JBJHCA01. Next base: position 4,482 of record JBJHCA010000030.1, on the reverse strand, counting down.
CCACTTTTTGTGAGGACAATCTACTTCAGGCCATTGATGACTTGCATGTGTTGTATGAGCCTGAAATGGAGCGACACATTGCACGATGGTCTTATCCGTCAAGTATGAATTCCTGGCGCAAGCACCTCGATGTATTCAGAGAGTTCGCCACAAAAAGAAATGCAGCAGTGCGGATGCAAATGAACCACCATTTTGGCTTTAAATATTTGTATACCTGCCTGCCAGACCAGACTGACTCTACAGATACTGTTATTCCCGGATGGATATTCCCCAACCCCGTCAGCACAAGTGATTTAAGTATTTACGGGGCTTTCAGCAACAATGCGGAAGTGTTGGTGAGAATGTTTGATCTTCAGGGCAGGGAGGTGCATACATTTAATCCCGTTTTACCCAAGGGCAACAGGGTTCAGCTAATATTACCAAAATTGACTGCCGGTGTTTATTTGATCCGTCTGCAGCAGGGCAAACATTACATGAGCAAAAAGATTTTGATTGCCGGAGCAGACTAGGCAGTAACGATCTGATAGTGCTTCACTCATTGTTTGTTAAAAAGGATCGTCTTCGGCATTCAGACTGCTGCCCATGGTCCACATATCATCGTGATCGGTTGTAAAGTCACCTCCCTTCTTAGGGGGTGAAGATGATCCGGCCGTAAAATGCTCATCGAAGTTAGTGAATTTAGCAAAACTGCTCACAAACTTGAGGTTGACAGTATCAGTAGCTCCGTTTCGGTGTTTGGCTACGATTAATTCTGCCAGGCCTTCATTGGAATTACCTTCATCATCTGCCAGAATATTGTAGTATTCAGGACGGTAAATGAAGGATACAATGTCAGCATCCTGCTCAATTGCACCTGACTCCCTAAGATCTGAAAGCTGTGGACGCTTGGTTCCGCCTCTTACCTCTACTGCACGGCTTAGCTGTGACAAGGCAATCACCGGCACTCCAAGGTCCTTAGCCAGGTTTTTCAATGCTCTCGAAATAGTACTGATCTCCTGTTCGCGGTTACCTTTAGAGCCATCCTGTCCGCTCGTCATCAATTGAAGATAGTCCACAATCACCATCTGAATGTCGTGCTGCATTTTTAGTCTGCGGCATTTGGCCCTCAACTCGAAAACATTGATCCCGGGAGTGTCATCGATAAATATCGGCACATCTCCCAGACGCTCCATGGCCTTATGCAATTGCTGCCATTCATACTCATGCATTTGCCCATCCCGCAGACGCTTGAGTTCAATTTCGGCTTCCAGTGAAATCAACCGCTGTACTAACTGAACATTGGACATTTCCAATGAAAAAATGGCCACGGGCTTACCAAAGTCAACCGCAGCATTTCGTGCGAGTGCCAGGGTAAAGCTGGTTTTACCCATACCCGGCCTGGCTGCTACAATAATCAAGTCACTGGGCTGAAATCCCGATGTCAGCCGGTCAAGTTCAACAAATCCGGTAGGTATACCGGTAAGGCCATCTTTCCTGGTTGAAGCTTCTTCCATTTGCTTCATCACTTTGGCCATCAGGGTACTAATTCGCTCAGTACTTCTGCCCAGATTCTTTTCTGCAATGCCAAACAAATTTTGTTCAGCAGAATCCAGCAGATCAAACACGTCGGTAGTATCTTCAAAGGCATCGCGAATGATCTGATTCGATACCCTGATCAACTCCCGCTGGATGTGTTTTTGAGCAATTATACGCGCATGGTATTCAATATTGGCCGAAGAAGTGACTTTGTTGGTGAGTTCAACAAGATAAAAAGCTCCACCGGCACGATCAAGCTCACCTCTTTTGCGCAGTTCTTCCGTAACTGTCAGCAGGTCAATGGGCTTGCTTTTCTCAAACAAGTCAAGTACAGCCTTGTATATGCACTGGTGACCATCTGTATAAAATGCGTCCGGGGTCAGGATGTCCAGTATGGTAGGAAGTGCTTCCCTGTCGAGCATCAGAGCACCTAATACTGCCTCTTCAAGCGGTACCGCCTGCGGCTGCAGTCTTCCCGGTCCCGCAATGCCTGCATCTGCATACCTGCCGGGGGTTCTGTCGCGTTTTACCCTTAATGTTGTCTTTTGTTCCATGTCTCTTTCAACTCCGGCGTTTTATTCAATACCTACTCATCCCTGCCCCGGGTACAGGAATTTTCGCTATCACATCTCCACACTTAAGGATTCATCGTGTCACCGGCAGAATTCACGGCGACAATTTACTTGCTCACAAAGTTATCGAATAAAAATCATAAAACTTTTTTTTACAGACTTCAACCATGTTTAAAAGCAGCTGAAATCCTGTTTATTTTTTGTGGATAACTTTTTGTTTGTATGAAAATCAGTTCATTTGGCCATTTCCCATAAAATAAGCCCCTTAAGTACTCAAAGGTCATAAGCCTTTGCTTTTCTGCAATTTGTTCAGGTTGGAAAATATTATGTTCAATGTGGATAAAATTAAACGGGGATTGCACCAAGCTCGGGGTGTTTTCCTCGTATTTCCTTAAACCTTGCCTTGATCTTCGGCATGTCATTTTCAATGTTTCCCGTAGTATTAAACATACCTAAATATACGACTTGCTTTTTCCCGTAATCCAGGCCTACCATACATATAGGTATCCCGGCCTGATTGGCAATATGCCAAAACCCGGTTTTCCATCGATCTACTTTTTTTCGGGTGCCTTCAGGTGATAAAGTCAATATAAAATGCTCTCTATTCCTGAAAAGCTCAACTGCACTATTTACCAACCCATTAGGCTTACTGCGGTCAACAGGAAAGCCACCCAACCACCGAAAAATAAAACCATGGGGTGGTTTAAACAAGGGAGATTTTCCCATGTAATGCATTTCGATATCAATGGCCTTCCTTGCAATCACGGCAATTACAAAATCCCAGTTGCTCGTATGGGGAGCTACTATGATTAAATACTTTTTGTCAGGGGGAGGATTACCGATTACCTTCCAACCCCATAACTTTAGTAAAAGCCGGCTTAAAAACTTTAGCATACCTTTATACTGACCACTGACCTAAAGATACTACAATGGATTTTGAATCATTGAACCTGAGTCCGGTAATTTATCAGGCAATTAAAAAACTTTCTTTTACCCGGCCTACGGAAATACAGGTCAGAGCAATTCCCCCGGCAATTGCAGGGCAACACATTATCGGAATTGCACAAACAGGCACCGGAAAAACCGCTGCATACCTGATTCCCCTCATCATGAAGCTGGTGAAACAAACAGCTAATTCTCCTGTTGCGCTGATACTGGTACCCACTAAAGAACTGGTGGTACAGGTAAAAGAGCATTTTGAACAATGGGCTGCTTTTACACCCCTAAAGTCTGCCGCACTTTTTGGCGGTGTCGGTAAAAAGAAACAACTGGAAGAATTGAACTCCGGAGCTCAGGTACTGATTGCAACACCCGGAAGATTTCTCGATTTATATCACAGTGCAGCATTCAAGGCCAATGTGCTCAAGTTCATTGTAATCGATGAATCCGACAGAATGATGGACATGGGTTTCCTTCCCCAGTTGCGCCTTATTCTCGACGTGTTACCCATGAAAAAGCAGGTCTTGCTGTTTTCAGCAACATTTCCTCAAAAAGTAGAAAAGTTGTGCACTGAATTCATGGACTTTCCTGTTCGCATCGAAGTCACTCCACAAGCTACTACAGTAGATACCATCGAACAGTTTTTCTACCGTGTTCCCAATCAGCAGACCAAGCTCAAAATGCTGAAACATATCATTGATCGGCTCGAATCCGATGAAAGAGTGATTATTTTTTCCCGAAGCCGGAAATCTGTTGGCTTGATTCACCGGTATCTGGAGCAGCAAACTACTTTTTCTTCCGGAGTTATCCACGCCAACAAAGAACAAAATACCCGACTCAACACGCTTCAGCATTTCCGTGATGGCGAATTACGGCTACTTGTAGCCACTGACATTGCAGCCAGAGGACTGGATGTGGCCGAAGTGGATTACGTCATCAATTTTGATGTGCCGCACGACCATGCAGAATATGTTCACCGCGTGGGTCGCACGGGCCGTGCACAGCGAAGAGGAAAAGCTTTTACTTTGGTCAATGAAGCGGAATTATATCATTTGCGTCAAATTGAAAAACTTACCGGAACTCCAATACGGGAATTAACATTGCCACCGGACATAGTAATAGTCCCAACTCCATTCAAAGAGCAACAATCCATCCTTCGCGAAATAGATTTCAGAAAGCAGAAAACCGACCCCACCTATCAAGGTGCATTTCACAGGAGAAAACCAAAAACACCAATCAAAAAGAAGTCAGTTGGAAGAAGAAAAAGATAACTCACTACATTGCTTGCCTGAATAGCCCATATCCGGCGTCTGTTATCGCAAAACAACAAGCTGAAACCAATTGACATGACCCTCATTAGGATTTCCTTCCCGTTAAACTCCGTAAGTTTAATAAAATAGATCCCCCGTTCCGGAAATTTGCTTTGAGGAATGGTTACAGATTGCTGCCCCGGTCC
>JBJHCA010000029.1:20622-36745 GCA_050485785.1 Saprospiraceae bacterium | reverse complement strand
ATGCCATGGTGCGCATGGCTCAGGACTGGTCACTTCGGTATCCGCTGGTCAATGGCCAGGGTAACTTCGGCTCCATGGACGGCGATTCTCCGGCGGCTATGCGATATACCGAAGCCAGGCTGCAGCGCATTGCCGACGAAATTCTGGCCGATATCGACAAAGACACGGTTGATTTTGCCCTGAATTTTGACGACTCGCTCACCGAGCCGGTAGTGTTGCCAACCCGCCTGCCCAACCTGCTCATCAACGGCGCTTCGGGTATAGCTGTAGGCATGGCCACCAATATGCTCCCCCACAATCTTACCGAAGTCATCGATGGCATCACGGCTACTATTGATAATCCGGAGATCGATACGGAAGGCCTCATGCAGTACATCAAAGCCCCTGATTTCCCTACGGGAGGAATTATCCAGGGAGTATCCGGTATTAAAGAGGCTTACGAAACCGGCCGCGGAAGGGTGGTGGTTCGCGGAAAAGCAGAGATCATCAACCTGCCCAGCGGACGTGAGCAGATCGTCATTAAGGAAATACCCTACCAGGTAAACAAGGCTTCCATGATCATGAAGATGGCCGACCTGGTGAACGAAAAGAAAATTGAAGGTATTTCCGATATCCGCGACGAATCAGATCGCAACGGCCTGCGTGTGGTAGTGGAAGTGAAACGCGAAGCCATGGCCAGTGTGGTGCTCAGCAAGCTCTATAAGTTCACGCCATTGCAGACCTCCTACGGCATTAACAATATCGCCCTGGTGGCCGGTAGGCCTATTTTGCTTAGCCTGAAGCAGATCATTGAGGAATTCATCAAATTCCGTCTGGAAGTGATCGTCCGCAGAACCCAGTATGACCTGAACAAGGCACTGGAGCGGGCACATATTCTGGAAGGTTTGCTCATAGCTCTGGATTACCTCGATGAGATCATTGCACTCATCAGGGCCAGTAAAGATCCGGAAGAAGCTAAAGAGGGCTTGATGAGGGGAGACTTTTTGGAAAACAAAGAGTCATTCTTCGCCAATACCACATATCAGTTCACCCACATCAGCGAAGGTCTGGTGCTGACAGAGATCCAGGCCAAAGCCATTCTGGATATGCGCCTTCAGCGACTTACCGGCCTCGAACGCGACAAAATCAAGCTGGAGTACAACGAGTTGCAGGAAAAAATAGCCTGGTTTCGCGAAGTGTTGGCCAATGTGAGCTTGCAAAGACAGATTGCCAGGGATGAATTGCTTGAGCTGCGCGACAAGTATGGTGACGACCGCCGCACTGCTATCGAATTCAGCGAGTCTGATATTCGCATGGAGGACCTCATTGCCGACGATGATGTGGTAGTGTCTATCTCACACCTTGGCTATATCAAGCGAACACTCACTTCCGAATACAGGCTGCAGAGCCGTGGCGGTAAAGGATCAAGGGGAAGTAAAACCCGCGATGAGGATTACATTGAACACATGTTTGCCGCTTCCAACCACAATTACCTGCTTCTTTTCACCGAATCAGGCAGATGCCATTGGTTGCGGGTATTCGACATCCCGGAGGCCAACAAAAACGCTGCCGGCAGGGTGATACAGAATATCCTGGCTATTCCAAAGGAAGAAAAGATCAGGGCCTACATCATTCTTAAAGATCTGGACGACAAAGAGTTCCTCGAGAATAACTTCATTGTGTTCTGTACAGCCAACGGTATCATCAAAAAAACGCGGGCCATCGAATACTCACGTCCTCGTTCCAACGGCATCAATGCATTAAATATCAATGAAAACGACAGCCTTATTGAAGCCAAACTAACCAACGGCAACAACCACATTCTGCTGGCCAACCGAAGTGGCTATGCCATTCGTTTTCCCGAAGGGGCAGTTCGACCCATGGGGCGTCAGGCAACCGGGGTTATCGGTATACGGTCATACCGGGAAGATGAAAAAGTGGTCGGTATGATTTGTGTTGATCCCGACGATGGGAACACCAAGGTACTGGTGATTTCAGAAAAGGGCTTTGCCAAACGCACACCGGTAGAAGAGTATCGTATTACCAATCGGGGAGGCAAGGGTATTTATACACTCAAGGTGACCGACAAAACCGGTGAGTTGGTTTCCATCAAGAGTGTTACTGATGATGATCAGCTCATGATTACCAGTAAACTGGGTATCGTAATCCGCATGGCAGTGAGTGACATCAGCACTATCGGAAGGAACACTCAGGGTGTGAGGGTGTTTAGAATGAATGACGGGGATGAAATAGCCGATGTAACGCTAGTGAAAGAAAGCGAGGAGGACATCATCATCGGTGAAATTCCCGCCAGTGAAGACGGATCAGACACATTTGATGACGTACCGGATTCCGAACCACAGGTTTAAATCAAAGCCAAATGGCATGGTTTTTTCTGGATTTGATATAATCAGTTAACCGAAAACAAGTAAAATATGAAATATTTAACTTTTGCCTTTTCAGCCATGCTGATAATGGCAACCCTCAGCCTTGATGCACAAAATCGCGAGATCAGGCAGGCCCGAAATGCTGTGGTGCAATACTACAACTCATTGAATACCGATGTGGAAAAGTTGAAAGAAGGTGTCAACATTATCTCGGAAGTTGTTAAAACCGAAGCAGGGGCTGAAGACTTTAATGCCCGGCTAGAAGCCGGAAGCATTTTTTCCACCGCTTTCAGAGACCCGCAGATTGGTGGCGCTAATAATCCTCAGTACGCATTAATGAGCTATCAAAACTACAAGAAAGCACTGGGCCTTGCCACACGCAGACATCAGGAGCGCGATGCATCTTCAGGCCTGGCAGAAGCTACCGCTCTACTAATAAACGGTGGCGTTAATCACTACGAACTTGGTGACCATCAAAAAGCACTCGAGTATTTTGATCTGGTTTTTGAAGGACACAACACCCTGGCCGAAGGCGGATACGAAAGTGAGCTGAGCGACCCGGAGCAATACAACGAACATGCATTCAGAACGGCCTTTATGGCTTACCAGGTTGGTAACTACGACCGTGCACTGGCACTGCTCGAAAACTTGTATGAAAACGAAGCTGACCTGCCCGGCGTATATGAAATACTGGCAGCCATTTACGTGAATCAGGACAACCCGCGTGCAGCTCAGGTACTGGAGCGTGGTTTGGAAAGATACCCTGACAATAAAGGCTTACAGTATGCCGAGCTCAATTACTATCTCCGCCTGGGTGAGCTGGAATCACTCATAGGCAGACTGGAGCGTGCAATTGCCGGAGAACCCGACAATGCCACCTTGTATTCAACGCTGGGTAACGTGTACGACAATCTCTACCAAAAGACTTTTGAAGAAGGCGATGAGGAGAAATCCGAACACTATTTTGAACAGGCTATGAGGTATTATAATCAGGCTATCGGTATAAACCCTGAATTTGGTGATGCCATATACAGTATCGGTGCCTTGTACTTCAACCGCGCAGCTTACATTACCCGCGAAATGGTTGAACTGGAGCGCGATTATTCCCGCGAGGCCACGCAACGCTATTCAGCGCTGCAAAAGAAAGTGAATGAATTGTTTGAGAAAGCCCTTCCTTACTTCCTTCAGGCTGAAGCCATAGATCCTAACGACCCCAATGTTTTGGTGGCTCTGCAGAGGATTTATGCCAATATGGATAATCTGGAAAAAGCCCAGGAATACCGCGATCGGCTGAATACGTTGCAACAGGGCAACTGATGATGGAACTTCTCCGGCTCTAAAACAAAAAGTTATCACAAAAAAGAGCTTCTCCGGTCAATTCGGGGAAGCTTTTTTTATGCTCTGTAAAAAGGTTGCTGAGGTGTTCAGCAATTATAATAATATCCTACCGGACAATGATTAAGAACACCCTAACCGTCAATCAGATGCTGCCTTGTAAACATGTCCTCCAGTTGCCTGATGTGATGCCCCGGCCCCTTGAGTATCAGTTTTTTGTCCCTTATCTGCATTTTGACGGGTCGGCTAAGCAATCCGAAGCTGACCAGATATTCATCGGGAGAAATGCCGCTGATCCTGACCCTTTTAATTTTCACTTTACTCAGATATTCTCTGAATGTTTCAGGGTTGCTTAACATGAGCTCTTTGTGGAACATGCGATTGACATACAGCAAATACCCGGTTCCCGCCAATGCACAAACAAAAGCATAGGGCCAGTTGACTTGTAGTGCTTCGTTAATCCCGGGAAAACGAGCCGTATAAAAAAAGACGAACAGAATATAAGCACTAACAAAAAGTATAATGAAAATTCTTACACCAAAGCCGGCATCAATGGAGTTGTTGTCAGATTGCATGTTGGTTAACGCGTTAAAATCCCAGCTCTTCCATCTCGCGATGGTTGAGTTTAAGGATATATCTGAGCCTTGAAGGTCTTATCCTGGCTGAAATAAACATCACTATTCCAATGGCAAAAAGCATCATGAACAAACTATTGCCGGTAATGATCATACCTACCAGCAAAAACAGATTAGCGCCTTCAAGCAAAGCCCAGCGAATGATGAAGCCGGTTTTAAGCCTGCTCAGCTTGTTTGACAGCCGGTTTTCTTTGTTGGCCATTGACACGAAATTCTGGAAAATCAGTACCGAAGCAGAAAAACTCAGTAAAAGGATCACTAACCCCAGATACTCCATGGTTCCGGTAAAACCTTCCGATCCCGCAATGGTACCTTCATGGATGACAAACACCACTCCGGCAAAGGCAATTTGCCCGGCCAGCAGTGCAAAATAGATAGTGCGAAACTGTTGAATACCGGCTTGGTTATTGGCTACTTGCATGACAGTAAATTTAGTGAATTTCTCCCATTAATCGCCTGATCGGCCTGGATATTAGCATCAGAAATAAGCCCCCGCCTACAGTAGTAAGCACTATCATCCAAAAAAGATCCGGCAGCAGGGTAGGGTCGGCTTCTATGGCTTCACCGTCAAAACGCCCGGCCAATTGCCCGGCCAGCAGATTGCCGTATGCTATGGACATGAACCAAACACCCATCATCTGACCCACCAGACGCTTGGGTGATAGTTTGGTTACCGCGCTTAGGCCTACCGGACTGATACAGAGTTCTCCAATGGTGTGGAGTAAATAGGTCATAATGAGCCAGGTGGGCAGCACTTCATTTCCGGCTACTACGTAGTAAGACGCAAACATCATGATCAGAAAGCCCAGTCCAAGAAAAATGAGCCCGAATGCAAACTTCAATGGCGTAGAGGGCTCCAGATGCCGTTTAGCCAGGTTTACCCACAGCCAGCCAAACATCGGTGCCAGTATGATGATGAATATTGGGTTTATACTCTGCAACCAGCTGGCTGGCATTAACCAGCCAAATATATCCCGGTTAGTATAGCGCTCTGCAAAAAGGTTCAGCGATGACCCTGCCTGCTCAAATCCGGACCAGAACACCGCAGAAAACAGAAACAAGGCCGCAATTACACCCACTTTTTTACGCTGTAATACTGTGAGCCCTTCAAAGGCAAACACATACAAAAAGTAAAGTATCACAATACCCAGAATCACAAAACCTGAAACATTAGCCAGAAACAGCGGATCGATGGATACATAGCCCATCATCATGAGTGCGGCTATTATTACACCTACCGCACTGAACATCCACAGGGATGCGCGGATGCGTTTTTTCATTAATAGCTCTTTGTCCTCCGGCAACCTGCTGATGGTTTTAGTACCAGCATCCTCCAGATAATGCTCGGTTGCCTTGTATTGAATCAGGCCCAACAGCATGCCCACTCCGGCTGCTGCAAAACCGTAATGCCAGTTGCCTCCTTCTCCTTCTGCCAGCCATCCCACAATCAGCGGTGAGATAAATGCACCAATATTGATCCCCATGTAAAATATGGAGAATCCCGCATCGCGCCGGCTCTGCTCATTTTCACTGTACAACTCGCCAACTATGCTGCTGATGTTGGGCTTGAGCAGCCCTGTTCCGATCACAATCAGTGCCAGCCCCAGATAAAATGTTTCATCCGTGGGTATAGCCATGGAAAAGTGCCCCAGGGTTATGAATATACCACCGTACCAAATGGCTTTTCTCAATCCGAACAAACGATCTGCCAGCCAGCCTCCGGGCAGCGCAAAAAGGTATACAAACATGGTATACAATCCGTATATGGCAGTAGCCCGCTGATCGTCCAGCCCCATTCCTCCGTTATTGATGGCATCCACCATAAACAGCACCAGGATGGCTCGCATTCCGTAAAAGCTGAAACGCTCCCACATTTCTGTGTAAAACAGGGTTGCCAGTCCTCTCGGATGACCCATAAAGGTTGGCTTGTTTGGTAGCTGCTGCATATTCTCGATTTTATATCAGGCTGATGATTAGATTGTTTTAGTATGTATTGTCTTTCGAATGTTCAGGAATAACCGGCATAAATGGCGATAACGATCACAACAGCCGCAGCCAGCAGGAGCTTGAGGAAAAGCGGAAAACAGAACCGGAACCAGCGGTCAAATGGGACGCCGGCCATACCAAGTATTCCCATCAGCACAGCATTGGTAGGTATGACCATGTTGGCAAACCCGTCACCAAACTGAAAGGCCAGCACAGCTACCTGGCGGTTGATAGCCATAAGGTCGGCCAATGGAGCCATCAGCGGCATGGTTACAAAAGCCTGCCCGCTCCCTGACGGTATAAACAAGTTGAGTATCGACTGTATCACTACCATGCCTACTCCGGCCAGTGCAGGCCCTAATAATCCCAGAGGCACGGAAAGTGCGTGTACTATGGTGTGAAGAATCTCTCCGTCTTCCATCACCAGTGCTATACCGCGGGCGATACCAACCAGCAAGGCCGTTTCTGTCAGGTCCGAAGCTCCGGATACAAACTTCCCGGCAGTCAGGCTGGGCCCCATTCCGCCGATAATGGCAGAAATTATACCAACTATCAGAAAGGCAGCACCAAGCTCGGTGAGATACCAGCCCCGGGTTGCAATCCCAAACACTGCTATACCTAACCCGCCCAGGAATACCAGTATGATCAGAATGTGCTTCCAGTTCAGCGGGGGATATTTAGCAGTTTCTTTTTGTTCTTCCGGTAACTCAATGCCGGCCATTAGACTCACGGATGGATTCATCTGTACTTTCCTGCTGTAACTCCAGACATGATGGGCCCCGATCAGCACAAAGGGTAATAAAATGCCCATGCGCAGCGGCCAACCGGAATAGGTAGGCACTTCGGCTATTCCCTGCGCAACTACTAAGGTATAGGGGTTGAATGCTGCACAACCATAGCCAATTCCATAGCCCGCCACTACTATTCCTACTGCTGTCATGGTATCCATGCGCATGGCCTTACAAAGTGCTACCAAAATAAGCACAAAAGGAATGTATTCCCCGCTGGCCCCCATGATACTCGATGCCAGGGCAAACACAAAGATCACGGTGAAGATCAGTGTGGCTGGACGACCACCCATACTTTCCAGCAATTTGCCCAGTAAAGCATCCACTGTACCGGTATACCGTATGATGGCTAACACACCACCTACGATAAACAAAAAGAAAATGATGTTCTGGGCATCAGCTAGGGCACGTGGCACTGCCGTAAACAGCATCAGCGGGCTGAGCACTGTTTTGCTTTCGTTCAGCTCAAAAGTATTAGCCACTACTGCCTGCCGGCCCGATGGCAGGGTCTCGGTCTGAAACTGCCCCTGTGGGATGATCCAGGTGGCAATCAGGGCCGCAATCATCATGAAAAATAAAAGTGCCAGCGTATGAGGCATCTGTAACTTCATGCCGTTTAGTTTTGATGGTTTACCGGTTGAAGGTGGAAGTCAGTGTTTGCTTTCACGCAAAAGCCCGAACCAAGAAATCACCCTAAGCCGGCCCATCATTGCAGGAAACACAAAATCCGGCCAAATTTATGTTTTTTCCCGTAAAGGCCAACAGACATCTTAAAAGCAGGTCAGGTTCTACTCCCTGTTTGGCGGTGATCCATTTTTGTAATACTTTTGGGCTGCAAAAATTCAGTTATGGATCAGGTGGAGGGTTTATCTTGGCCGCAAAAGGCCTGGCTATGGCTAAAGGGTTCCAGCCCATTTAGCCTATTATTGAAGTTTGCGGTTTGCGTTGTACTCTTCTATATCTTTTTTGCCACCGAAGCTTATAACGTCTACGTTTTTGAGCCTGTGGTAAGAGCCAATGCCGTACTGGCCAGCCATGCTCTCAATCTGTTTGGATTCACCACCACAGCTACCGGCACGGTAATTTCAGGCAACGGTTTCAGTGTCAGTATAAGTGTGGGTTGCGACGGCATTGAACCCACATTCCTGTTTATTACTGCCGTTTTGATTTTTCCCATGCTGTGGTCCAAAAAAATCATCGGGATCATTGCAGGTACTTTTTTCCTGATGTCTCTCAATCTCATCAGAATTATCAGCCTTTTCTGGGCCGGTATTTATAATCAGCGTTTGTTTGATATCCTGCATGTGGAAGTTTGGCAGTTCCTGTTTATTGTGGCCGCGTTGTTTACCTGGCTTGTCTGGGCACAATGGGCGCTCAGTTCTGCACGTGCAGCAGGCCAACAGACCGGTGACAACGAAAATGGACCTCATACTTAACACACTGCCTCAATACAGGTATGGAACATTGGCTTACAAAAATTCCGCTGCGTACCATCATTGGGCGTACTGCGTTATTTTTAGCCCTGCTGGCAATTGGAACAGCATACTTCCAACAGGAATCCAATTTTCACGCATTTCGCGATTGGTATATTGGTCAGTGTAATTACTGGATTGAGGACATTCGCTATCCGGGCAGAGCGGAGTTTCGCGTACATGCTCAATTTCCGGAGATCATGAAAGCCGAACTCACCAACCGGAACCAGATAGAAGCAGCCATGGCGGAAGCACGCCGAACGGGTTCATCTACCATTGATGCCAGAGCCTCCGCCATGACTTTCCGCCCCTGGTCATTTGCCTTGCTTCCCATCATTCTCTGTATGAGTCTTATTGTTGCCCTGCCGGGTCCCTGGCTTTACAAGCCGGTCCAGTTAATTGGTGGCTTTGCCATCATCTACTTCTACACATTGCTGAAAGTGTATTTCTTTACCGGTATACAGTTTCATAATTCACCTTCACTGGACATTTTACGATACACCGGATGGAAAGCTGAAGTTATTTCCAGTGCTCATCTTGTGTTGCTGTCCACAACGTTTAACCTGGCTATTGCCATAATGATCGCATTAGTTACGCTTGGGTTTAAGCCCTTGCTGGGCACTTTGCGTCAAATGGCATCTAAACTGCTGCTGCTTACCGATAACCGCTTAAAAAGAAGAAGACGCCGAAAGGCAAATCAGGGTACACCAGGGAAAGCAAAGACGCAAAGATCTTCACCTTCCCCAAAGGGGAAACCCCGAAAACCGAAAAAGTAAGACGCAATATTCCAATCGTCAACAGGAAAAAGATTGAACTTAGAATACTTGATCTTTTGTCTAAAAAATAGACGGATTGTCAGTACCAACTATATCAGGTAATTCATCGCAATTTTTCTTCAATTGATCGAATTGGCTAAAGACACATTCGGTAGAATGCCGCAAATTGCCTTTAAATGTCTATTTTCGCCGCTCATATTTTTCCAGTATGCTTATTTCCATCCATCCTGATAATCCGGAAGAGCGAAAAATCAGGCAGGTTGTTGATTGTCTTGAACAGGGTGGTATCATTATCTACCCCACTGACACCATCTACGGGCTGGGCTGCGATATTTTCAATACCAAAGCTGTCGAACGCATCTGCAGGATCAGGGAAATTAAGCCCAATAAAGCGCAGTTCTCTTTTATCTGCAACGATCTGAGCCAGTTGGCAACTTATGCTGTCCAGATTGACCGCAGCGTTTTTAAGTTGCTCAACCGCGCACTGCCGGGGCCCTATACATTTATTCTGAAAGCGACAAACCAGGTGCCTAAAGTGTTGAAACAGAATAAGAAAACGGTTGGCATTCGCGTACCTGACAATAAAATTGCCCGTTATATCACCCAAATGCTTGGCCGTCCAATTTTATCCACTTCTGTGAAAGTTGACGATGATGTGCTCGAATATGAAACCGATCCCGAAATACTGCACGATATGTATGGTAACCTGGTTGACATGGTTATTGATGGGGGCCTGGGGAGTAATGCAGCTTCTACGGTAATTGACTGTACCGGCACAGAACCTCAGATTATCAGAGCCGGTGCTGGGGACTTATCTATCATTCAATAAATGGCTGATCATGCTGATGAAAAAGTTTTTCCTGATTGTTTTATATAGCTTTTTGTTTTTTGCCATTGTCCGGGCACAAAGCACCGGACTTGTAAGAGGTTTTGTTTACGATGCCGAAACCGGTGAACCGGTAATGTTTGCTACTGTGTCCATTGAAGGTACCACCAGAGGTACTTCCACAGATATTGAAGGATTTTACACGCTGCCCGATCTTGCTCCCGGCGAGTACAGACTGGTAGCCACATTTCTGGGTTACGACAGCACTGCCGTCGACATTACTATACGTCGTGGTGAAGCCACCTACCGCGACCTGTTTATGCGCGAAAGCGAAGGTATCGACCTTGACGCTATCGATGTCAGTGCTGAACGCACCGAAACGAGAACTGAAACCCAGGTTTCCACCATCAGGGTTACAACCCAGCAAATCAGAGCATTGCCTTCCACCGGAGGTGAAGCCGATATTGCCCAATACCTGCAGGTTTTGCCTGGAGTGGTTTTTACCGGTGATCAGGGCGGACAGCTCTATATCCGTGGCGGTTCACCCATACAGAACAAGATCCTGCTGGATGGCATGACGATATACAATCCCTTTCATTCCATTGGCTTTTTTTCGGTTTTCGAAACAGAAACCATTCGAAATGTGGATGTTATGACCGGAGGCTTCTCCGCTGAACACGGTGGCCGCATTTCTTCCATCGTCAACATCAATACGCGTGACGGAAGCCGAACCCGAACCGGTGGCCTGGTTTCCGTTAATCCGTTTCAGGCCAAAGCACTGGTTGAAGGACCTATTCAACGGTTTGAAGAGGGCCGGTCGGGCAGTCTTTCTTATCTGGTTACTGCCAAACACTCCTATCTGGATGTTACTTCCCCTTACATCTATAGTTATGCCAACGAGAACGGCCTTCCTTACGGATATACGGATATCTACGGTAAACTGTCACTCATTGGCAATTCAGGTACCCGGGCCAGCCTTTTTGGTTTCAGCTACAACGATCGCGTCAGCTTTGACGGTCTGGCAGATCTGGGCTGGAATGCTTTCGGAATTGGCGGAAACATCAAACTGATCCCTTCCAATTCCCGCATGGTTATCGACAGCCGCTTTGCCATCAGTGATTACGGTATTTCACTTCAAGAAGGCGACAACCAGCCCAGAAATAGTTCGATCAACGGCTTCAATATCGGAATTGACTTTACCTTGTTTGGTGCTTACAACGAGATCAAATACGGCATAGATATCAGTGGATATCAGACCGATTTCCGGTTTTTCAATTTCCGCGGATATCAGTTTGTTCAGGCTTCAAGTTCAACCGAACTGGCAGGCTACTTTAAGTACAAGCACGTTTTGCTCAACGAACGCATTGTGCTGGAACCCAGCCTCAGGGTGCAGTATTACGCTTCATTAAGTACACCCATGCTGGAGCCCCGCTTCAGTGCTAAAATCAATATTCTTGAACAGCTCAGGTTTAAATTTGCCGGGGGCTTTTTCTCCCAAAACCTGGTAAGCACCGTCAATGAACGCGACGTTGTAAACCTGTTTGTCGGGTTTCTTTCTGCACCGGATCAGCAATTATACCGCCCGGGTCAGGAGTTTTCGCAGCGCACGGCTCATCGCCTTCAGACTGCGTGGCATGCCATTGGTGGTTTTGAAATTGATCTGACACGGAACTTGTCTCTGAATATTGAACCTTATTACAAGCGTTTTTCTCAGTTGATCAACCTGAACCGAAGCAAACTTGAACCCACTGACCCTGACTTTCTTACTGAAACCGGAAATGCCATGGGCATTGATTTTCTGCTGCAGTATAACCGAAGAAACCTCTTTGTGTGGGCTGTTTATTCTCTGGGCTACGTAGATCGCTTCGATGGTGAACAGACTTACCCTACACTTTTCGACCGCAGACACAATGTCAATTTTGTATCCAGTTACGAATTTGGCAATAAGTGGGAGCTGGGTGTGCGTTGGAACCTGGGCTCGGGATTCCCGTTTACCCTCACGCAGGGATTCTATCAGTGGTATCAGATTGACGGCATCAATACCGATTTTACTTCCCAAAACGGATCACTGGGCATAATATACGATGAAAACCGCAATGCAGGAAGGTTACCTTACTACCACCGCCTCGACATGAGCCTGAAAAAGACTTTCCAATTCAGCCGTTACCGGTCATTGGAACTTGTTTTCAGCCTGACCAATGTGTACAATCGCGCCAATATTTTCTATTTCGACAGGGTAGAGTACGAGCGGGTAGATCAATTACCTGTACTGCCCAGTGTAGGGGCAACTTATAAATTTTAAAAGCCCGGCCGAAATAGTTTGTATACCCCTGCGTTATGTAGAGGTCACACCATCTGCTATATTTGTACCTTTATACACGTAGCTTTTTTACAATCTGTGGAAGTGCGCTATTCCCTGCGTGAATGGTCGTATGGTACATGTTATTCTAATGCAAAATCTATGATTCAACGGTTCGACTCGCCCGTCAGAATAAGGGAGTACAGATTAAAGATCAGTTATCTGGCAGTATTGCCTTTCATCTTGTTGATGACGGTAATTCTTACTCAGGCAGTCAATGCCCAGTTCAGTTCGGTATATACTGAACAAGACCGGCTATACAAAGAGGGCAAGCAGTTTTATGCCGACGGCCTGTTTGCTGAGGCTAAAGCAGCCTTCAGGGCTTATCGCGAACAGGCACTAACGGCTGAAGCCGGCGCATCGGAGTCACTCAGGAATGAAGCCGCGCTTTACGAAGTATTATCCGCTGTTCATCTGGGCGATGCCGAGGCAGTTTGGTTTGCTGACAGGTTCATTCGCGAACACTCACCGGGATTGCTAGCCAATCAGGCGACGTATGAAATGGGCAATTATTATTACCGCTCCAGGGACTACGCTACTGCATCACAATACTACAGCAGGGTTGAACCCGGCATGCTGTCACCGGCAGAAGCGGATGAAATGCTGTTTAAGCGCGGGTATTCACAGTTTGTTCTTAAGCAATTTGCACAAGCCGGTGGTGTGTTCAATCAGTTGAAAAACCGGCCGGGACAATACCAGTCTGATGCAATGTATTACTTTGCCCTCACTGAATATTACCGGGGCCGCGAAAGGCAAGCCCTCGAGGAGTTTCGCCGCTTGGAAAACGACCGCAAATATGGCCGCATCGTGCCATTTTACATAGCGCAGATCATGTTTAACCAGGGTGAATATGCCGCCGTAGCTCAATACGGAACGGCTCAACTCAACGACAGGAACCAGCGCTATGTCACCGAGCTCAATCTGTTGGTTGGGCAGAGCTACTTTGAGCTGAGAGAATACGAGAAAGCTTACCCCCATCTTGAAGCCAACTACAGAGCCAGCCGTTCATTGCGCGAACAGGATCTCTATCAACTGGCATACGTCCAGTATAAAACAGGCCGCTATGATGAAGCCATCCGCAATTTTGAACAACTGGATGTAAGCGGTTCTGCTATAGCACAAAATGCTATGTATCATCTTGGTGATGCTTACCTGAAGCGGGGAAATAAAAATGCTGCCCGTAATGCCTTTGATCGTGCCCGCCGGATGGATCACAACAAAGAATTACAGGCTACGGCTTTGCTCACTTTTGCCAAACTGAGTTACGAGCTGGGCTATCATCGCGATGCCATTGAAATTCTGCAGGATATTCCCCCGGGTTCGCCTCATTACAATGAAGCACAAACCATGCTCAGTGACCTGTTCATCAATACCCGGGATTATGAAAATGCCCTCAGAATTCTCGAAAGCATTCCCAACCGCGGGCCCAAACTTCAGGAAGCCTATCAGAAAGTCACTTACCTGCGGGCTATTCAGCTATACAATGACCGGGCATTCGGAGAGGCTGAACCGCTGTTTCACAAGTCTATTCAAACCGGGGTTGACATGTACTATGTGGCCCTGTCGAAATACTGGCTGGGGCAAATTGCCTACGAAAAAGATCAGTATGACCAGTCCATACGCTACCTGAATGAATTTGTAACCGCCGCCGCGGGAGTTGGTGAATTACCTGAAGCCTCAGGTTTGATAACCGCTTACTACACTCTGGGCTACAATTATCTGAAGAAGGAAACTTTCAGTTCAGCACAGAGCTTCTTTGAAAGAGCCATCCAGGGCATAGAGCAACAAATGAATCACCTGCAATCTGACATCGTGAAGCGCCAGATCTATGCCGATGCTTTGTTGAGACATGGTGATGCTGCATTACAGCGCAATCAATATGACCGTGCTCAGGGCAGCTATCAGAAAGTGATCCAGCAAAATTTACCCGGGGCGGATTACGCCATGTTTCAGCGTGGGATCATCTTTGGTGTTCAGGGGCGCAATGTTGACAAACTGATGGCACTGGAAAGCATGGTGTCCCGTTTTCCCCGCTCCAATTATGCACCGGATGCTCTGCTGAATATTGGCGTCACATACCAAACCATGAACCGACCCAATGAAGCCAGGGAAAATCTCCTGAAACTGGTAAACGGTCACCCCAACAGCCCTTTGGTGAACCAGGCATACATTCAGCTCGGCCTCATTGCCTTCAATATGGGACGCAGTGAAGAAGCCCTGAATTACTACAAACAGGTATTTGCTAATAATCCGGCCTCATCCGAAGCCAGAGACGCCCTTAAAAACATTGAGGAGATCTACATTGAGGAAGGCAACCCCGATGGCTATTTTGCCTTTATCGAATCCATTCCGGGCCTGGCCGTCAATGTTACTGACCTCGCCAGAGATTCTATTAACTTCCGGGCTGCAGAAGCACAATACATTCAGGGCGACTACACCCGGGCGGTGCAGGCGTATACCAACTACATCAACTCATTCCCCAACGGACGCAGCATATTGTCTGCCTATTTCCACCGGGGTGAGTCGCACTTTGCCCTGCGCGAATACAGTAAAGCAAAACCGGATTATGAAGAAGTCATTTCACGGGGCCGAAGCAGTTACCTGGACAGAGCACTTCGCAAGGCAGCACTGATCAGTTACAATATTGACCGGGATTTTGCCAAAGCATTCCAGCAGTTTAAACAACTTGAAGAAATTGCCACTTCCGAGGATATTCGGTTTGAAGCTCAGATAAATGCGCTGAGATCCGCATACCGGACAAAAAATGCTCAGGGAGTTTACATGTACGCTTCCAAAGTGGAAACCAATACCCGGGCGGATAACCGTGACCGGGGCGAAGCCAGCTATTACCTGGGTAAAACTGCTCTGGAAATGGAAGAACTGGAGAAAGCACGGACGGCATTTAACCGCACCATTCAATTGATGGACAATGAATGGTCGGCTGAGGCACGTTTTCAGATTGCTTACATCTATTACCTTCAGCGCGATCTTGAAATAGCGCGTCAGCTGTGCCTGAATATCAGGCGAGAGATACCCTCCTATGAATACTGGGTAGCACGCAGTGTGGTATTGCTCGGGGATATTTTTGCCGAGGAAGGTGAATTTTTTAATGCCAGGGTGGCTTACGAAAGCATCATAGAAAATTACACCGGCGACGATAATCTGGTGGAACAAACCCGTCAGAAGCTAGCCAGACTGGATGCAGGGCAATTGCCAGACCGCAAACCCATTGAAGACAGGCCTCAAGGCGACCAGTTATTGATGGATGATCCCGACAATTTTTAAACAACCTGAACATATTTGGAACTATGTATAAATCAGCATTGGTGTTAATGATTGCCCTGGCATTGATCGGACTCAATATTTCCAGCGCACAGACCCTGCCCGATGAGATCATCGAGGTGGAAAAGCGGTTCAGGGCTACGCTGCCCGATCTGAAAAAACTGAATACCTCGCCCGTCTTCCCCGAAATCAAAGAACAGACGCTGCAAATTACCTATCAGATCCCATCTGAAACGCTGACTATTGATTATGAAGCTCCGGAAATACGCCCCGTGGCCATGCGTGCCGAACCTTTACC
>JBJHCA010000029.1:0-20612 GCA_050485785.1 Saprospiraceae bacterium | reverse complement strand
CCTGAGGTGTACCGTTTTTACGCTAAAGCCGGTATTGGCTGGCCTATGTCGCCATTACTGGAGGCTGCGTATTCCGGCGGTAGTGACTCGCAGACGTTTCGGTACCGGGCTTACCTGAAATACCACGGCCTCAATAATGACCGAAGTGTTGAGAATCAACGCGTGGCCACCGGCACTGCCGGCGCAGATGCCACCTGGTTTGCTTCTGATCAGCTGGGTGTAAACTTTGGCATTGCCGGTGCATGGGATCGCATCCATTACTACGGATATGATACAACCTTTTCCGAAGTTCCTCCCGGCCAGGTGAGGCAGGAGTACAAATCCGTGGATGTAAAAGCAGGGCTGTTTAACCCCAGAGAGAACTTTTCCGGTTTCGATTATCAGGCTGATATTCAACTCTATTCTTTTTCAGATCGCTTTACCGCCTCCGAACTGGCTGCCGACCTCACGGGAAAACTCACTTACTGGCTGGATGACCGGTTTCCATTGGCCGTGGAAGCGGGATTTCTCAACAGTGTTTACAATGACTTTGACGAGCAGCGGAATTCCGTTGCCTATGCCATACCGTCCATTACCTTTTCAGGATCTATGTACAGGATCAAGGCAGGTGCTTACCTGGGAGCAAGCCTGCCCGACAGCTCATCGTTTTTTCCCGGCATAGCCTCTGAAGCCGCCCTGTTGCTGGCCGATGGTAAATTTTCGGTGTTTGCAGGCTGGAACAGCTATATCGATCAGTTCAACTACCGTCGTGCCATTGGCATCAATCCCTGGCTGAGCGAAAATCAAACGCTGCTCAACAACCGCGCACACGATCGCTATGCAGGTATTGGCGGTAAAATGAGAACCGTCTCGTTTGAATTGCGGGGTGGATGGAAATCAGTGAACAATTTGCCCCTTTACCTGAACGAGTTCCAGGATTTCAGCCGCATAAAAGTGCTGTATGATGCCGGAAGCATCTATTATGCCAATCTGTCGGGAAGTTTTACGCCGGTGGAGAAATTCGAGATCAGCCTGCGCGGCGGGTACAACATCTACAACCTCGATTCACTGGAGCATGCTTTTCATTTGCCAGAATGGGAAGGCAACATGGGTTTCCGCTATCTGGCTGAAAAGTTTAATGCCGGCCTGGAAGTTTTTACTGCCGGAGGCATGCATTATTACGCTGAAAACGGTGAGGTCAATACACTGCCCGTACTACTGGATGTGAGCCTGAATGGAGGATACCAGTTCACTAAAAACTTCGGGGCATTTCTTCAGGTCAACAATCTGTTCAATAATTCATGGCAGCGCTGGTACCGTTATCCTACGGTCGGTTTCAACGTAATGGGCGGATTAACGGTTAAGTTTTAAGTATAATCATTAGCGGATGAACGTATTGGGATGGAGGTTCCGCTTTTTACCGGGCGGCATGGTATTATTTTGCTTATTGATCACTCTTTGTGGGTGCTTGCTGCCGCAATCACTTGAAGCTCAGGCATACAGGCTGGCAGCCGGTGCCCGGCTGGGCACTGATGTCGGACTAACGGCCAAGTACCGGGTGGCACACAGAGGTGCGCTGGAAGGAATACTCCAGCATAGTCTGTACCATGATCAGTCCTTGTTTACGGTTTTGTACGAACAACACAGCCCTATCATATCTCGTCGGTTTACGCTTTACGGCGGCGGTGGTTTGCACACTGGGCTCGAAAGCACGCTGGAAGGAGACCGCAATGCATTGTTTGGCATCACGGCAATAGGCGGGGTAGAACTCACCCTGGGAAGGGTAAATGTGTCGTATGACTTTAAGCCGGTTATTCATCTGGCGGGAAGTGACCGGATATTCAATGCTCAAACGGCTATTTCGGTGCGCTATGTTTTTATCAAAAATCCCAAACGTCCATGGTTTGGGCCACGGCAGGATCGTTACAAACGCGGTGAAGAACCCATTATTAATCTGCCGCCATGGTGGCCCCAAAGGGGAAACTAGATCAATTGTTACATTCCGGGTCCACATTTCGGTGTGGATGTGGATAATATTCAGGTTTGTCTGGTTCCACACCGGGGGTGCCTTTTTGCGGGCTGCACGGCTTAATTGAAGGCAAGGTTTTCCGCATCACAAAAAGACATACAAAAGAAGCCAAGCACACCAACTGTAGATTATTCGGGTGCAGTTAATCCGTCAATGAGCAGGAATTGTCGATTTGAGCAGGAAGAGAATTGGCAGACTTGCTAAGTTTGCAGCTCAACCACAAAACTGACCCGATACTATGAACAAATTGCTGCTGTTCCTTCTGCCACTTGGCATGTTGCTGTTTACTGATACGGCAATGGCTCAGTTTTCGCAGGGCTTTCCCGTTATCAGCGTAGATATTGTTGCTGATGAGCACCATCGCCTGGATAATCTGCTTACCGTATCCGGTGATCTAGACCCGGAGCTGGAGCTTATGCTGGCCATAGTAACGGACAGTTTGCGCAACCATTATGGCATGAAAAGCCTGAGTACATCGGTTATTTTGCCTGATCATACCTATTTTATTGGCGCAGCAGGGCAGTCATCCGCCATTTTACCTGCCACCCCCAACCACAGTTACGGCATGGGTAGCATTACCAAAACGTTTACGGCAGCGGCCATACTCAGACTGCACGAAACCGGTTTACTGTCACTGAGCGATACACTGGGTATCTGGTTTACACAACTTCCGAATGTAGCCGGGCATATTACGATTGAGCAATTACTGAACCATACCAGCGGCATAGCCAATGTAACGGAGAATTCTGCTTTTTACGTAGCTCTCAATGCCAATCTGGATTCGGTGTGGAACCCTTATGCGGTGGTGGAGCAGTTCACCTTGCAGCCGCTTTTTACCCCGGGAAGCAGCTGGTATTACAGCAATACCAACTATGTTCTGGCCGGTCTCATCATAGAAAGCGTTACCGGATTGCCATTTCATGAAGCGGTAAAGGAATTGGTGATCGATCCGCTTGACCTGCCGTCCATTAAACTGGCGGCTTATGAGGTTTTGGGCAATCCGGTGGCCAATGTATGGGGTGACCCGGGAAATGGCATGCTGCTCGATTTCACTGCTTTGGGTATAAGCCTGACCAGCCTTTACAGCATGGCCTGGGCATCCGGAGCCATGTTTGCCACGCCTTATGAGTTATCGATCTGGATGAAAGCACTTTTTGAAGGGGAATTTCTGTCAATTGCCTCTCTAGAGCTGATGAAGAACACCATCACGCTCACTCCGCAGCTAAAATACGGCTTGGGTATTATGCAACAAGATGTTTACGGTCACCAGGGATTTGGACATAACGGCTATATCTACTACGGGTCATCATCCTTGTATTTCCCGGAAAAAGGTCTTACCATTACACTGATGACTAACGATGGCTCATTCAATGCTTCTGCCTGGCCTGATCTGACTTATGCATACATCAAGGCGTACGAGCAATGGATTGATGGCGTAACTACGGTGTCAGAAGTCCGGGTAAATTTTGCAACACTGGTTTATCCCAATCCGGCCACCGATTATTTCTGTATTCAGGCAGATGAGGAGCTGCAATGGATCAGTATTTACAATGTGGCAGGGCAGTTGGTTTACAGGCATGCATCCGGAAATAAAGAAAGGCATCATTGTGTGGATACAGCTAATCTTCCGGCCGGTGTTTACCATATAAACGTTCAGGGAACCCTTGGAATGAGTAATACCCGATTAGTGGTACGGTGACAGGCAGGATCATTACTGTTTAACGAAATACATGTCGATTTCGCCTTTGTTTTTGGCTGCAATCTTACCGCGGTGTTCAAACTCAAAATCATTGGATACCAGGTGGTAGGTTGATTGGGAAACATTGATTCTTCCGGGTTCGCTCATTTGTTCCAGTCTGGCTGCGGTATTCACAGTGTCGCCCCAGATGTCGTAGGCAAATTTCTTTTGGCCAACTACGCCGGCCACCAGTGGCCCGGAATGAATTCCGATCCTGACAGAAAAGCTTGGCCTGCCTTGTTCATTTCTTCGTTTGGTCAGTGCGTTCATGAATTCTACCATTTCCTGGGCGGCTTTCACTACATTGACGGGATTGTGGTTGGTGCCGCTGGGCAAGCCGTGAGCACAAAGATATGCGTCCCCTATGGTTTTTATCTTTTCGATTCCGTACCGCCCGGTAATGGCATCAAAAGCACTGAAGCAAAGGTCAATTTCATCCACCAGTTCTTTGGGACCCAACTTCTCACTGATCCGCGTAAAATCTTTGAAATCGGTGAGCAATACGGTGATCAATTCATAATTACGCGCTGTGGCTTTGCCCGTTTTCTTCAGTTCATTGGCTGTTTCCAGAGGCAGGATATTAAGCAGCAGTTCCTCAGATCGCTTCTTTTCTTCCTCAATAATCCTGTTTTTCTCCCGGAGTTCTTTGGCGGTTTTACGTATGGTGTAATAAAGATATAATAGTGCAGCAATGATGAGGGTAACTGCTGATATGATGCCCCAAAGTATCCGGTTCTGCAATTGATGCCTTTCTGCTTCCAGGGCATGGATCTGCGTGTTTTGTTCAAGGATGCGGTTTTGCATGGCGAGCATTTCCCGTTCCTGCTCCAAAATGAGCAATTGCTCTGCCGATTCTTCCAATGCTCTGTCGCGTTCTGCTATTTGCATCTCTCTGGCTCTGAGGGTTTGTTCCTGCTGCCTCAGCTGCTCAAGGCGTTCGGCATCTCGAGCATCGAGTTCTTCTATTTCCTGCCTGATGCGCTCTGCCTCCTGCCGGGTTTGCAGCAGTTCTGTTTCTGTGCGGGCCAGCTCTTGTTGACTGTGTTCGGCCTCGCTTTCACTTCGATGCAGATCAGCCATCATGCGGGTGAGATTATGCCGTTGCTCAATTTTTGTTCCCCTGGGTATTACGGTGAGCCGCGTTCTGAGCCGAAGCACTTGCCCCCGGTTGCCCAAAGCGTTATGTATGGTGATCAGCTGCTGAATGCTGCGCGACATACCGTAGTGATATCTCAGACTTTCGGCCAGTTCCAGTGCTTCTTCCACGTAAGGCATGGCATCGCGGCTGTTGAGTTGAGAAGGTGCCGGTTTCATGATCTCATCGGCCAGGTCATTCAGGATGTTGACCCGGTCATGGTCCAAACTGCCGGGGATCCCAGATTTAAGCTGTTCTATCAATCGTGCATCCTGAGCCTGCGCTGCATCTGTAATGAATATTACCAGAAAAGCATGTAAAAAAAGCAAGCGTAATGTTCTAAATGATTTGACAACGTGAAGCATATTATGGCAAATCTAATGAAATTCACGAATAGGATGCTGTAAATAATGAAGCGAAAAAGTTAAAATGTACCTTTAGTCTTGTTTTCAATGGGCAATTAGTATAAAAACAGACATGTCACGTGGCTTGCATGAACACGGTTTATAAAAAAGAATTGGTCTGAAAGCATAAATCATGCATCTTTGATGCCGGCCGGCATCTTATGAAAATCATCCGTGGCAAAACATTTCTCCAATGAGCAGAACAGGTACCTTACCCCTTGTACAAAACCGTTTAGTTCTGATATTCATGGCTTTTTCCGCCATTGCAATCGGCATATACCCATTGGTTTATTTTTTAGCCGATGACCGGTTTGGCCTGTTGAATACCAAGACACAGGAAATACTGGCCAGCAATGTTTGGCGGTTTTTTTTCTACGCTCACATAGCACCGGGAGGTATAGCATTAGCAGTAGGGTGGATGCAGTTCTGGCGAAAGTTTCGTCTCCGCAATCCCGCTTGGCACCGAAGGATCGGAAAGGTATATGTATTCATGGTTTTAATAAGTGCCACAGCGGGTATATACCTGTCATGGCATGCAACCGGTGGCATTGTATCGGGAAGCGGGTTTTTTCTGCTGGGCGTTATATGGTTTGTTTCCACGGTTGCTGCATGGCAGTATGCCTTAAACCGCGATTTTGACAAGCACCAAAAAGCCATGATCCTGAGTTACGCGATTTGCTTTGCCGCTGTATCCTTGCGAATCTGGCTTCCCTTGCTGGAGTGGATATCCGGCGATTTTATGACTGCTTATAAAATGGTGGCATGGATTTGTTGGGTGCCTAATCTGGTGATTGCCATTCTCATCATCCGAAAGTGAATTGTTGCAGCAACGTTAGCCGGGTGGATGTAGAACTTTACCACTGGTTTTTGGCAGAAACTAACACCAAACTGAATCATGATGATTATCTTGTTCGCTCATGCGGACAAAATCCGGGATGAAAGCTTTGTATGGCCGAAGTTCATCACGATTCATCAAGTTACTTTCTCAAGACCATATCATTGCTTTTATTGTTGTTTATCGGGGTACTGCTTGCTGCACAAAACCATCAATCTATGTTGCCGGAATCGTCACCGTTTTATTGTCCTTTCCTGATTCACATTGATCCTATGGAAAGGTTGCTGCTGATCAATTTTGAGAAAGACCCGGACAGTATTTATGTTGGCTTTGAACCTCAGGTGTTTGACGATAAAATACATGGCAAAGGCTTGCTCGTAATAGGCTGGCGACGAGATTTAAAAGTGGATGTGTATTACGAACCCGGTCTTCAGGTGAAACGGGAGACCTTTGATATTGCCGGTGCAGGTGCCAATGAAGTGTTACCCACTGATTTTACTACTGCCGATTTCAGGGTTACCTCATTGGGAGTGTCAGCACGGATAAAGTTTACCGATTGCCTGGGTCGCATTGTGGATATTGCGATTGAAGAGAGCAACAAGCGAAAGCGCAAACCTTTTGGGCTGCTGGCTCCCATGGGAGAGGCTGCCCAAACTCCTTCAGCCTTACCGCTGGTCTATCTGCATGATTTCTATTTTGTCCGAAGACGCAGTACTGTGTTTAGCGTGCAGATTGACGGTCGATTGCATAAGCCTGATAAAGCACCCATGGCCATTGACTTTATGCGCATGTACTTTTCCCGGTACAGTCCTGATCCGCTGATCGTAACGCTCAATCCTGCTGCAGAGCAAATGCTTGATCCCGTGCCGGACATTAAGGAAGCAGATTTTGGGTCCTACAGCATAAGCTACAACTTCATTCCGGCTACAAACGGTAAAAACCTGGAGAATATGGTTGCCATTTACCGCAATCATGAAGTAAAGTTGACCTTCGATCCACCGTTTCCTGACATTACCCGATTAAAAGAAGATAGCACCCTGAAGGGAAGTTTTCACATTAAAGCGCATGAAAGCACGGGCTCGCTTCAGGGCGGTTACAGTCTCCAAAACCGCCATGGGAAAGTGTTCATTGAACTGAGCCCTTCGGGAGGGTGGAAGCCGGTCAGCAATAAACCCTCCCTGTGGTTTCTGTATCGCGTTGCTTCTGTTTTCCGAAACTGGCCAAAGTCGTATGTTTGGACTGCGGAAATTGACATTCAAAACATGCCTCCAAAGATGCGATCATCCTGGCAGAAAACAACAGCGAAATAACCATAAACCAAAAACCATGAACTTATTTAACCCGGTAAGCCGGCAATTCAACACCGAACTAAAGCAGTACTTTCATTCACAGGAAAGCGATGAGCCCGGATTGTGGTGGGATCCGGAATCATTGCCCAAACCATTGATCAGGTATCTGGAGTACACAGGCTTTTTGCACCGGGCTCCTTATTCGAATGCAGAAGTGATATGGAACAACAGTGCCATAAAACTGAAACCCGGAGGAAGCTGGACCGGGTTGAAAACCAAACAGTACAATGCTGCAAAACAACCTTCCAGAATTTGTCTAATGAAGGGGTATTTCAGTAAACTGGTTCCCTTTGAAGTTAGGGATATTTATGCTGCAGGCAAAGGACACATGTTGGGAAAAGCCGGTAGATTGTACAGATTTCTCAATGAAGACGGCAGTGCAGTATCTCAATCCGCTTTGGGAGTCATTTTGTCGGAAAGCCTGCTGATTCCAGGGTATATCAATGCCAACTATATGGAGTGGAAAGAGCTTGATCAGTATTCCGTCAAGGGCACATTGCGCGATGCCGGGTATACCCTGAGCGGCATTTTCAGCTTCAACAAAGAAGGTGCATGGACGCAATTTGAAACGGATGACCGGTATTACGGATCAGGTAAAGAGGCTATGAAAGTTCCCTTTCGGGCTGTAATCAGCCGTTATCTGGAACAGGACGGTTTGAAGCTTCCGGGAGGGGTGACGGCTATCTGGTATCCTGAAGGCAACCCTTACGAATACTGGAAAGGAGAAATTAAGCGCATCGCATTCAAGTATTAAGAGCCCGGATTTTCTTTTGGATGATGGTATGGGCTTTTTGGTAACATGCCTGCCTGTTCAGGTATAGCTGTAGCAACAGTTGCCGGCCACCTGCATGCAACAATCTTTGAGCAAGGGGTCTTGCTTGATCTGAAGTGATGCGGCGATACATGTCTTCAAAAGGTGTTTGCAGCCACCAAACCGTTCCCAGTGATTTGAGCAGATCCATGTTCCGGTTATAGCACGGCAATCCGCCACCGCACGCCACGATCAATTCATGATCCGGGTCAATACTGCCGATCAGTTCAGTTTCCATTTTCCGGAACTCTGCCTCTCCCTGCAGTTGAAAAATATCAGCGATGCTCCGGCCGGTGGCTTTTTCAATGCAATGGTCTGTATCCAATACAGGCAGGTTCCAAAGTGCTCCCAATTCACGGCAAAATGCACTTTTGCCGGAAGCCATAAACCCCGTAATGAACAAAACCTTGCTCTTTACCGGCTTTTCCAGTATCCTTATTTGCCAACTGTCACCCGGGGATCTAACCATGCGTAAATAAAATCAACCATTGTATTGATCACCACAAATATACAGGCAGTGAATAAAACGGCACCCAATACCACAGGTACATCAAAATGCAAAAGCGATTGCACCGTCTGGTACCCCAGGCCATTGTATGAAAATACGTTTTCTACAAAAAAGGCCCCGGCCAGTAGGGCAGCAAACCATCCCGATATGGCCGTAACCACCGGATTCAGTGCATTGCGCAGTGCATGCCTGAAAATGACCACCCGCTCACTGAGGCCCTTTGATCTGGCCGTACGCACATAATCACTGGACATTACATCCAGCATAGCACTCCGCGTAAGCTGGGTAATGATGGCCACCGGCCTTATCCCAAGCGCAATGGCAGGCAGAAGCAAGTTTTTCCATACAATATAGGTCTCTCCCGTCAGGGTATCAATATCGGTAAGGCTACCACGGACATTCAGTCCGGTATAATCGGCCAGCAGATACCCAAACACGTATGCCAGCAATATAGCCGTAATATAACTGGGTAGCGAATACCCCAGCACTGACATCACTACGGAGGAATTGTCAAACCAGGTATGTTGCTTAAGTGCTGCAAATACTCCCAGCACAATGCCCAAAACAGTAGCCATTCCCATGGCCGCAAGGGCCAGCAGCGCTGTTCTCGGTATCACTTCAGTCAGAATCTCAATCACCGGCCGGCCCGTCTGGTATGACTCTCTCAGATATGGTCGCTTGATCACTAGATCAAACCTGCCCAATGCCAGCAGCCTGAGGTAATTGTATTGCTTCCGGTTGTCAATCACCAGATACTCCGTAGTCGTTTTCATCGTCGAACTCACCAGTACCACACCTTCAGGAGTACTGTCATTTATACCGGGAGTGCTGAAATGCTGTTGCCAGTATTGGATTGCACTGTCACGTTCTTGGGTCAGGATGTTTATTGTTATGAGGGATAACTTTTTGTGCGGCCCGTTTACAGGAGCTGCATCAGTGCCCCGGGCCGAAAAAAGGTTCAGCACAGTGTCGCGTCGCTCAACGGAAATCGTGTGATGTAGTGGTATGCTGTCTTTAGGCTTATGTATGGATATGGGCGAAATGTCATTCAGGTATGCCGCCAGTTGAATGTACAGCGGTTGATCAAGCCCTAGCTGACGTCGCTTGGCCTCAATGGTTTCCATATCCGACCGCTGACCGAAAGTAAGCCTGGCAGGGTCAACCGGAGCCAGATAAATGATGGAGGTAATGATCACCACCACCGCAGCAATGGTAGCCAGGGCGTAAAAAAAACGCTTGATCAAAAACCGGATCATAAGGCATATTAATCCATATACTTTCTGCGTATAGTCTCAAAATCAGGCAATTTTCGGATATGCCACTTCTTCACGATTTTCCCGTTATGCCATAAAATAACCCCCGGATTTGATCTTATCATGGTTTTCAGCAAAATGTCATCGGCAGTATAAAATGGGAAAGGCGTTTGAGCCTGATGCCTGAAATCTTCAATTTTATCCGGATCATTAAAGGGCACAACGGCATAAGTGACAATACCGGCCTCTTCTGCAGCATGAGCCAGTGGATTGATCTTTTGTGTAAACCGGTCAATATAACCCTGATCCCAGGTATAGTGGTTGATTACCGATTCGAGCTGCTCAATAGATTCAATCCGCGGTGTTAGTAACACGGTGTCCTCCATCACCAGTGTATCGATACCCATGATGGTGTCCATATAAATGATGGTTTCCTGTCGCGATGTGGATTTCATCTTCCAGCCGACAACCATAAAATGATACCCCTCATAAGTGAGGATGTCTTCGGTAATATCCATGCCATCCAGATCGGATACGGCAAAATCATAGATTTTGGAAACGGTAACACGGCCCTGACGCCTGTCGGTGAGCTCCCAGGGATCGGTAGGGAATGGCCCGCTGGTGCCCACTTCCGCAACTTCACCGGTTTCTTTGTTGGTGTACACAAAAGTGATATCACTGGCTGCGGCAATCACCAGACTGTCTTCTAAAGCTTTTTGTTCGGCAACGTTCACCCCGTTCTTAAAGGGTCTGAAATCGGTTACCGGCAGATCCCACACAAAATTGCTCAGGCAGAAAATGAATATTGCAAATGCAGTTACTGCAGGAATGGTAAACCTGGCAACGCTGTTAAACAATTGATGGAAATGCCTGTGCAGGAACAAAAACAGTATGGCGGGAATCATTAAAAACACATCCTTCAGGAAGGACACATAGGGCTCAAGAATGAGAAAATCTCCAAAGCAGCCACAGTCGGTTACCTTCATGTTGGTTTCCACCCAGGGACCCCACTTGCTGAACTGGAAAAAGTTGACAGGGTTACCATCGCTGTCCATGGATGGCACATATCCGGTAAGGTAGGTAAAGCCCGTAAGGGCAGTAAAAAAAGCTATGATTAAAAAGAATAACCATGCTGTTACACGCGGCCATGAACCCACAATGAGCATCACGCCCAGCACTATTTCCAGCACGATCATAAACACGGACACCGAAACCGATAATCCCGACATCCAGCTGAAAAACGGAGAAATAAAGCTGAACCACGTAGGTGCAAATAAGGCCTGGAACTCAGCAAAATACTGTTCCATTTTAAAGGCTGTTCCCAGCGGGTCAATGGCCTTTACCCAGCCTGAAAAAATAAACAGCGAACCACAAAAGTTCTGAAGGTACGTCAGTGCCCAGAGCTTCTGTTTTTTAAATACAAAACCCACTATCAGGGTAATCAGCAGGGCAGCTATGGCCACATACAGTATAAGCTGAAATAAACTCATATTTGGCTCATTTAAGTGGATTTACAATTTCGGGGCGTTCTTCGGCAATTCTGATCAGCGAAAAAATGGCATAATTGACAATGTCAGCATAATTGGCTTCAAGGCCTTCTGAGGCAATTGTTTTGCCCAGATTGTCCTCAATCTGCTTGATGCGCATCAGTTTCATGAGTATCAGATCAGTAATGGATGAAAGGCGCATATCGCGCCAAACTTCGCCGTAGTCATCATTTTTTGACCGCATGAGTTGTTTACATGCATCCAAACAACGATTGTAATGCTCAATCGGTTTAGTACTGCGGTCAGTGCTATCCAGTTGCATCAAAGCCATCAGGCTGTAATTGACCAGGGCTATATACTCGTTTTCCACTCCTTCTGAAACAGAGTGAAATCCTTTTTCTTCTATGCTCCGGATACGGCGTGCTTTAATAAACAACTGATCGGTAAGGGATGTGGCTCTGAGTACCCGCCATGACTCGCCGTAGTCTTTTAATTTATTGGTGAACAGGTTGCGACAGAGTGATGAAATTTCA
This sequence comes from Saprospiraceae bacterium, assembly GCA_050485785.1. Lineage (GTDB taxonomy): Bacteria > Bacteroidota > Bacteroidia > Chitinophagales > Saprospiraceae > JBJHCA01. The sequence continues at coordinate 8,551 of JBJHCA010000029.1, read as the reverse complement.
TCATATTGCCTCTCGGTTTGTTCAAATGCTCGGGCTTCAGCCATAAAATGCAATTGGTATTGGAAACGTAAAAGTAATGAAACTTGCGTATTATGCTAAATACTTTGTCGGATAATCCCATTTACAGCATTCGCATTAAGGGGCAACTCTCGCTTATTGATCGCCCGCTGATCATGGGCATCATCAACATCACGGATGATTCCTTTTATTCCGGAAGCAGGGCCTCCTCCGTATCCGATGTATTGCAAAAAGCTGCCAATATGCTTCAGGATGGTGCAGATATCCTCGATCTGGGGGCCATGTCATCCAGACCGGGAGCTGCAGTTTCAGACTCCAAACATGAACTGGAGAAGTTACTCCCTGCCATTCAGGCCATAGTCAGGAAATTTCCCGATGCGGTTTTGTCTGTTGACACCATTCACCACAACGTGGCTGCGGCATGTCTGGATGCCGGTGCCGCCATGATCAACGACATTTCGGCCGGCACGTATGATCCTGTCATGGCTAAAACGGTGGCAGAGCACAAAGCTCCGTTTATTGCCATGCACATGCCCGGTACACCTGAAACCATGCAGCAGAATGCAGTATATGAAGATGTTGCTTCAGAAGTGGTCAGGTACCTGGCAGAGCGAAAAAAACATCTGCTCAGAGCCGGAATTCACGATGTCATTGTTGATCCCGGCTTTGGATTTGGGAAAACTATTGAGCATAATTTTGAATTGCTTGCCAATCTCCGGGCTTTTTCAAATTTGCTCGACAGTCCCGTTTTGGTTGGCATCAGCAGAAAGTCGATGATATGGAAAACCCTGGCCATTGCCCCTGAAGATGCGCTGCACGGCACCATGGTACTCAATACGCTGGCTCTGGAACAAGGAGCGCACATTCTGCGGGTGCATGATGTGAAAGAAGCCGGCTACCTGGTTAAACTGTGGTTGGAGTACAGAAATAAATACGGACAATGATTATGTTGGCCATAGTTTTGTGTTTTGGTCTATTTTTGGCGACCTTTTTGCCGTTCAAACGTTACTCCTTACTATACTTACTACGCTAATTTTGTCTGATGTCAATATGGAAAAAGCCGGCTATACCCGATCAGCTAAATCGTTTGCAGCAGAACACACTGAGTGCCGGCCTGGGTATTGAATTTACCCGGGTAGCCGATGATCACCTGATTGCCACAATGCCGGTGGATCATCGCACCATACAACCCATGGGGTTGTTGCACGGAGGAGCCAGTATGGTATTGCTTGAAACCCTGGGAAGTGTGGCTTCCAATCTGTGCATTGAAGAACCCGGTATGGCTGGTGTAGGTCTCGCCATCTATGGTAATCACCTTAAACCGGCTACAAGCGGGTTGGTGACCGGAATTTGCCGGCCGGTTCGTCTGGGAAGAAAAATTCACGTATGGACTGCAGACATCATCAATGATGAGGGTCAACTGCTTTTTCAGGGAACCCTGACCGTAAGTATAGTTAGCTTAAAACCATCCAATCAGTAAAATACACTCTCAAATGATGCGAAGCATTGCTGTTCTGATCCTGATTCTTATCGGCGTTCTCCAAAATGCCAGCGCCCAGCTCAATATGTCACTGGTAGGCAACCTCGATTATCCCGTTGTGGTCAATGACATTTGGGGATATGTGACACCGGCACCCCACAACACCGAATATGCCATTATGGGCATGTTTACCGGGGCTGCTGTTATCAGTCTGGCCGACCCGGCCAATCCCACAGAAGTGGCATTTATGCCGGGCCCCAATTCCCTTTGGAGAGATATCAAAACCTGGGGTCATTATGCCTATGTGTCTAATGAGTCAGGTCTCGGAATCGGGATCATCAATCTCGCATATCTATCCGATGATAGCGTGAGCTTTGAATATCAGCAGCTTGAAGTTCCTGATCTGGGGGAAGTTCTTACAGCGCACAATCTCTGGGTCGATGAACTGGGCTACCTATATGTATTGGGCTCTAACATCAACAGTGGCGGAGTTCTGATCTTTGATCTGAACGGTGATCCAGCCAATCCGGTGTTTAAAGGAAAAGGACTTCCGGTTTATTCCCATGATGCTTATGCAAGAGGAAATCTGCTCTACAGTGCCGACATCTTTGCAGGGTATTTCAGTGTTTACGATATTACCGATCGCGCAATCCCGGTACTGATCAATACCCAGTTTACCGATTTCAGCTTTACCCACAATGTATGGCTCTCCGATGACGGCAATACGCTGTTTACCACAGACGAGCAGCCCAATGCACCCACCGGAGTGTTTGATGTTTCTGACCCCTTAAACATACAGCGTCTTGCAGCATTCAGACCAACAGCTAGCCTGGGAATGGGGGTCATTCCCCACAACGCACACGTGAAAGATGATTTTGTAGTGATATCCCACTATACCGACGGTGTCGTGGTTTTTGACGGGAAGAGACCTCAGAATCCTGTTGAAGTGGGGGTTTACGATACTTATCCGGGGCCGCATGGCGGATTCAACGGCGCCTGGGGGGCATATCCTTTTCTTCCCAGTGGGTTGGTACTTGGCAGCGACATGCAAACAGGTCTTTACGTATTACAGCCTTCCTATAACCGGGCATGTTGGCTGGAGGGCAACATAACCGATGCCGATTCAGGCGATCCGGTAAACCATGCTCATGTTTCGATTTTGGGAACCGGCGGTCAGACGCTGAGCCAGCTGAATGGCAATTATTACACTGGATACGTGCATCCCGGAACTTACAATGTAAAGGTGAGTAAAAACGGATATTTTGATTTTTTTGCTGAGGTGGAACTGGCAAGCAATGAAGTTACTGTTCTTAATGCTGAGTTAATACCTCTTACAGAGTCCTTTCTTTTGCAAGCAGTAGTGATACATGCAGGCACTTCCGAACCGCTGCCTGGCGCACAGGTTCAGTTTACCGGCAATGCAATGACATTTGAGGCAGAAGCCAATCAAAATGGCATGTTCAGTGTTCCTGGTTTTTACGAAGGCACTTATCAGGTAATTGCCGCACTGTGGGGTTATCAGGAAGTGCTGATCAGTGACATACAATTGCTTCAGAGTGGAGGTGTACTCGTTATTGAAATGGAACCGGGTTATCAGGATGGCTTTGAGCTGGATCAGGGCTGGCAGGTCATTGCCGGAGCCGAGCAGGGCAACTGGGTTCGGGCTGTACCGGAATTGGTCATTTACAACAACACACCGCTTGCACCCGGTGCCGATATCCCTGTGGATATAGGTAATAAAGCCTATTTAACGGGACTTGGCGGGGCTTTCGGTGAACAATCGCTGGCCCACGGAACCTCTACCTTGGTTTCGCCACCCATTGACCTGAGCATGTACGATAACCCTGTGATCAGCTTCCATTACTGGTTCCGAAGTGTTATGGTGGCCGAAGATAATCAGCGGTATTTCAGGGTAGTGCTTTACGATGGTGACAGTGAATACGAGGTTTATAATACCTCAACCACCACTAGCGGATGGTCGCCGGAGCAGCGAATCTACCTTTCCGAATACCTCGGCCTGGGCAATCAGATCGAAGTACGCGTAGAAGCGCATCACAGCCTTGGAGGCGGGTGGCATGCCATGCTGGTGGAAGCCGCATTTGACCACTTCCGGATACGCGAGTTTGATGTCGTGAATGTTGCTGAACCGTTAGTTTGGCCTTCATTTATCCTAAGCCCCAATCCCGCAATCACGGAATTTACCATCACACCTGATGCCAATGCCATGGCCGGCATCATGGATGTAAGGGTGTTTGACGCAACCGGCAGGGTAGTATATCAAGGCAGAATGGAAGGCAATATGCCTCACCGCGTCAATACGGGCAGCTGGCCACAGGGAATATATCTGGCTGTCATTACTGATCGTACGGGTCGCATGCTTTACCGGGGCAGGGTAGCAGTATTCGGAAATTAAACCAAACTTGACGGTAGTGTCAGGAAATTGACTTTTGGATTTTCGGGCAGCATCAACACAGGATGCATGTTCATCATGTTTTTACATCACTTTTTGTGGGTGCTGTTCCTCAGCACTGTGGCCGTAATGGTTTCCGAAATCCCCCCAATCAGTCCTTTTCCCTGAATTGAGGTACTTGCCGGTGCCGGGTTGCCTGTTCAAAGTCAAAAGCCATTTCAATCAGAACAGGCTCACTCCAGGCTGTACTAAAAAAAGAAATACCCACGGGTAAACCCCCAATCATGCCCATGGGAACGGTAATGGCCGGGTATCCAGCAATGGCAGCCGGACTGCTGCTTCCCAGCATGTAAAAATCGCCGTTCACATGATCAGTCTTCCAGGCCGGTGAGCCAGTGGGAGCCACAAACCCGTCCAGTTCGTATTGTTTCATCAGCATGTCAATGCCCTCTTCGCGCATGGCTCTGTGCATACCAGCCAGTGCATTGAGATAGGTGGTATCTGACAGCGATCCTTTTACGGCAGCCCTTTCAAGCCATATCTGGTCAAAATGCATCAGGGAAACCGGGTCTTGCCGGTTAAAGGCAATCAGGGCTTCCACATTACTGACGGGATGCTCTTCACCCAGGGATGAAAAGTAGCGGTTAAGCCCGGCTTTGTACTCATATAGCATCACTTCGAGCGACATGCTGAGCGCTTGCGGACTACCAATGCTGTTGATCTCTACAATCTCGGCCCCCCGGTCTTTGAGTACGCCAATGGCTGCTGACATCAGGGAGTCCACTTTATAATGCCTTCCCCGGGTGGCCGTGTACCATCCAATTCGCTTGCCCTGCAGGCCGTCATGCCTCAAAAATGGCGTATAATCACTGAACGCATGGCCAATGCTGTGCACACTGTGAAGGTCGTGGCTGTCCGGTTCGGTCAATACACCCAGGGCAATGGCTGCATCGGCAACTGTGCGGGCCATGGGCCCGGCAATATCCATGCTGTGAGAAATGGGAATGATTCCTGACCGGCTGATCAAACCCACGGTTGGCTTGATACCTACAATGCCGTTGGCATGAGAAGGGCAAACGATGGAACCGTTGGTTTCGGTACCAATGGCTATCATACAGAGGTTTGCCGATACCGCTACTCCGGAGCCTGAACTCGATCCACAGGGATTGCGGTCAAGTATGTAAGGATTTTTAGTCTGGCCACCCAGCCCGCTCCAGCCACTTGTAGACAATTGCCCTCTGAAGTTGGCCCATTCGCTCAGGTTGGCTTTGCCCAAAATAACAGCACCGGCATCCCGCAGTAGTTTCACCAGATGACTGTCTTCCGCAGCAAAGTAGTTCTCAAGGGCACGTGACCCTGCCGTGGTAGGCATATTGTCGCCTGTATTGATATTGTCTTTCACAACTATAGGGATGCCGTGCAGCGGCCCTCTGATACGACCTTGCTGGTATTCTTCATCCAGTTTCCGGGCTATCGACATGGCGTCGGGGTTGACGGCAATTATGGAATTCAGCCCCGGCCCTTCACGGTCAATGCTTTCGATGCGCAGCAGATACCAGGCAGTAACCTCTGAAATGGTAGCCGTGCCGGACCAATAAGCATTCTGGAGTTGCTGGATGGTAGCTTCTGTGGGGTTGAAAAAAAACACTTCTTTCGTTGAGTCGGGTAGTGAGCTATCGACATCCTTTACACCCATGCCGGAGGCATGGCCACAAAGAGATATCCCAAAAAACATAAGATATAAGTGAATCAGTGCCATATTGCTGATTTTTAAAATGAAGTTATCAGAACTTGCTCTGCCTGCCTAAAGCCAATCAGTCAGTTCTGCGGTATGGTTTAAGATGCAGCGTTATGGGGATGGCTATTTCATCACTAACGGGCTCAAGCCAATGGAGCTGCAAATGGTCATGGCTGAAGTGCCTGATTTGTAAAATGCGTGCATTTTCATTAACCTCAACGCGCAGTTCCGTGGTGTCCTGAGCAAGCACCCAACTTCCGTCTGCTACATATTCGTGCTGCCGATCCCAAATAATGAGCTGGTCATCTACCTGTAAATCGTAAAGCAACTGCATGGCATTTTCGATGGCTATTGCCTGAGAGGGCTCTCTCACCAACTGATCGAGTCCCTCGGCTGTCCATTCCGACACTTGCCACATTCTGGTGATTAACTGAGTGGAGGTTGGAAGTATGCCTCCACTTTCCGGTTTGTCATCAGATGAAGGGCTGCCCTGACGATTGCAGGAATAAAAACTCAGGCCCAGGGAGATGGCCAGCATTAAAGTCACTTTCATAGTTGATATTGTTTTTTATTGTGGATTGCTAAAACTAGATTGTTAAGGCTTACAAGGGTAAATATACAAAAATGATACAAGGAATTGGCTTCTGAAAAGTGGTAGTAAATAGGACATTACTGTGTCTAAAATGGATATCCGATAGCGAGGTTGTACACAATATTGCTCTGACGCCAGTCGCGTGAGGCAAAATTGATCTCGTCAAAAACCCAGGTACCGCGGTGGGGAACCCTGAAAGGAATACCCACATCCAGCCTGAGTACAAAAAAGGAAATATCCAGACGCAGACCTATTCCACCACCTACGGCTATCTGATCAATAAATGAGCCGGGATGGAAAGCTCCGCCGGGTCGGTCTGCATCTTCACTGAAAAGCCAGATGTTTCCCGCGTCGGAAAATGCCGCACCTTTTAATATACCGGCCAGCGGGAAGCGGTATTCGAGATTCAATTCCAGCTTGATATCACCCACCTGGTTAGGGAAAAAGAAAGCGGTATCGTCTTCGGGTTTATAAGCTCCCGGGCCCAGGGTTCTGGCTCTGAACGCCCGGATACTGTTGGGGCCGCCAATAAAAAACTGTTTTACATAGGGCATGGCCTCAGAATTGCCATATGGCATACCTACTCCTGTGAGCAACCTGGCTGCCAAAGAGCTGCCATGGCGAAAATACAGATACTGCCTGATGTCCAACTCAGTGCGCGCATACTGCGCATAAGCAGCCCCCAGCAATGTTCTGGGCTCTTCGGCATCACGGATAATGAGCCTGTGCAACCCGTTGACCACATTGCCCGAAACATCCACATTCCACTGGTAAAACCCGTGTCTTTGTGTTGGCCGTCTGACCGTGGTAAAATCATCTGAAGCCAGCTTGGTATTGTATGTAGCGGTAAATATGCCGCCAATGATAAATTGTTGCTCAAAACTTCTGCGGAAAAAGGGGTTTTCGTCCATCAACTGGATGAATGCTGAATCCTGTCGGGCCAGGATCAGGTAATTGACATTGAGCGGATTGATCCTGAAGTCGAGCTTTTCAGTTTGCCGCCAATGGTAACCAGCTGATGCGTTGAAAGCATTAAGGGCAAAATATCCGGCTCTGTTCAGGTGCCTTACTCCCAGGCGATAGGAGGTGCGTGGAACAAACCGGCTGCGGGGTTGAATGGTGATAATGGGTGTCATAAACCGGGGAACCTCCAGATGTGCTTCAACACCTGCCTCGTAGGAAGTGAGGCCGGTTTGTCTACCGCCGATAAACTGTGTTTCATATCCGCCCAGCAAATTGATGCTGAGTACTTCAGCTCCCCTGAAAGTGTTTCGATTGATAAACCTGGCCGTAAAAGTGGGCCCGATAAAACTGTTTGATTTGGAAACGCCCTGCATTTCGAGTCGCATGGATCGCTTCTGTTGCGGAGTAATGATTACCCTTGCATCCAGCATGCCGGTTTCATCCGGCACTTCATGATAACGGACATTGGCGAAGGTAAAAGCCCCCAGACCCATAAAGCGACCAATTGTTTTTCGTTGATTTTCAAGACTGTATGGAAAGTTTGGCGCCAGAAAAGTCGATCTGAAAAACAATGAGTACCGGTATGACCGGTAGGGCATGATGAAATTAGTGCCAAACACATTGACTGAATCTCTGGCAATGCCGTCATCTGATTCAATTTCGTAGGTGACATTGCGCAAGAAGTAGCGGGTTCGAGCCTGAACCGGCGTTTCAGGTTTTACGCTCAGCAAAAGGTCAATCTCCCGGGAGCCAACAGCAGTATCGGCCCTGAAAATGAGATAATCCGGAGTGAAGTAATAAAATCCGTTGTTCTTCAGCGACTCATCAATTCGTGTACGTTCATTTCTAAGTCTGTCAAGCCGGTAAGTCTGTCCGGGTTTAAGCAACGATTCTTCTTCGGTTTCCCGGATAAAGGTTTCCAGAGCGCTGATTCCGGTCGGAAAGCGGATACTTCGCAAAACATAGGGGGGAGATACCCGGGCATAGTAGTAGATCTTGGCTTTTCGCTTTTTTTCTTCCACTCTGTATTCGACGTCATATTCAAAATGCCCGTAGTTAAAAACCCGGTTTTCGAGTAATTGAGTAACCCTGTCGGGTCTAACCTGACTGAGTAGAACAGGCGGTTCGCCAAAACGGTTTTGAATGCGCTTTCTGAGCCCTTTGGTTTCGGGACCTCCGGTAATATTGTAAATCCACAAACGATGCTTCATCCCTAGAAAAGTAGCGTTGGGAGCAGGGCCTGTAACGTCATTCAGAGCAAAGAGAAGATCTGATTTTTCAGGTATGGGAGCATCGCATTCCACTTCAACCTCATCACCTATAAATAATGCATCGCCTTCGGGTACGTGC
>JBJHCA010000028.1:0-38244 GCA_050485785.1 Saprospiraceae bacterium | reverse complement strand
GGTAACAGCTTTGTAATCATGATCAATAGCCATTACTTGTCGTGCACCAAGCTGATGAGCCAAAATGGCCAACACCCCTGTTCCCGTGCCAAAATCAAGTACCTTTTTACCCCTGAACTGGATTTGTTGCATTCCTTTGATCATCAGATAAGTGGTTTCATGATGACCGGTGCCAAATGACATGCTGGGATTAATAATGATCTCATGCTCTGCCTGCACTGGCTCGTGAAACGTGGCCCTGATTGAACAAAAAAAATGCTCCTGCTGGTAAACCGACGGGATTTTAACCGGCTCTATACTCGACTCCCATATTTGATTCCAGTTTTCATCAGGAATGTCCGCTACTGAATAGTCAAATCCTATTGCAGGAAACTCTTTTCGAAATTGCTCCATAAACTCCGTAGCATCTTCGTTTTGGGGCAAGGCAAAGAAAAATCCACCATCTGCTTCAAGCATTGTATAATTCCCGGATAGCTGAATAAGGGATAACAGTGTTTCAGTGTGAGCCGCATCATGCGGTTCAACAAAAACTTCGTGCCAGACTTTATGCTCCATGTTTCGCTGCTTGAATAATGGGTAAAAATGATGTTGCTTTCAGTGAGGCGCCACCCACCAAAGCGCCATCAACACCCGGCGTATGCATTAACTCGCTGGCATTATTTTCGTTCACGCTCCCACCGTAGAGCAGTTTAACCTGCTCCGCAAAGGATGCGCCAAAAAGCGCAGCCAGTATATACCGGATCATGCTGTGTGTCTCTTCAACAATTTCCGGTGTGGCTGTGTTTCCTGTGCCTATGGCCCAAACAGGCTCATATGCAATCACCAGACTGTTCAATTGCTCCACGGAAAACCCGCCCAGCGAATCTTCGATCTGAGCTTTAAGCCATACTTTATGCCTTTTTTCGCTCCGCACCTGATCCGGTTCTCCGATACAAAACACCGGTCGCAAACCGACTTCAATACATGTTTTCAGCTTTTCGGCCAGCATTGAATGACTTTCACCAAAGTACTCCCGCCGTTCAGAATGGCCTATGATCACTGCATCAACACCCAGGTCTTTAAGCATGCCGGCACCGACCTCTCCGGTATAGGCACCGGCCGTTTTCTGATGCATGTTTTGAGCACAAAGCCATACTTCTTTCCCGGAGTGTTGAATTGCCTTACCCGATTCTGCCAGATGTGTAAAAGGAGGAGCTACGCCCACTTCCACATCGCCCGAAATCAGGTCCGACGCAAGAAGTTCCTTCAGAAGCTTTATGCCTTCCGATGGAACAGTGTTCATCTTCCAGTTTCCAATAATCAGCTTTGCAGGCATTTCAGTCAGCTGTTTAGTAGCGCAAATTAATACAAATGCATAGCAACACACAGAATAAATCAAGTGCTGCATAACCTTTAACGTGTGTTTTGATCCTGATTAAACTTCCAGGTCAATGGTTTCTCCCAGAAAATAGGGTTGCTTTCGGAGTATATATACATCGATCACGGCTTTGCACCGGGCAAATACTTCACGCATCGATGTTCGTGTGGTGTTTTGATATACAGGCATTTGTGCACTGTATGCATAAGCTTCCAAACCATGATGCCGGGCAATGAAAATGGCCCGGTGATTGTGGAATGCCTGCGAAATTATAATAATATTGCTTTGCTGAAAAATTTTTTGGCTTCTTATTACAGAATCCAGTGTTCTGAATCCCGCATAATCGAGTGTAATGGCTGAGCCGGGTACTCCGAGTTCTACCAATCGCCGATACATATCCCGGGGTTCATTATAGCTTGCCTGCCTATTGTCGCCGGATACAATCAAATGCTTCACTTTCCCCATGTGGTACAATTCTGCAGCAGCCTGCATCCGTGATTCGAAAAACTCATTTAACCTGCCCGACACAACGTATTTACTGGTTCCAAGTACAAGACCTACCAGCGAATCGGGTAATTCATCAGCCTGATCATGGATATAGGCCTTGCTCTTGTTCACCACCAGATAATTAGCACTGAAAACAAAGGTAATACTTACAAGCAATGCTGCGGTAACCGCATATCCCATCCACTTCAATATGCTGAAGAAAGTGGACAATGATATTTTGCGGCCGGCTTTCATGCGGAATGTTCTGTCAAAAATAAACGCTTTTACAGGATTTGAGGTCTGTTGGTGTACTTTATTTTTTAAAACTTATTCTTCCACATCATCGATTCCACGGGCTTGTCATTTCGCTCATTATACTTGGCATTTCGCTTGGTATGGTACATGGTTCCAATATCCCCTTCCACCATAAAATAGATGAGCTGCCCTATGGGCATTCCGCAGTAAACCCTTACGGGCTGTACACACGATATCTCCAGCGTCCAATAATTGCAAAATCCCACATCTCCTTTTCCTGCCGTGGCGTGAATGTCGATGCCAAGTCTTCCAATGCTCGATTTTCCCTCGAGAAAGGGCACCGCTGCATGGGTTTCGGTATACTCACGGGTTGCTCCCAGGTAAAGTGTTCCGGGCTGTAATACAAATCCTTCCTCAGGAATTTCGAACAACCTAATGGTGTTGTGCTCCCGGGCGTCGAGCGTGCGTTGATTGTACACCCCTAAAAATTTCCCAAGATGCACATCATAAGAGTTGGTTCCGAGGCAATTTCGGTCAAAAGGCTCAATGATGATCTCCCCTCGCTGTATGGCTTCCAGTATTCTCGTATCGCTTAGTATCATTGATTATCAGTCACATTTTTTCAATTCTCCAGATATTGATGCTCCTATCATCGCTGCAAGATATTAAATGCCCTGAATTTGGATACCACAACAAATGATTTACAGAGTGACTGTGACCTTTCCTATTCTTTAAATACAAGCTTTGCATCAGAGTAAGATTGCGCTTGTCCCAAATTCTGATACTCTTGTCGCGGCTGGCAGTGGCCATAGCGCCCATTCCTTCCAGATTGGCCACGCTATTGATGGTGAACCAGTGAGCCGGAACTTCGATCTGCTGCGTCAATTGTTCTTTTTCAACAGCCCACTTTTTTAACTTTGCATCTCTTGACCCGGTATAAAGCTTTCCGGCCGGTTTATCATAAGCCATGCTGAATACGGTTTGTTGATGAGCTGGGATAACTCTTTGTGGGAGCATTCCATGCTCTGATGAAATGACGTGTATATTGCCGCCCTGATCTCCTGTAAAGAAATATCCGCCAGATCCGGAAACCAGCGATCGGATACCGTAATCCGAGCATTTGATGCTTTGTATTACCTTGCCTTCGGCCGGATCCCAAACGGTAACAATGCCGTCGGCACCGGCAGAAATCATGGTATTGCCCACAGCCAGAACAGCATAAGTGCCGCCACGGTGATGAATAGTATTGATCAGTACTTGTCGGCTTTTTGTATCCAGTAAATAAACCCCTCCCGACATGGTACCACACATCAGGCGATTTGAAAAACTTTGGAAGGCCATGCAGAAAATAATCTCCGGAGTATCCGCCAACAGCTTGCCATCAGCGTTTCGGGCAATGTCCCAGATTACAATTTTGCCATCACCGCCGGCACTAAAAAACTGATGATCGCTGTACCTGCACAGTGCATAAATAGCCTGCGTATGGCCGTGCAGCGTTTTTTGATGGGAAACACGAATCATGTGGCCAAAATAGCTACCTTGCCGCCAATAACCAAAATTTCGGCGGTAATGCCCCTTTTCGGCAGTGGCAACATATCCGGGCACACCCATTGGATCATCTGGAAATCAGAAGAATATGATGATTTTTTCGCTACAGAGCTGGGTGATGAATACCTGCGCCAACACAACTTCCTGGGAAACTGTCACCCCCGACGCAAATCAGAGTGGCTGTGCAGCCGCTATGTAATTAGCGCTTACCTGAATTACGGCCTGCCACCTGATCTCGAGCAGGACGCTCATGGCCGCAACTTGCTTAACGGAGGCCAATCATCCAGATATGTCAGCATCAGCCATAGCTTCCCCTGGATTGCAGTGGCCGCTTCATCACTTTCCTGCGGTATAGACATTCAGCAAGGGCGGATCGGCATGGAAAAACTGGCATCCAGATTTATTCATCCCGACGAGTGGAAGCTGGTAAGCAATGATGATATGAATACTGGCATGCATCGCATTTGGAGTGCCAAAGAAGCCATGTTCAAGGCTTTTCCGGGAAATGAGCTGGCTTTTAAAACATCCATCCGGGTTTACCGTTTGAATGAACCCGGTGAACCTGCCGGCACCGGCGATGTGAACAATGGCCGGCAGCATGTAAAATACCGCTTGTTTACACTGCCTTTTAGCGAGGGCAGTGCAGTACTGTGTCAACCTGACCAAGATGAAGCAATTATTGATTAGTGCAATAGCATTATGCCTGATATGCTCCTGCGGCAATCGTCCGTCAGAGGAAATGCCATTGGCATCCGGGCTGCCAGACGACTTTGTGGAGTTTTACATACAGTTCCATGCCGATTCAGCATTTCAAATGGAGCATATTGAGTTTCCGTTGCCGGGCCTGCCGGCAAGTGCTGATTCTGCCACCATTGCAGGCAGTGGTTTTTTTTGGGAAAAGGAACACTGGACATTGCACAGGCCGGTTGACTATGCTGCCGCAGGATTCAGGCAGGAAATATTTCCCATGGGTGAAACGCTGATGGTAGAATATCTGACCAATGATTACGGATACCGGATCCAGCGGCGATATTCCAAACGAAACAACAGATGGATGCTGAGTTACTATGAAGACTTGAATCTTCTGAGCTCTCATCGCTAAACTTGCATCCACTGAAGGTAAATCCCTACTTTTGCCAACATGAAGCTGTTTAGTGTAGATCAGATTAAAAATGCCGATGCATATACCATAAAACATGAGCATGTTAAAAGTCTGATGTTGATGGAGCGGGCAGCGGCGCGCTGTACCCAATACATTACTGCACATTTTGACCGAAGCCAATCTGTACTGGTTATGGCTGGCCCCGGCAACAATGGCGGCGATGGCTTAGCCATTGCCCGCATGCTGATTGGTATGGGTTATCGCGTGGATATTGTTGCAATAGGTCATGAGGACCGCTTCAGCGAGGATTGTAGCAATAACCTGGAGCGACTGCGTAAGGGAGGTTTTGAAATGGCTACAACTGAACCCGAAACTGAACCGCCAGCTGGTAAAAGTTATGATTTGGGTATTGATGCCTTTTTTGGTTCGGGGCTAAACGGACCGGTAAAAATGCCATGGGCTCAGTGGCCGGAGTGGTTTAACCGGTGCACGACACACCGGATTGCCATTGATATTCCCAGCGGCCTGCATGGCGATAAGTACTTTGACGGGCCTAAGGTCAGGGCTGATCTTACCCTGAGTTTGCAATCATTTAAGCGATCTTTTCTTCTGCCCGAAAGCGAACCGTTTACGGGCCGCATTGAAATGACCGATATTGGGCTCAGCAGCCGTTTTATGGAACAGGAGCCCTGCAAATGGAACCTCATTGATTTAGCGACCCTGAAAAGCATTTACAGAAAGCGAACTGCACACAGCCATAAAGGCAAATTCGGGCATGCATTGTTAATTGCCGGTGACAGCGGAAAGTTTGGAGCGGCAATACTGGCAGCAGCAGCCTGCATCCGCGGTGGTGCCGGGCTTACCACTTTGGCTGGTGACCGGATATTGGAACTGCCGCTCAATAACAGCTTGCCGGAAGCCATGTTTGCCCCATTGGAGCAATCTACACCCTTTGGTGAGTTTTGGCAGGGTCACTCCTATTCGGCAGTGGGAATAGGGCCCGGGATGGGTAAGTCAGCGGTGGCTATGGCCAAGCTCAACGCTGCCTTGCAACATGCCGGCGTACCGCTGGTACTGGATGCAGATGCCATTAATTTGCTGGCCGGAGTTGATGACGGGCTGAGTTTGTTACCCGAAAACACCATACTGACTCCTCATCCAGGGGAGTTCAGCCGTATTTTCGACACCGGATCAAATCGCCAAAAGCAGCTGAAAGCTGCGCAACAAAGAGCTATCCAACATAAAATAATCATTGTTCTCAAAGGTGCCTATACATGTGTAGCTTTACCCGATGGAAACATGTGGTTTAATGCCACCGGAAATGCCGGGCTGGCCAAAGGCGGCAGCGGCGATGTGCTCACCGGGCTGCTCACTGCCCTGCTGGCGTCGGGTTACTCTCCGCGTGAGGCAGCTTTGCTCGGGGTATGGCTCCATGGCACTGCGGCGGACAGTTGCCTTACACGGCAGCGGATGGAGACTATGAAAGCAGGAGATGTTACGGAATCTTTTCAGGATGCGTTTAAATGGCTGGAATCATGACCAAACCCAGAATTGTTGCCCTTACAGGAGCAGGAATCAGTGCTGAAAGCGGCATTAAAACTTTCAGAGACAGCGGCGGGCTGTGGGAGGACTACGATGTACTTGAAGTAGCGTCACCACAGGCCTGGGAAAACAACCCCGACCTGGTGCTGAATTTTTACAATCAACGACGGGCTCAGTTGCTGCAAACCCAACCCAATGAAGGACATCGGGCATTAGCCGGGCTTGAAAATGTGGCCGAGGTGCAGGTGATCACACAAAATGTTGACGATCTGCATGAACGGGCCGGCAGTACCCGGGTGCTGCACCTTCATGGCGAATTGCTCAAGGTACGCAGTACGGGACACCCCGAGCTGGTATATGACTGGTTTAAAGACCTGAAAAGGGGCGATTTATGCGAAATGGGCACCCAGCTCAGGCCGCATATTGTATGGTTCGGAGAATATGTTCCTGCACTTGAGGAAGCTATCCCGCTGGTGAAGCAGGCACAGGCACTGCTGATCGTTGGTACTTCCATGCAGGTGTATCCTGCTGCCGGGCTGGTGGCTTTTGCCGATGAAACCATTCCCGTGTATTACATAGATCCTCATCCGTATATCAATTACGAGCTCAAACATTCTGCCAATCTCGTGGTTATTGGCGAGGCTGCAGGTACCGGCGTGCACAGGGCATGTGAAGCCATCAGGCAGCATTTTGGTCATTAAACTTTCAGCGGTTAAGCACCCGGTACATGCTGATTGAAAATAGTACGGACAAAAGAGCAGATGAATTAAACTATGCAGATACCTGCTAATTATTCAGGCGAAGCCTCACTGCCGGCTAAAATACCCCCATCAATGGTCAATTCAATACCGGTAACGTATTTTGATTCATCAGATGCCAGGTACAATGCTGCATAAGCCACATCATTGGGTTCGCCAAAATGACCCAAAGGTATCCCTGATTCAATACGACGAATCAAGGCTTCCCGTTGCTCTCCATCGCCAAGCATGGCCTCCCACATAGGCGTCATGATTGCAGCAGGGTGAATGCTATTGCACCGGATACGGTAGCCTTTTTCGGCACAATACAAGGCTACGCTTTTAGTGTGATTGCGGACAGATGCCTTGCTCGAGGCATAAGCCACAGCGCCCGGAATACCCACAATTCCACTGCGACTCGATAAATTGATGATACTGCCACCCCGGAGTTTCATCATTTGAATGGCATACTTACAGCCAAGCATAACGCCTGTGGCATTCACCCGATGAACTTCATTCCATGTATTCAGGTCTGAACCTTCGGCATCAAACGGGCCCGTAGCTTCTAAAAATCCGGTGATTCCGGCGTTATTCACCAAAATATCCAGGTGTCCAAAACGAGATAGTATTTGTTCCGTTGCTTGTTGCCACTGTAGTTCATCTCCTGCATCAAGTGGAATGTAAAGACTGCGGCTACCTAATTGCTGCACAATTGCCATGCCGGGCTTGTGGCGTATATCGGACAGGATTACGTATGCTCCTTCGCGGTGAAAAAGCCTTGCGATGGCCTCACCTATTCCCCGGGCAGCACCGGTAATTAATGCTGATTTGCCTGCTAATCTACCCATAAACGGTATTCCATATACCCGGAAGTACGCCGCATTACTTCATCACCATGCATCAGATTTAAGATATGCAATGATAAGTCGATACCCGCTGATATGCCGGCAGAGGTAAACACTTTACCGGCTGAAGCAAAACGCTCACCTTTCATGGGTTTGCCATCGGGTACAAGCTTTTCCATATCGGCATAGATATCGCGATGAGTGCAGTATGCCTGCCCGTTGAGCAGGCCGGCCTCGGCCAGCAGCAATGCACCACTGCATACCGACATCACATATTTAGCCTTCTGATGCAGGTTTTGTATATGCTGAATGAGCCGGGTATTGTTGAGCAACTTGCGAGTACCTACACCACCAGGAATTACGAGAATATCGCATTCCGAAATATCGTAGATGCTTTGCGAGGGAATCACTTTCATGCCGTTGACCGTAGAAACCGGTGAAGTGTTTTCAGCCACTATTTTTACTTCAAACAAAATGTTATACAACAGCTCCGAGGCAACACTAAATACTTCAAAAGGGCCTGTAAAATCAAGTACTTCTACCTGATCAAAAATCAGGATGGCCACAGTGCGTTTTTTCATGGTCATAGGCATAGGTTCTGACTGCAAAGGTATCATTACACTACCACATTTTCAAGTTGCTTGATTGCATGCCGGATTCTCTACACTAAGGTCTTTTCTGCCCTTCCCGGCCAAAGAAAAGCCCGTAGCTTACCAGATGTAAACTACGGGCCGGTAACAGACTGTAATAGTCGATATACGTAGGCTATTTAAATACGTTGAATCGCGATTGATTAGTCATTGCATATCCTGACATCAAGATGGATAACATAATATCTGCTGCCATCTCCCTCAATAGTTAACTCATTCCCTTTGTAAGTATTAAACAAACCTGCAGCAGGGCGTTCAGTAGGTACTTCGTCATATCCCTGAACTTTTACTGCTTCATCATCATCCTGAAGACTCCAGCTACCAAGGTCTATGACCAAATGAGTTCCGGTCCAGGTCACAGTGCCATCAGTCTCATGCTGGCCTGTATATATGGGTTGAGTTTCAGAACCTTCTGTATCAAAGTAATACCACCAAGCATTCCCTGCACCTGCAAAGCTTCCGCCAAATGCAGTTTCTTCATCCCACTCCTCACAATCGGGAGGAATGAGTTCACACAGAGCACGAAGATAATAGGAAAAATTGCCTTCAACTTCATTCCCCGGAGAATTATTGAGTCCGGCAACTTTGATCCACATAGAGAGCTGAGCACAGTTTTCCCATCCTGCACCCAGACCGACGTCCCAACTATAGGATGTTACCGGAGTGCCTGTCTTAATTCTGTTGCCTGCGTTAGGACTGGTTTCGGTTAAAGAAAACCAAACATTGTTAAAGTTATTGGTAGGATGACCTCCGCGGACCAAAGTAAAGTGAAGAGATTCTCCGTCATTCCAAACTGTAAGTGTAAGATTTGCGTCTAAATGGAATGTTTGTTCGGAATCTTCATAAGTTCCAACGCAGTCACAATCTCCAGCTGCTACAGTCAAAAAATACTGTGGAGTATCATCGATCTCCGGTAGTTGGATGTCTTTCTGGCATGCGGTTAAGGTGATGGTTAGCGCCAGCAGCATAACCATACCTCTTGCTAGGTTGAGTGTTTTCATGAGAAATGGTTTGTTGGTTGAGAAATGGAATATAAAAGCATTTCTATAAACCAAACATCGTGCCAGAATTTATTAGTTACGTGTTCATATTTGTCCAAGTTGTATTTTTTTCATATTTTTTTGCAATAAAGCCTTATAAACTATTGCAGGCGTCTATTTTTATACAGATATGTCAAAATAATGCCATAATTATTGTGCAGATTCTGCTTGGTAGGAATATAAATATTTGGCTATACATCAGGCTAATCTATTCTTCACTGCCGGTTTCACTTTGAGGGTACACATAAAAATTAAAGGCCTGTGGCTTGCCGGGGGCAAACTACAGGCCTCTGTTTCAAACTATTGGTGTAAGACTGAATTGATTATCAGTCAAGCAGGATACCTTTAATTGCATTCAATTGAATCTGCATCGCCATGCTCTCCATCAGGCGAAGACTTGGCCGACCAGCTACCCACACCATTTCCTCCTGTGAATGTAATGGTAATGACCACTTCTTCACAAGCATCCAGGTCGCCTTCCCAGCGGGTTACATTTGAACTGCTGTTGGTTACACTGGGATGGTCTGTATTTTGTACAATATTGCTATTGTTGCTTGAAGCTGAAACAATTGTAGTTCCATTAGTCAAACCACCCTGAATTACGTACGTACCAGCCTCTGCCGGAGAAAATGAAACTGTAAGGGTGCTGGTTTCATCACAATCCAATTGAACATCAAATTCATCTGTACAGGCCAGGCATGAAATCACTTCAAGATCAAATGCGGCCTCTGTCCAGCTAATCGATTCATTTGGGCAGGTAGAAGGTGATCCGGTTCTGGTATATTGGCCTCTGAATGCATAAGATCCTTCTGATTCAGGTGTAAATGTGTAAATGGCCAAACCATTTTCCCATTCATCACTTGGGCCGAAAACCTGAACCCAGCCATCATCGTCTGGACCCCACATTTGGATTTGAATATTACCACAATCGTTGCTGTAACCATTGTTAAAATGAACAGTTACTTCATTACCCAGACAGGCTTCCAATTCACTGTAGGAAAAGTAGTCTCCTGCCGGTTCCATCATAAAATACTGTGGAGTCTCTTCAAACTCCGGTAGGTGAGCATCTTTCTGGCATGCGGTAAGGAATATGGTTAGCGCCAGCAGCATAACCATTCCCATTGCTTGGTTGATCTTTTTCATGAGAAATGATTTAAAAGGTTGAGAAATGGAATAATAAAAATATTCTCAATACCAAACACCGTGCCAATATCTATAAATTAATTATTCAAATGGGTTCAAGTAATCATAAGGCAAGATGGAAAGCTATATGGCATGCACTCTGAATCAAAGTACAGACAGTCATTCCGGTCCATTGAGCTAAAATTATCAAATCACTGTTTCTAGAGGAAATTTTTACTACAAAGGGTAGTTACACCCCTAAAAGGCCACATTGAATAAATTCTTAAACAATGAATGTTAATTGAATTAGTGCAGTCTACGATACTACATCTCGAAAGCCATGGCAGTCAACTTTTCCAGTATGCTGCAGAATAGAAAGATTATGGCCCTTATGTAAACACAATCCTGCTGTCAGTTTAGGGCAAGTGGCCCTTTGTTCGCTTTTGCTGAACGTTTAGTAGTAACTGGTTAACAAATTATCGCTCTGATATAATCAAAGGAACACTTTGCACCTGACCATCAGCATTATACGCATGGATGAAATAGTAGCCGGGAATCAAATCCGACACGTCCATACTCACATATCCGTAATCCACACTGAGCTTGCGCAAAACTTGTCCACTTATCGTAACAATAATCAGTTCAATGTTCTCTAAAGCCTCAATGCCCAGATATTGGCGGGTGGGATTGGGAAACAGTGTCAAAAGAAGGGTTTGTTCTCTTACAGGGTTAAACACACTGACGTTGAGGGGATATTCATAGGCTCCCATATCGATGGTGTCTCCGGCCACCCGCGGAGTGCCGGCTATATCATGGGTATGCAGAAAAAGTCCGTCAATATCGGGTTTCCCGGCATTGATGGCCGGAGATGTTTCCAGCAGCCGGAAATCTCCGGAAACATCCGGAGCATTAGCGGGATTCAACAGAACCTCAAAATGTGGATCAACATCTTTGTTATTGCCCAGATCCGTACCGGCCTGAAGATCCCAGGTCAATCCTCCACCGGACCAGGCATGCTGAATGATAGAATAAGAAACCGTGGAATTGGACATGTGATTATAAATGGAAGCGAAAAGACCGTCTGTGCTGCCCAAAGCCATATTTCTGTAAATGATACAGTTGACAATCTGGGGATTGGAATTGCTCATGTTGTTCAATGCCCCACCTGCACTGGTGGCCAGATTGCCGGTAAACGTACAATTGACAATAACCGGAGAAGAACTGCTCACATTAAACATTCCTCCGCCGGCTAGTGCCATATTGCCCGAAATTACACAACCGGATATGCGTGGTGAAGCATTGAAGTTGTTATACATGCCCCCGCCATTGGTTGCGGCCCTGTTGCCGCGAATCTTGGTGTTCACCAGATCAAAAACTGCACTGTTGTTGTAAATACCTCCTCCATCTCCAACGGTGAAATTACTTTCAATGCGGCAATGATCAATAAGCGGAGTGGCATTTCCCGTTACCAATACCCCGCCTCCGGTTGCCACACTGGAGTTAAAGCGGACAACACAATGCCGGATTTGCGGTGACCCACCGTTAATCACCAACCCACCGCCGGCCCGGGGTGCAGAAAACGGAGAGCCACTCTGATGCGTGGCATTGCCGGACTCAATAATAAATCCATCCAGTATTGCCGTGTTCTGTACCTGGCTGGCCAACACTACTGTGTATGCATTGTCAGAACGGGATGGAGCGGAAACCAACGAAGGTCCTAAGACCAGTTCACCGTCATTCTGCATCAGATCACCGCTCAGGATGGTTTCATGAACATAGGGGTCGCGCTGTCCCATTCCGGGATTGCCGGTTGCCGGAAAACCACCCAGCACTGCGACACCGTTGCAAAGATTAAAAGATGACTCCCTGCTGTACGGCACCTGATTGGTTCCTTCATCCGGGTAATAGGTGCCCGAAGCAACCCATACTTCAGCAGGGGCATTATTGCAGGCATAGATCAGTGCGCTTTGCAAATGGACAAAAGCCGAAGCCCAACTGCTGCCGTTATTGGAGCCGGTTGCTTGGATGTTAACGTACACAATGTTTTGAGCAAATGTAGAATTGAGCGATACGGAAAGGGCTAATAAACAGCTTAACCAAAAATAACTCGAGGGGGATACTGTTTTCATCATGGGTGTAAGACATTAAAGTGAATGATGCACAATGATAAACAAGCTCATCACTAAATACACGATTTGAGCCTAAAAAGCTAACTCAAATGTCGGATGATAACAAAACCAGCAAATTTTTTGAAAAATATCACTATTATGTCGCCTCACGACATATCTAATGCAGCTATATATTTAAAAGCTCTGACTATTCGGCTTCCATACCATGAAAACATTGTTCCATCCACTAATATAACCTTGCTTTCGGGTAACAGTGCCTGCCAGGCATCTGCATGTGACTGCTTAAAGGGGAAAGGCTCGGATGACAATAAAACAAGCTCCGGATTCTCGGCTGTCAATTCCTCAACGGATACTTGTGGATAGCGATCTGTATTGCCAAATATGTTGATCAGGCCTGCCCTGCTCATCATGTGGTTGATAAAAGTGCCTCCTCCGGCAACCATTACCGGATCCTGCCAAATCAGATAAGCGGCTCTCAATGGTCTTAAAGGCCTGATTCTCTGCTCACATTCGTCAGCCTGTTTCATAATGGCTGCGCGTAACTGTTCTCCCGGCAGCACTCTGTTGGTCAGCAAACTAATATCCTCAATCATCCTGCACGCACTGTCAATATCATGCACATCGCTCACATACACCGGTGCTGTGCTTCTAAGGAGTTCAACATGCTCCCGCACATTTTCCTCCTTATTGGCAATGATGAGGTCCGGTTTAAGGGTGGCTATAGTATCCAAATGCGGCGTCTTTGTGCCTCCAACCCGCTTTTTGGTTCGGTACCAATGGCGGGGTTCTACACAAAAACGGGTAATTCCGGCCACCTGATCATCCAGTTTAAGAAAGGCCAGGAGCTCTGTAATACTGGGCACAAGACTGATTATGCGTTCGGGGTAATGTCGAATCTCCAGTGCTTCGCCGGTTTGATCACGCAAGCTTAACAAGGGTTTTATTTTTTGGTATCACTTTTTGTTTTACCAACGTCGCAAGTAAGCATGGGGATGATGGATTTTCTCGTTCCGTAGTCAGTTACAAAACCATTGTCCCTGGTATAAAATCTTACCTACACGATGCCTTTTTCTGCCAGATACCGCTCTGCATCAAGAGCTCCCATACAGCCCGTACCGGCTGCCGTTACTGCCTGTCGGTAAACATGATCCTGGGCATCCCCGGTGGCAAATACACCGTCAACATTGGTTTTAGTAGTTCCCGGCACAGTTTTGAGGTATCCGGTATTGTCCATATTGAGCCAGCCCTTAAAAATATCGGTATTGGGCTTATGACCAATAGCCACAAAAAAGCCGGTAACAGGGATTTCCGAAGTTTCCTCAGTCTGATTGTTGATAATTCTTACTGCTTCAACCTTTTCATCACCCAGGATATCTACGGTTTCTGTATTCCAGTAGATTTTAATGTTCCCGGTTTTTAATACGCGTTCCTGCATAATTTTTGAAGCTCTCATCTCATCGCGGCGCACCAGCATATGAACGGTTTTACACAGTTTGGCAAGGTAAAGTGCTTCTTCACATGCAGTATCACCGGCTCCCACGATGGCCACTTCCTGGCCTCTGTAGAAAAAACCGTCGCAGACAGCGCAGGCAGATACCCCTCCCCCGCTTTTGGCCAAACGCTGTTCATTCTCTAACTGAAGCCACTTGGCTGAAGCTCCGGTACTGATAACAATGGAATGCGCTTTAAACAGTTCTCCACTTTCAGTCCAGACTTTATGAACAGGGCCGGTTAAATCCACTTTGGTGATCATTTCATAGCGGACATCAGTACCAAAACGCTCCGCCTGCTTTTTGAAGTCCTCCATCATTTGGGGCCCCATTACACCATCGGGGTATCCGGGATAATTCTCCACATCAGTAGTGATCATGAGCTGACCACCGGGTTCAGGGCCCGTAAAAAGAAGGGGCTCCATATTGGCACGAGCTGCATAAATGGCTGCAGTATACCCTGCTGGTCCTGATCCGATAATAATGCAATGAAATATTTTGTCTGACATAAAAAATCATTTGTTGAAAGTGGAGCGCAAATGTAAAAAAATATACCGCTTGATAGGTGTTACAATTGTTACGAAGTACCATAACAGTGTGCATACCGCCCTTGTTGCCTCTTTCGTTACCCTTGACTATGGGCTACATTTCCGGGGTGATTTTGTACCTTCGCCAGAGTAAAACTGCATGCGTTGATCAGTAAAAGAACCATAGATGAAATATTTGACACCGTCAGAATTGAGGACGTGGTGGAAGACTTTGTTGACCTCAAACGGAGGGGATCAAATCTTCTGGGCCTCTGCCCTTTTCATCACGAGAAGACCCCGTCGTTTATCGTAAGTCCGGCAAAGAACATATACAAGTGTTTTGGCTGTGGCGAAGCGGGCAATGCCGTCAATTTTTTGATGAACCACGAGAACATTTCCTATCCGGAAGCACTCAAATGGATTGCCGGCAAATACAGCATTTCCATACAGGAAACCGAACCCGACCCTGAAACCAAGGCCGAATTTGAGCGAAAAGATGCACTTCAGGTGGTCAACGACATGGCGCTAAAGTTTTTCACCACACAATTGTTCGACACTGACGAGGGCAAAAGTGCGGGCCTAAGCTATTTTAAGGAAAGAGGGCTCAGGGAGGAAACCATCCGCAAATTCGGACTGGGCTATGCTCCGCTCAAGGGCAATCTGCTGACTGTAAAAGCAAAGCACGAGGGCTACAACCTGGAGTTTTTGCGTGAATTGGGGCTATCCAACCAGTATGGCGGCGATTTTTTTAAAGGGCGGGTAATGTTTACCATACACGGACTTACCGGAAAAGTGTTGGGTTTTGCAGGCCGAACTTTATCCAACCGGGATAATTCACCTAAATACATCAACTCCCCCGAATCGGAGATTTACAACAAAAGCAAGATCCTCTACGGATTTTTTCAGGCCCGCAATGCGATCCGCAAGCTGGATGAATGCTTACTGGTTGAAGGATATATGGATGTGTTGAGCCTGGCACAATCTGGTATTGACAATGTGGTGGCTGCCTCGGGCACAGCCCTTACCGTGGATCAGGTGCGACTGATCAAGCGGTTTACTCCCAATATCACCCTGCTCTTTGACGGCGATGCTGCGGGTATTAAGGCAGCCATGCGCGGTCTGGATATCGTACTTCAGCAGGATATGAACGTACGGGTAGTGGTGCTGCCGGATGGTGAGGACCCGGACAGCTTTATGCAGCAATCAGGACCGGAAACTTTTTCGCAATACCTCAAAACCCATGCAGAAGACCTGATCCGGTTTAAAACCAGGCACTTGTTGTCGGAAGCAGGGGGTGATCCACTGCAGCGTGTGGCAGTAGCCGAAGATTTGGCGGCAACCATTGTAGGTATTCCGGATCCTATGAAGCAATCGATGTATTTAAGAGAAACGGCTGCCCGGCTCGACATAACCGAAGCCGCATTTCTGTCAACACTTAATAAGCACCGGCGTCGGCTATTGGAAAAAGAAAAGGCAAGATATCACCGGGAACAGCAAAAATCGGGTGCGGGCCCACAAAAAGATATCCCAAAAAATCAGGATGATCCGCTTTATAAGGATGAGCCCTTTTTATCTGAAGAATACGCCGGCTCAAATGAAGTCAATACGGATGACAGTGCTGAATTGCTTCGCGATCAGCATCAGGAAAAATATATTGCCGGTCTGCTGATGCTCTTTGGCGATGCCGGTATGGAGGATGGTGTTAAACTGGGCAATTTCCTGCTTCAGAACCTGGAAGATACGCTAGAGTTATTTGAGCACCCGCTTTATACAGAAATCATTCAAATGGCCCGAAAGCATTTGCAGGAAACCGGTGAGTGTCCATCCCTCTCCTATTATACCCGGCACTCGGAAGATGCCATCAGGTTACTCGCCATTGATTTGAGCACGCGGATGTACGAACTGAGTCCCAATTGGGAAACCCGGTATTCAAAAATGCTCCACCAAAAAATGCCGGATGACAATTACATCAAAGACAGTTTGGATGCGCTGAACAGGTTTAAGTTGAAGAAACTTCAAAACCTCATCAGGCAAAATCAGGAAAAGATGAAATCAGCTGCTGATGAGCACGAGCTCGAAACCATGATGCGCATGCATATACAGCTCAAAGGAATTGCTGTGCGGATAGCTGCAAAAACCGGTACGGTGATACTTCCGTAACTCTCTCAATCTGTTGCCCCGTATCCGTGAAATGACATATTTATCCTGCTTTTGGTACGAACCTTAATACAACCCCGGCGTGAACCGAGAGATACTCCGACTGGCCATACCCAATATTTTAAGCAATATCAGTATTCCGCTGCTGAGTACTGTGGATACCGCCTTGATGGGACAGCTTCCCACACCGGAATATCTTGCTGCCGTAGCGCTTGGGGTCATGTTTTTCAATACTGTTTACTGGAGTTTTGCCTTTTTGCGAATGGGAACTACCGGTATGAGTGCACAGGCCTATGGTGCAGGCATGCAGGCCGACATGGCATTGGTGTTTTACCGGGCACTTTTACTGGCCATGATCGGAGCCGTGCTGATGTTGTTGTCCTATCCTCTACTGGTCTACATTCTTCAACATATCGTTTCAGGAAGCCCCGAAGTAAAGGAACTGGCACAGACTTATATTGGCATACGCTTGCTGGATGCACCGGCAGCACTTACCATGATGGTGCTTACGGGATGGTTTCTCGGCCTACAGAATGCATGGATACCATTGTTGCTCACACTTTTGGTCAATGTGCTCAACATCATACTGAACATTGTACTGGTGCATTATTATGGCATGCATGTGGCCGGTGTGGCCTGGGGCACAGTGATTGCACAATACACTGGTGTATTGGCTGCGCTGGCCATTATGTTATACTTCAGGCGTTTCAGGGATATATTGAAGACGTTTAACCGTCAAGCCATCTTTGTTCGCAGCTCTCTGGGGAAGTTCCTCGATGTGAACCGCGATATATTTATTCGAAGTGCCATGCTCACTGCAGTTTTCGCCTTGTTTGTTGAACGGGCCGGTCAATTGGGTGTCATGGAACTGGCTGTACACACCCTGCTTATTCAGTTTGTGCACTGGGCATCATTCGGCATTGACGGATTTGCCCATGCATCCGAAAGCCTGGTGGGCAAATACACCGGTGGTTTACAGCACAGCAGAAGAGCGGCCATTATCAAACGCTGCTTTGTCTGGGGTTTTGGCTTATCAGCCCTCTATGTAATTGTGTATTTTTTCCTGGGTGATACTTTAATCAGGATGCTCACATCACAGGAAAACCTGCAGATTATGGCTTACAGTTACCTTCCCTGGCTTTGGATCATACCGGTATTAGCCACACCGGCCTACCTGTGGGACGGTGTATTTGTTGGTCTCACTGCAGCTAAAGCTATGCGCAACAGCATGTTTCTGGCTTTTGGCGTATTCATACTCATAATTGTTCTCATGCTTCAGAGTCACGGATTAACAGCATTATGGCTGGCCATGACATTATTCCTGCTGACCCGCGGACTGGTTCAAAGTATTCAGTATGCATATTATCACAAAAAGTGGTGATCGGGTTGACGTTTTAGTGTCTGTTGTCTGCTATTATACAGAATGTTTTTATTTTACATATCTCTTTGTTTTTTTATTTTTTACAATCTGTTTTTACGTCCAATGCTTCTCAATATTGGCTTGAAAAGGAGTTAATTTTATATTAACATATCAAAGGAGTACATTTTCATGCAGAATCTCATGATCATAAATATACGATATTGTATTTGTGTTATTTACCCATTATGAATAATACTTATGGTGTAGATAATTAAAGGACTTCATATATCCTGGACTGAAATTTTACATGGCAAAGATTTAACTGCCACTTAACCTGAATTCAACAAATCGAGGGTATGGAAAGCACTCAATACTCAACAATACAAGCGGAGCAATGATCCAGCCATTTTACATCTGTAAAATACACATAACACCCATGTTAATGTAATCTAAACCACCCGGGCATTTTTTCACGATTACTTAAAATCATATTGGCTGTAAGGTTATATGTCGCCACTACTTTTGCACCATCATTTAAGCAAAGTAAACTATGAGACTATACATTACAGCCTTAATCACCCTTATGGTCGGAATACTCTGGAATGCCACTGACCTCTCGGGGCAGAGAGGGATTATTCAGGGGGTAATACACGATGAACGGACGGGTGAGGAAATTATTGGTGCCAGTGTTTATCTGGAGTCTATTACCGGAACGGGCACCTCAACAGACTTTGAAGGTCGGTTTTACCTAAGCGGGATTCCGGAGGGAACATATACCCTGGTTGTATCATACATTGGCTATAAAACGCTAAAGATAGAAGAGGTAGCCGTTCAGGCAGGCAGGAGTACTAATATGGAACTGAAGCTGTCTGAGGATATCGAACAACTTGGTGAAATCACAGTAGTAGGAGTGCGCTCAACCAATACAGAAATAGCCGTTATTCTCGATATCAGGCAGGCTGAGCAGATTGTGAGTGGCATTTCGGCTCAGGAGATTTCGAGAACGCTTGATGGAGATGCTCTTCAGGTAGCACGCAGGGTACCGGGAATCAATATCGGGGCCAACAATTTTATTCAGATCAGGGGACTGGGTGCCCGGTACAACAATGTTATGCTGCACAACAGCTTCGCTCCAAGTATGGAAACAGATGTGCGGTCATTTGCCTTTGACGTAATACCCAGCAATCAGCTCGATCGAATGATGATCTACAAAAGTCCTGCAGCTGAGCTACCGGGTGAGTTTTCGGGCGGCCTGGTAAAAATTCACACCCGCAGTATTCCGGAAGAAAACTCTCTGGTGTTTTCCTATGGCACACAATACAGGCAGGGAACAACATTTGAACCCTTTAAGTATCAGCAACGAAGCAGCACTTACTTAACAGGCATCAATGATGGATTTTACGATTTACCTGACGGCTTCCCTTCTGACCTGCGAAGGTTGAACTTAGCACAACTTGAAGAAGCAGGAAAATCCTTAAGAAATTTGTGGCGGGAAGAAACGGGCATTGCAGCACCGGGTCAGAGCTTTTCGCTGGGTGGCAGCTTCAGAAAAGGATTGAAAAACGGCTGGAGAATTGGACATGTAAGTCATGCATCCTACAATTTCTCCAATTCAATTTATGATGTTATCCGGCGGGATTACAATGCTTTTGATGAAACCATCAACGGCAGCCAGATGATCTATGATTTCAATGATCGCCAATACAACCATACCATCAAGCTGGGCCTGATACATAACTGGGCAGTGCGGTTGAACGGCAACAACCTGATTGAGTTTAAAAACCTGTTCAACCAAAATGCGATCGGTCAGTATGTCAACCGTACCGGCAGAAACTTTGAATCCAATGTCTACCTCAACAACGGTGCATTTGATCAGGTATACCGCGGCATTTATTCAGGCCAGTTATTAGGCACTCATACACTGCCTTCCGAAGCAGGGCAATTGGACTGGGTAATCGGATACAACAGAACTTACAGAAATCAGCCCGATTACAAGCGTTACCGCTCAGATGTGGATGAATCTACGGGAAGCCGTACTTTGTATGTACCACCGGGAGCTGCCGCAGCTGAATTTCTGGGCCGGTTCTTCTCAAGAATGGATGAAAGCTCATTGATGGCATCAGCTGATTACACAAGAAAGCTGGGCGAAAACAGAGGCAGAAGATTTATCCCTGTTCTTAAAGCTGGCATACTCGGCGATTATAAAACGCGGACATTTCAGGCCAGAAACATAGGATTTATCCGAAACAGTATTGATCAGTTTGACATGGAACTGCTCGATCTGACCATTGGTGAATTGTTTGAGCCACATAACATCAACAGCACCACCGGAGTCAGGATTGATGAACAGAGTAATCCCAGCGATAACTATGAGGCCATCAATACCCTTGCTGCAGCATATGCCAGTATCAACCTTCCCATCAGTTCTAGATTCAGACTGATTGCCGGATTAAGGGGTGAGTATAACATTCAGCAGCTGGAATCGGCTACTGTTACCAATATTCCGGTAACTGTTGACAATCCTCAGCTTTCCGTTTTGCCATCAGCCAATCTAACCTACGACCTCAACGAAATCAGTTTGCTTCGTGCTGCTTACGGCATGACGATTAATCGTCCTGAATTCAGAGAGTTGGCACCATTTGGTTTTTACGACTTCAGTTTCAATTTGACCAACCGTGGCAATCCTCTGCTTGAAACACCCAACATTCACAATTTTGACCTGCGGTACGAGCTGTACCCCGGACGCGGAGAAATGATAAGCCTGGCCGTATTTTACAAGTACTTTGACCGCCCGATAGAAACCATATTTGTACCCGGAGCCGGTTCACTGGGCGCTAAAACGTTCACCTATGGCAATGCCACCAGTGCCTCCTCCTATGGATTGGAAGTAGAACTCCGGAAAGACCTCGGCTTCCTGGGCGGCCGCTTGTTCAATGACCTGTCGATGGTTTTTAATGCCGCACTGATACAAAGTGATATCACTATTGGCGAAGAGTTCTACGGGCAGTCCGATTTCCGGCCACTGCAGGGCCAGGCCAATTACATTATCAACGGTGGTCTGTTTTACTATAACCAACGCTCAGGCCTGCAGGTGAATGCCGTATATAATGTAGTCGGCAAACGAATACTGATAGTAGGTACGGAAGATTACGCAGATATCTACGAAATGCCCAGACACATCATTGACCTGAGTATTTCCAAACAAATTGGTGAGCGCTGGATGATCCGAGCCGGAATATCAGATTTACTCAACATGGAAGTTTTGCTTTTGCAGGACAGTAACCAGGATGGCATTTTCGATAAAGAGGTTGACAACATCATGCAGCAGTACCGGCCTGGCAGTGTATTCTCACTGGGGCTGAATTACAAAATATTCTAATCCATTTCATTCATTTTTCACAAAACTGTATACAATGCAAATCAATTCATTAATTTTTGGACAACGAAGCGTCCTGGCCATGTTTGTTATGCTGATGGCCGGCATGCTGTTAGTTACTTCGTGTAACAAGAAAGACGACGACATTATCGATGATGACGACAACACACCTACCGGCCCCCGGGAAATTGTTGAAATTTCAGGAAACCTGTTGGGTGATGTTACCTGGACAGCCGACAAGATCTACAGACTCAATGGTTATGTAAGAGTTGGAGCTGATGACGGAACCGGCACTAATGGCCAGCAGTTTGGCACACTCACCATTGAGCCCGGCACTCTGATTATCGGCGACAGGCAAACCAAGGGCACTTTGATCGTACAGCGCGGAAGCCGGATATATGCCGAAGGGACACCTGAAAAACCGATTGTTATGACATCTGAGCGCGCTCCGGGTTTGAAAGAGCCCGGCGACTGGGGTGGACTGGTAATTGTGGGGCGTGCATCCAACAATCAACCTGGCGGTGTAGCCGAGCTTGAAGGCCAGTATGGTGCATTCTACGGAGGAGGAAGCTCTCCCATTGAAGACGACAACAGCGGAATTGTACGCTATGTCCGCATCGAATATGCTGGTGTACCCATCAATCCCAATCAGGAAGTGAACTCTCTGACCATGGGAAGTGTAGGCAGCGGAACTACCCTAGAGTACATTATGTGCTCTTACGGACTTGACGATGCTTTTGAGTGGTTTGGCGGCACAGTTAATGGTAAATATCTGATAGCATACAAATGTTTGGATGATGACCTTGACGTTGACCACGGTTACTCAGGTTACAACCAATTTGCCCTGGTAATCCGCGACAAAGCACTGGCCGATCAGTCGGGTTCTAATGGGTTTGAAGTGGACAATGACGGAGGTGGAACCAATGCCACTCCCTATACAGCCGGAACTTTCTCCAATGTTACCATTATTGGTCCCAAAGCTAACCGCGAAACAGCTATTAGCCTGCAGTATCAAAACGGCATGCATCTTCGCCGCAACAACAAAGTAAAGATTCACAATACTTTCCTTACCGGTTTCCCCAACGGAATCTTTATCCAGGGAGGTAACACGGCATCAAATGCTGCCAACGACGAACTCGTGCTAAGAAACATTATCCTGGCTGCAGTGGAAAACTGGGGTGGAAACGGATTTGGCTCTGCCGGTACCATGTTTGTCAATGACATAGTGGGTACTGAAGTTGTGGATGGCGAAACCCGTGGCCGTCAGCATCCCAATGCACCTCGTGGCCACGCATTACCGGGTACTGACCTCATCAATGGCATGAACCACGAAGAATGGTTTTTACAGCCGCAATTTGGCAATCAGATTCTTACAAGCTGGACTCAGGCCGGCATTCACCCGGATATTTTTGAGCCCGGCACACCTCCGGTTCTTCCCCAATCCGGTTCAATGTTGCTCAGTGGTGCTAACTTTGACGGGCTGCCCGCATTTTTCGAGCGTGTAAACTTTATCGGCGCCTTCGGAACACATGACTGGACACAGGGCTGGGCAGAATGGTTGCCTCAGAGCAGAGATTACCTGAATGAATAGTACGTTTAATTTGCTTTCTCATTGGGGGACCCGGTTTCTTACCGGGTTCCCCGAATTTTTTCTATGACATGAAATTTTCTCCATATTTACTGCATTTAACTGCTTTTTCCTCATTCCCTTTTTTGTTTTTTGGGATAGCTCTTTGTTGTGCATCTATCCTGATAACAGCATGTTCCCCTGAAGATAAGGATAAGACTAGCCAATGGAACCATGCCATTATTGAGCAGTCAGAGCTGGATGCCAAAAGCGATACTGATGCCAATAACAATCCTTATCTGAATGCAGAGATCCCTGCAGTAGCATTTGAGCTGGCAAAACATGTTCCCGTATCCCTCCATGATTCACTGCTTACAGACCTGATAGTACTGATATACAAAAGACCGCCCGGCAGTAACCCCATCACCCGGTTCGAATCCCGGTTCAGAAGCTGGTACACCGATCAGCTTCCCCAATTCGACTGGATGGCTCACCAGGTGAACAACGACTGGCACTACTTTTTAATTCAACGTCCTGCACGCAATATTCACGGACATGTGAGAACGGTTGGCGGAAAATTCAAACTGAATTATAATTACTCCATCACCGATTTCAGAGAAATATTCAATACCCCCATGCTGCCTGATAATGAAGCCAGAGTTAAGGGCGCTCTGATATTCAACCAGTTAATGGAAGAAGGATACCTTGGCCATTACTACCTCAATTCCAGCTACATTGAGTTTCCCAATTCCGATTGTTTTTACGATACAGCTTCCAAAGAATGGTCTTACGACCTGAGCAAAAGAGCTGAACAGCCGTATGATTACACCCTGACTCCGGTTAAATAATCATTTTGCAATTCTTCACAGTGCTAAACCGGTTGGCTGAGAGGAGTTAATACCTGGTAAGTGCGGCTTGATCCTTAAACCCATCGAATTCGATGGGTTTTATATTTGGGTTGTACAAAGTCTCCCAAAGAAATTGCTTTTAGCTGCAGAATAATCACTTGGGCTTCAGTTCAGATGAAATTGGCATTGAATTAGCGAGTGAGTAAGTAGGTTTTTTCGTCTTTCGGGTCATAGTCAATACTGGTGGCGTAGATGTCTTTGATTTTTTGGCAGAAGAATTTCTCCCAAAGACGTATCTCACGAATGCGCTCTTGCAATTCGTTAAAAATAGTTCATAGAACTGCCAGACTTGAAGCGGTCATCATTAAGCAAAGCCTCTAATAATGTGCTCCTTTAATCGCTGCGTTGCCCAAACCCGGAATTGTGTACCCTGTACGGATTTGATCCAATAGCCCACCGAAATGATAACATCTAAATTGTAGTGGTCCGTTTCTCTTTCTACCTCTCTCTTTCCTTCCGTTCGAACCTGTCTGAATTTCCGACTAGTTCGATTTTGCTCTAATTCACCTTCTTCGTAAACATTTTGGATATGCTTGGTCATCGTATTCCTTGCTTTGCCAAAAAGTGTGGCCATTTGGTCTTGTGTCAACCAAACGGTTTCTTCCTGTAAGCGAACATCTAATTTGATATTGCCGTCCGGGTTTTGGTATATGAGGATGTCGCTGGTCACAGGCTATGCTGTTTGATTTTCTTCAATTACTATTTCATCATTTGATTGTAAAGACCATGCTGTTTGTAAGAATCAAATGAAGCATGAAAAACACCCTGAAATCTAAGTACAGCTTCATCATTATCAGACATATGTCTCACATCACCTATGTTTTGTGAGCATGCCTGGTTTTAAACGACAAGCGCACAACAAAAAGTTATACATAAAAAAACTCCAGGCTAAATCAACCTGCAAGTTGAGTTTTCCTGCTCATCGCGGCAAGCATCTTACTCCATACCTTGAAGCCTTATTCGCTCATAGCGCTCATGCTGATCAACTATTTCTGCAAGGATATTGGGGTAATCCGTGATTATTGCATTAACACCAATGTCAAGCAATCCTTCCATAATAAACCGGTCGTTCACCGTCCATGGAATGAGTTGCATATTTTCATCGCGGCACCGGATAACCAGCTCGCGGTTTACGTGATTGTAATGAGGGCTCAATATATCCGGTACAAACCCAAGGTGGGCCAGCTTTTCATCAATGTCCTCATGCTCATCCACCAACAATGCCAGCGGTACTTCGGGGTAGGTATGATGCAAAAACTGAAGGACCCTGTGATCAAAACTCTGGATGTTAAAGCGTCTTTCAATAGGCAGTGACATCACCTCATTCATCATCAGTTCGGCATACTCTTCCACACCGGGATGGAAAATATTATCCCACTCTTCTCTGGACTTTAGCTCAATGTTAAAACGCACAAATGGCAGGCTGTTCCCCTCAATAAAATGCTGAATTTCCATGATGGCTTCCACAAACATAGGCTTAAATGAAGGCATCTGCCGCTGACGGGGAAACCGCTCGTTTCCCAGCCTGCCGCAGTCATACTGCATGATCTCGCCATAACTCATTTCAAAAATATTATGCTCCTCCTCCGAGCCTTCCTCTATTGGCCGGCCATCTTTGGATACGCAAATGGCAGGATCCATCCAGGGTTCATGAGAAATGATCATTTGCCGCTCTGCGGACATTACCAGGTCCATTTCGAGCGTGGTAGCTCCTGCAGTGATCGCGTATATAAACCCTTCAATAGTGTTTTCAGGAACCATGCCCCGGGCACCACGATGTCCCTGAATATCGATGTAGCGGATTCCGTCCGAATGAAGATCATCGTCATTTGCTTCACCGCATGAAGTAAAATGGCAAACACAGAGCATACACAAAGTATAAAATACAAAACGGTGGTTGATCATGATTTTTTTAGCTGCAAATTTAATGCTTCCACTCAAAGATCCGTACTCAGCTCACAGCCTAATTCAGAATTCCGGAAAAGCAGCACAGACTGTTAAAAAAAACTTAAATGGACAATTTTTGCCAATTAAAATTCCAGAAGACGAAAAATTGTTTTCATATTTGCAACTGCCAATTATAAAATAACCAAAACCCGTTGTCAAGACTATGATTCAACCTTCAGTTCTAAAGCTCTCCAAACTGAGCTTACTGGTTACCTGTTGCGCTTTCCTTTTTACAACTTCAGCCTTGTTTGCCAATTCCTCTCCCAATCACTTATCTGATACCAACACGGATAAAGATAACTGGGCTTATGTGATGAAGGATGAACCAAAAACCCTGTATGTTGACTTTGCCGTGCTGGAATCAGTACCTTACAAAGTCCATATATTTAATCAGGACGGGCGTCTGGTTTACCATGATGACCTTGCTTTTGTCAGCAATGCGTCTACCTACAGCATCGAACTGGACGAACTGAAATCCGGAAATTATCTGATCAGCGTATCTTCCGTTGACAACAAGGTGTTTTCTCAGGTCTTTACAATGGATTAAAAATCCTGGGTCATCCCTGTAATATTTAGTTATTTTGCGCTCAAACCAAGTTTGAGATGGCAATACCTTCCAATTCTGATCTCCGATACCGGCAAAATGAAGATGCGCTGAAGCTTTTAATGAGCAATCGCAGACGTATTTTAGATAAGATACGTACCGGCGGTGGAGCTAAACGCATTGAACGACAGCACAAAGAAGGCAAGCTAACTGCCCGTGAGCGCATTGATCAGCTGCTTGATCCGGGAAAACCTTTTCACGAATTAGGTGCATTTGCCGGTTATGGCCTTTATGCCGAATATGGTGGCTGCCCTGCCGGCGGCGTAATTGTAGTTCTTGGATACGTTTCAGATCGTCTGTGTCTGATTGTTGCTAATGACGCTACCGTGAAGGCCGGTGCCTGGTTTCCCATTACTGCCAAAAAGAACCTCAGAGCGCAGGAAATTGCCATAGAAAACAGACTGCCTGTCATTTATCTGGTTGACAGTGCCGGCGTATTCCTTCCCATGCAGGATGAAATTTTTCCGGACAAAGAACATTTTGGCCGGATGTTCAGAAACAACGCCGTCATGTCATCCATGGGAATTCAGCAAATTGCGGCCATTATGGGAAGCTGTGTTGCCGGTGGTGCTTATCTGCCGATAATGAGTGACGAAGCCCTGATCGTAGAAGGTACCGGATCCATATTTTTGGCCGGCCCCTATCTGGTTAAAGCGGCCATCGGGGAAACAGTGGACAAGGAAACACTTGGCGGTGCTGCCACACAATCTGAAATATCCGGGATAACCGACTACAAGATGCCCGATGATCAGACATGTATCCATACTATCAGAGAGTTGATGAGCAAACTTGGCCACGGTGAAAAGGCCGGTTTCGATCGCATAGCACCTGCCCCGCCTGCCAAAGACCCTAAAGATATCTACGGTCTCTTTCCCGATGACCGTGCCAAACCCTATGATACACTGGGAATCATCGAACGGCTGGTGGATGAATCAAAATTTATCCAGTATAAAGAGGGATACGGCAAAACCATACTTTGCGGATATGCCAGAATTGATGGCTGGGCTGTAGGCATTGTTGCCAATAACCGGCAGGTAGTGAAAACCAAAACCGGCGAAATGCAGTTTGGCGGAGTAATTTACTCTGACAGTGCCGATAAAGCCGCCAGGTTTATCATGGTCTGCAATCAAAAGAAAATACCCCTGGTTTTTCTGCACGATGTTACCGGATTTATGGTTGGTACGCGCTCAGAGCATGGTGGCATTATTAAGGACGGTGCTAAAATGGTGAATGCCGTATCCAACTCTACCGTGCCCAAATTCAGCATTGTCATGGGTAATTCATACGGAGCAGGTAATTACGCCATGTGTGGCAAAGCTTACGACCCCAGATTAATAGTGGCCTGGCCAACGGCAAAAATAGCGGTAATGGGTGGTGCACAGGCTGCAGAAGTATTGCTGCAGATACAAACTTCAGCAATGAAGGCTAAAGGCGAAGCCATCAGCGACAATGAAAAAAACAAACTGTTATCCCAAATCAAAGACCGGTACGAAGAACAGACTACCCCCTACTATGCTGCTGCCAGGCTTTGGGTTGACGATATCATTGACCCGCTTGAAACCAGAAAAGTTATTTCTCTGGGTATAGAAGCTGCTTCCGGAGCACCCGTTGCCCGGTTTAATCCCGGAGCAATCCAGACATAATGAATGGTGCTGTTTAATTTTCCTGAAAATTCTTTCAAAATAATTAGGACAATAATGTCCTTTATATTACATTTGTGGCATGAAGCGGAAAATGAGTTCGGTTTTGTGTGTAATGCTCATGTCAGCACAGATAATGGCTCAGATTATGGTGTTTGCCTGGTACTTCAGTAACTACACCTATATTTCGACCTCGCTTTGCAGCAATCTTGATTTGCCGGAGTTGAATTGTGACGGCAAATGCATACTGGCAGAAAAACTCAGGTTGTTGGAACTGGAAGCTGAAAACAATGCACGGGATTCACAACAGTCAGTACCGGATGTTAGGTTAAAGCCTTTACTGGCTCTAGAGCCATTGAGTATCGAACTGCTTCTGCCAGAAAGAACTCTTGTACAATCCAGCCCATATCACCGAAACTGGTCCGTAGCTGAATCAGAGTTCCACAATACGGTTCCCCCTCCCCGATTTGCATAGTTCAGTACATTTTACATACCGCAATTTTACCCTGCATAATTGAGGCCCTTAAGGTCAAATAGCAATGGATCGGCAGGAATGTAAATGTTTTTTACCATTGTTTACTTTAATGTACTACTATGAAAGTCAGTCTTATCATGCTGTTGCTATTGTCGGTATTTTTCCGGCCATTACACGCCTGTAATGTTTGCGGCAGTTCTTCCGGTGGTTTCTATGCCGGATCATTCAATGAACTTAGCGGTAATTTGATTGGATTGCGATGTCAATACAGGAGCTATACTAGTGAACATGTTCCCATGACCAATGATGCTCCTGCCGTTTTTTCTTCTGAGCAGTTTTTTCAGGCAGAACTTTGGGGCAGGTACAGCTTTACCGATCGCTTCAGTACTTCGCTGTTGATTCCCTATGCACTTCTCTATCAATCGATGGAAAGTGAAAACTTTTCCAGTAACGGAATTGGCGACATCAGCTTGATTGCTCAATATGCAGTCATTCAAAAAGAGGCAGCACCCGGTAAAGAGCATTTTTTGCAAATTGGTGCCGGCATAAAGTTGCCTACCGGAAAAAATGAAATTTTAATGGGTAATACAGGTTTGCTGATACCCAACATGCAACCCGGCACCGGTTCAGTCGACTACCTTGCTCATGCCTCTTACTCGGTAAGTTTCAATGATTTCACTTTGTTGGCAGAATGTGCTGCCCGCATCAACGGCAGCAACAACAGAGGATATCAATTTGGTCATCGTGCCAATGCAGGTATCACAGCCGGAAAGTATTTCAACACAAAGGCATCCGGATTAAGAATATATCCTCAACTGGGTTTGAAATATGAGTTTGCCCTAAAGGATTACGAGTTTCGTTCGACCGGAAAAATCAATCCGTATTCCGGAGCGGAAACTTTGAATGCATTTACCGGCCTTGATTTATACACGGGATCATGGATAGTTGGAGCAGGTCTTGATCTGCCTCTGTATCAGAACATATCCCGGGGCCTGGTAACGTCCCACGGACGCATAAGTACCAGGATTACTTATCTATTTTAACCATCAATTCATTTTTATGAAATACTTAAAATTCTTTACTCCTGTTCTGGTCTCAGCTTTGTTGTTCAGTGCTTGTCATAAAGACGATGACCATCACGATCATGAAGGACAAGTAACCATTCACATTACTTCACCTGAAGAAAACGCTTCTTATACCGGTAGCGCTGATGTTCATATAGAAGCCACCGCCACTGCGGAATTCACTCTTCACGGCTATGACGTAAGCATTATCAATCCGGGTAACAACAATGAAGTGCTGTTCCATAAACACGCCCATGTTCATGGCTCCACACTCACTATCAGTGAAACCTGGACCAATAACGTGAATGTGCACAGCCATTTGGAATTGGTTATTGATATACACATAAGCCACGACGGCGATGACACAGTGCGCAAGACACGCTCTTTTGTTTGCCATCCTATGTAAATTGTGCGGATACCCTTAACCTCCGCATGGTTAGCCATGCGGAGGTTTTTTATTGAATATACAGGTATATCAGATCAGCAATATTCATGGGGAATCATGAGCTATAAGTGGTTTAATCGGAGTAAAAAATTGAGGAAAATACATTGACCGGCCAATGATTACAAGAAACCGCTCGTTACAGCTGTTGCATCAGTTTTTATCCCTTAAGCTCCATTCAAATTACAGAAGATCGGCGAGGTAGTGTATTTTTGCCCCGCAACAGCAATCCACATGGCCACCAAAGCAAAGAAAACAAGAAAAAATACTGCCGCTGACACGGCAATACGCAATACTAAGATAAGACGTATTGCCGGTGTTGCATTTTTACTTTCAGCATCCTATTTGCTGGTAGCTTTTGTTTCATACCTCTTTACCTGGCAAAACGATCAGGATCTGGTACTCAACAGAGGCTGGTCGCTGATTTGGATGTCGGATGAAAACATTGCCAACAGTCTCGGCAAACTGGGTGCCATAGTATCGCATCAGTTCTTCTACTGGATGTTCGGCCTTCCAAGCTTTGGGTTCGTCTACATATTCGCCCTGATCGGTTGGGGGCTCATCAGAAATCAGCCATTAAGGCACAGGTGGAAACACATAGGCAAAGTGATCTTTCTGATGGCATGGCTCAGTCTGTTTCTGGCCTTTGTTTTCAACAGGACAGCTTTCCCCTGGGGCGGTGCTTTTGGTCAGCAAAACACCCAAATGATGGCCGCATTGATTGGCAATGTTGGCCTCTTTCTGTTATTGCTCGCCATAATCATAGGCGGCGTTATCTGGATTTTCAATCCTTCTTTCGAAAGCTGGCGGCTCAAATGGAAGTCATCAGGGAAGGATGCAGAATCATTGGCATCCGCATCTGCAGATGTTCAGTCGGATGATTATACCAATTCAGACCATGGCTGGATCAGTATTGCCAACCCATACGACAATGAAAAAACTACCGAAGAAGAAGATGACGAT
Source organism: Saprospiraceae bacterium (assembly GCA_050485785.1). Classification (GTDB taxonomy): domain Bacteria; phylum Bacteroidota; class Bacteroidia; order Chitinophagales; family Saprospiraceae; genus JBJHCA01. Next base: position 6,911 of record JBJHCA010000028.1, on the reverse strand, counting down.
GATGATGATCCATCGAATAGCGGCTTCCGCTTTGCTGACCACCCTGAACGTGAAGATACCCCTGAAACGGAATCTGATACTTATGAGCCAAAAAGTACCGAAGGCGTAGAGGTAGTTGAAAAGCAGGAAGCCATCGGCCTGCCAATGAATGTAACCGAAGAAAATAAGAATCATACAGAACCCTATGATCCGACTCAGGAACTGTCCAGATATCAGCCTCCGGGAATGGAGTTGCTGTTTGATTACGATGATCAGCGAATTGTCATTGACCGGGAAGAACTGGAAGCCAATTCTCAACTGATTGTCAGCACCCTGGAAGAATACAAGATCAAAGTAAAGCAAGGCGAAGGAGGTATTAAAGCTACCATTGGCCCCACAGTCACATTGTACGAAATTGTGCCGGAGTCGGGTATCAGAATTTCCACCATTAAGAACCTTGAAGACGATATCGCTTTGCGCTTGTCTGCTTTGGGTATCCGCATTATTGCCCCCATGCCCGGGCGAGGCACCATAGGTATCGAAGTACCTAATAAAAAGAAACAGGTCGTTTCACTCAAAGAAGTGCTCATGTCTGATGCCTTCCAGAAAGCGAAAAAGGATCTGCCCATTGCTCTGGGTAAAACCATCTCCAACGAAGTTTTTGTGGCTGATCTGGCCAAAATGCCTCACCTCTTAATTGCGGGTGCTACCGGGCAGGGTAAATCCGTTGGTATCAACACGGTGATCATGTCATTGCTCTACAAGAAACATCCTTCACAGGTGAAACTTGTGCTCATAGACCCGAAGAAAGTTGAATTGTTTCCCTACAGCAAAATTGAGAATCACTTTCTGGCCTTTATGCCGGACGAACCAGAGCCAATAGTCACGGAAACCTCACGGGTGGTAAACACACTTCAATCGCTGTGTATCGAAATGGATACCCGCTATGATTTGTTGAAAAAGGCCAAGGCCCGAAACATCAAAGAATACAACCAAAAGTTTGTGCAGCGCAACTTGAATCCTGAAAAAGGACACAAATTTTTGCCATTTATCGTACTGGTTATCGATGAGTTTGCCGACTTAATTATGACGGCCGGCAAGGAAGTGGAGCTTCCTATTGCCCGTTTGGCTCAGCTGGCCCGCGCAGTGGGAATACACCTCATCATTGCCACTCAACGGCCTTCGGTAAACATCATTACCGGGGTTATTAAGGCCAATTTTCCCGCCAGAATAGCCTTTAAGGTAACGTCTAAAGTGGATTCGCGTACCATCCTTGACGGTGGCGGAGCTGATCAGCTTATAGGCCGGGGTGATATGCTGCTTTCCGTTGGTGGTGACAGTATCAGAATCCAATGTGCGTTTGTAGACACACCGGAGGTGGAAGCCGTGATCGAGCATATTGCATCACAGCAGGGTTATCCGCAGCCATTCCTTCTGCCTGAGTACGTGGGTGAAGAATCCGGTGCCGGAAGTAACCAGATTCGCTTCAGTGAGGTGGACGATCTGTTTGAAGACGCAGCCCGATTAGTTGTACAAACTCAGCAAGGCTCAACTTCCATGCTACAGCGCAGGCTCAAACTCGGCTTCAACCGTGCCGGCCGCATCATTGATCAGCTTGAGGCATTTAATATCGTAGGGCCCTCTGAAGGCAGCAAAGCCCGGGAAGTACTCATAAGCGGCGATATGGAACTGGAGCACCACCTGGAACAGCTTCGTTCCGGAGCCTGAGTTCAATAGTTCGCAACAACTTTGTTTTTTTGCTCTTGTACAAGTTTAAAATGGTCCGGGTATTTTGGCTCTGGGGTATTTTCTTTTTACATAACTTTTTGTTGGAGTAACTTAACTACCTAAAACAGGCTTCAGTTCCTTTAAAAGGTATTACCTTTTGAAATGTATGTTAAGGTGAAACGAAGGCTATTTACCGATGTCCGGAAATAAAGAACGCCATGCTTGATGGCATGGCGTTAGAAAATGGAATATAAAATAAACCTATTGCCTAAGTTTTTGTGTCACACTAATACTTCAGTTCTTAAGTCTGAACGGGCTCTTTCGGTTATACCGAATTATTCCCGGGTATTATTCCGTGCGACAATTAATTGAATAAGGGTTTGAAATCAATAATTAGCCCCAATCCAAAGTCAGTTATTTAATAGCAACTATCATGCCAAAAGCCATTTTTGGGATAAGAAAGTCTGAAAAAGTTTATTTTTTTTTCAATCCCTTCAAATCTCATTTGACCTGAACGATACGTTGCAGAAAACCAATTGCCTCTGTTAAATACCACGAACTAAAGTGATGCGGGTTGAGGTAAGTTGATTCTCTTCAAGCTGAATAATGCCCCTAATCCGGTTATCATTGATTCCTGCCTGATCAACAACTATACACTCGGTAAATAGCAAAAATCATGCCTCCTTTTCCGCTTTGCGGAAACAAAGAGTTATATCATCAAAATGTGGCAAACTTTTTATTCAGAAGAAACTCGGGTGAGAGTGAACTCGATGTCATCTACAATATCTCCTATCTCTAAGGCCTCAATTTCAAACTCAACATATTCGGGATATGAGGACATACTCAACCGTTCAAGTTGCTCAGCGTCTATTGTAGCCCTGTACTTTCCCGGAGGAAGACCCAGATAAGTAATGAACCCATCGGATTCGGATAAAACCGATCTGCTGAATTCATCCTCAATCCTTGTAAAGTGTACCTGAATACGGCCAAGCCCACGCATACTCTGTTCGGTTTCGAGATAAACCATACCATTGACTTCACCCATTGGTAGTACCGGTATATAGACGCGTTTAAACTGATTGGGATCAATCTCAATACTCAGCACTTTGTTATCGATTCTCCAGGCAATATTTTCCAAACCAATATCGTCCAACTCCAGCAGGTATGAAGCATAGGGCTCCAGTTCTGCAATTCTGATAATTCCGTCTTCGTATTTCCGCAGCAAGCGCCCACCATTTAGACGCACTCCAAGTCCCTTTACAAGTGGTTCTCCCTCATCCCTTACACCATTGTGATTGACATCGAGAAACGGGATGATGGAAAGTCCTCCCCTGCCTATCACTCCTCTGTTGTCTGTGTGGATCACCCGGTTGCCACTGCCCAATGCAATACTGCCTCTTGCGGCCTGTGCAGTAAACCACTCTCCGGTATTGCCATACCGCACTGATGCATTGATCTGACTGAATGATAAGTCATACCTGAATCCCAGGCTTACACTTCTGAGTGCCACGCGCAGGTTCTCTTCAAACATGGCCGTAACAGCACCCCGGTTTCTGATCCGCTTTTCCATTTCGGCCCGAACTGACAATACTGTATGATTTTCCCAGTCATACTGGGTTGTAGTTCGAAGCGTGTAGCCTGCCGGCAGCCTCAATGACAATCCAAAATTGGATACGATATAGGGTTGCCTTTCAGAAAGCCAGTTGAAGTGCGTAGCTAAATTTGCACTGAGTATGCGGTAATTTCCCGAAATCACCCATTCCAAACTGTTGTAAGTTAACTGCTCATAAACATTTTGCCTTATCCCCGCTCTGTTGAGTAGCCGGAAGTTTCTCATCCTCACCGGAAAGGTTATCACTGCTCTTCTTTCTTCAAGGTAATTGAACACAACAGCCTCCTGCTCTTCACTGTAAAGGGAGTAATCAAGGCTGATGGTAGCCATGCTGCCCAGCCGGTAATTGAGTATCAACCTAGTTCTGACATCATGGGCGTATTCGCCATTGAACATCAGCCCCGGTAAAGGCACTACTGAAGTATTGAAAAAAGGAATGAACGGGGTATTTTGTAGTTGGCTGAAATATTCAACTCCCCCGCCAACAGTCATGAATCTGCTCAACCCTGCATTGACCTCTGCTCTGGCCAATCTGCTGTCGTTGCCATCCTGTACCATCCCTCCGGTTATGACGTACTCCACCTCTCCGGCAGGAAGAAAGTTAAACGGAATGTCGATCACCCGTTCTTCCATTCGCTCTTCTCCATAAGGGCCGTAAAACTTGAGTACAACCTCTGAAGTTCCGTATATAAGCGGGATTTCAAAACTAAAAAAACCCGACGCATCAGCCCGGGTATAATCTACCAATACATTGTTAATATACACTTCTACGGTCCAGTCAGGTTCAGTATGATCGCTCCAGGTAAAATAGCCGAATGAGCTTCTGTAACCTGTGCTTCGGTTTGTGATCACAGCCGAATGGACGGGCTCATAAATACTGGAAATGGTTGCACTTCTCAATTTGCCAACTTGAATCTGACGGACAAAGCGATTGTGGTTATTAACATACCTCCACTGATATTGCTGATTTCTCCAGTCAAATCCGTCACGGGTGGAGTACAAAAAATATGCGCTGGCTTCTCCGGCCAACAGTTCCGTTCCCAAACCCAGACTAAACCGGTAATCATCATCGGTGGCATTACTTTGGCTGCCCAAAACATTCCATTCTATCATTCCCGGCTTGAAAAAATGGTAATTTCTGAGGTAAGTGGTATCCACGGCAACCTCCCCTCTCAGTCGTTCAAGGTTCTTTCGCATCTGAGCAAGCCGCATTTCCCTTACTGCAGGCAATTCCATGTCAGTGTTGATTTCCACTGAGAGTGACCTGAAGTTAAAATTGCAGTGCAGCCCAAAAGCACGACCAAACCAGTCCGTAACCAAAAACAGACCAAAATCGGTTCTCAACAGGGCGTCATCCGGAAGTTTATAGGTAACTCCCTGCACGGTAATCACCCGATCATCATAACGTATGGAATACTGCTTACTTTCATCTATTAAAAAACCATTGATTAGGGTTTGATCAGCGGAGGGACGGTTATTGATCTTGAGGTAATTGAAAAGATCTGTAACCGGCAAATACAGTTTCTCAGTTTCATAGGAAAACACAGCCTGGATTTCAAAACCACCTATCCGGGGGATACGCACAAATACAGCAATTTCCTCATACTCATCATCCCAGTGCTGTGTCATTGTATTTACCGGGAATGCATAGGTTTGCAGCGCAATCAGAAAAACCCATGCAAAGGTAGCCAGACAATTTTTTATCCGGTTGAAGTTAACATCTTTAAGCTTGCAGGCGAGGTATCCAATGGATGAACCAATTTTCATGAAAAAATTGAATTTACTCCTGGACAAAAGTTACGGAAAACACACCCTGATATTGGCCGGATGGATTGGCCTGTATACTACCTACATGTAAAATAGCGCCAATTTGTACCGGTGTCAGAAATGGATGCGGGGCTGACGTTATAAATCCAGTTCCCTTATCCGAAGGACCAATGGTCATGGTCAGTTGTCCACTTCCGCCAATTCTGGTCAGTGTAGCCTGTTGTCCCAAAATAATATGGATCTGTCGCCCGGGAAGCAGTTCAACTTCATAGATTGCTTGCTGAGCATATCCGCCGGCCAATATCACATTCCCGGAAGATGTACGCATACCACTTGGGCTTATTGTAATAGTTCCTCCTGTGACACCGGTATAAAAGTTGCCGAAATTCAATCCCTGAATAGAATAGACTTTCAGTTCACGAGGGGGGGGGAAAGGTGTACCCTGAGCAAAAATCTCGATATAGGTAGAGGTTATAAGCAATAACCCCAAAATGATACCAACCGGCCTGGATAATTGCATGTTGATGGTTGCAGATTTAGGTTTATTGTATATCAATTACTACTTCATCATATACTTTTCGTCCGGTATCAGAGCCACCTGAATACCGGATCATGATCATTCCGACAGACGGATCCAAGCCTTCGGGCATTTGTACCGGCATAGTAAATTGTCTTATTGAATTGGGTGTATAAACTGCGATTCCTCTTACCAGCCCAATTTCGTGACGCAAGCCATCGCTGCCTATGAACCAAAGATAAAGGTCCCCAAACACTGACTTATTACCGGTACGGTGCAGGTTCATCGTCACCGAATATCCTGTTTCAGCATCATATTGTAATGCCACACCATCAATCGAAACTTCTGCATTAAGATCCCCATGACGGATAATTACCGGAATAGTGATGCCAAAAATTGGAGTTAACCTGATACCTATAGCTGCTGTGTCGAGTGTAAGTTCGTCCTCGCCTAAAGGCCTTTCTTCAGGAACTGCTCTGAAATAAATGTGGGATCGGTACTCCCCCGGTGCCAAATCAGAAGGTTTACGCAATTGCATCCGGACTACCTGTGCTTCACCCGGAGCCAAAGTAACTGCACGGGGGAAAAATCGCACATACTGATCTGCGAATAACTGACCCGGATCAGGATCAATTATTTGTTCAAAACTACCATGTTCAGTCATCCTGTACTGTACAAATGAAACAGTATACCTGGAAGTATCCTGACCTGTATTAGCCAAAGTAATCTCCTCTCTTTGCTTGTCGCCTTCAAACACAATACGGCGCGGAGTGATCAGCAAGTCTCCCTGTGCTGCCAACTCAATCGGTTCAATCATCAATAATCCCATGATGATCATCAAAAGGAAAACCGGCATTTTCATCCATGATGATTGAAATCCTAGCAAAATAAATCCGCTTGTTCTCATAGCTACGGAATTTGGTATTCTAAATATGTGCACAATAATAGCACAAAAATGCGAGTATCATTGATGAGTCCTTTTTAAATAAAAAGCCTTCAATCTAGGCTGCTCTGTTACATTGGATAGCACACTCAACTTTTTATCAAGAAAAAAACGCCATACTCTTATGCATGGCGTTTGATAATGTTGTTGATGTTGTGCTGTGCAGGTTAATCTCCGGCTTTATATTCTGACAACCACCCTGATTGATTGGAATTACCAATACTAGGTATGTTAAGCCGGCTTTCACCTTAGTTATAATCCACAGTTACTTCAAACTGCCCGGTATAATTACCTGCAGCCTGGTTATTGGCTACTTCTAGTGTAGCTCCTACCGAGAAGCTGCCGTTACCGCTGCCATCCAGGGA